>NZ_JAVAYF010000005.1:0-412800 GCF_041954755.1 Microbacterium sp. CR_7
GACGGTCTCCCCCAAGTCCGCGGACCCGCCTGGTGGGACCCCACCAGACGATGGCACACACCCACCCACAGCGCTCCAGCACTGGCCAGGTCGGCGTGATGAGCGAGCGCCGGTCACTCATCACGCCGTCAGGACGCTTCGAGCAGGAAGGGGCGCGCAGCGTCGAGGAAGAGCTTCGGATCGTCCGCCCACAGCCGCACACGATCGACGGATTGAATTCCACCGCGAGGGTGTGCACCGGGAAGACGGATCGCCACCTCACGCTCCAGCTCGATCTCGATATTGGTCTCCGACTGCACGCGTTCGGCGTACTCCGTCCCGATCACGCGGGGCTGCTTCGGCTCGTCCACCCGACGCGAGATCGCCACCGACCGGATGTCATCCCAACGCAGGAGTACGTCGAGCTCCAAGCCGCCGCGCACGCGCACCCCCTCCGGACCGACCGTGTGCGGTCGCATCAGCATCGCGCAGAGCAGCCCCAGCATCCACGTGATGCCCCAGATCCCGAGGATCAGCATCGCGATGCGCACCGCCGGCCACTGATGAACGATCAGGTCGATGATCGGGATCTCCACCGCCGACAACCCGAGGAAGATGAACAGCAGGGTCAACACCGGGCGATGGAACGCCACCCCGGTCGCGCCAGGGGCGATCGCCGGACGGCGGGCGACGGCGCGGGCGATGCTCGTGTACACCCGGACCTCGCTGACGAGCGCGCGACGCAGCAGGATGCCGACGCGGGCGAGCCGAGTGGGCGGCGTCAGCTGCCCGGTGCGCGAGGTCATCCCGCACCTCCGCCGCGAGATTCCCCAGTAGCCGCCGCATCCGTGACGAGCTTCTCGAGGCGTGAGCTGATCGCCGCGAGGCCCCGCACGACCGCGTCACGATCACTCGGCGCCACGGCGTGCAGCAGCGACTCGTTCAGCTCGGCGTGCTCGCGGTGCATCCGCTCCATGAGGTCGCGCGCCGGTTCCGTGAGTTCCACGAGCACGGCGCGTCGATCGGTCGGGTGCGGTGTCCGTCGCACATGTCCCGAGCCGACCAGAGCATCGACGAGCCCGGTGATGTTCCGCGGCGAGACCCCGCACAGCCGTGCCAGCGTCTGCTGCGTGGACGGGCCGCTGTGATGCACCGTCCACAGCAGATGCACGCGCGCCGTCGTCAGTGCGGTGCCGGCGAACGCTCGTTCCATGTCCTTCCGGAACAGCTCCCCGATGAGAAGCAGGCGATCGACGAGAAGAGGCTCCACGATCGTGAGCCTACTACATCATTACCCTACTTCACGATATGTGAGCGAGGCTCAGGCCGGTCCCAGGCGGAGCACCTCCGGCGACTCGCCCCCGGTGAGCTCGTCCGCGATCCGCACGCTGCGCGCCAGGTCGTCGAGCGCGCCGTCGAGTGTGCCGAACCGCTCTCGGTCACTGCAGACCGCGGTGACGGTGATGAGGTGAGTTCCCGTGTCCCACGTGTAGGTAGCGAAGGGCGGGGCCGCGGGCGATGGCGGCATCGCGACGACCAGCTTCTCGCCTGCGCCCAACCAGCGGCTCGAGAACGACTGTGTGTCGTCGTAGTCCATCGGCATCGAGGCGCGGGCGATCCGGACATCCGGGGTCAGTACCTGCGCCGTCGCCATCGCCACGACGAGCTCGGGATCCGCCTTCCACGTCCACACGAGAACGCGGCCGTCGGCGCGGCGCATGAGCATCGGCGCCGCCTGGCTCATCGCCCACGCCCCGAACCGGGATCCGGGTCGCTCGGTCGCGCCGAGCGCGGCGTTCGCCTGGCCGAGCAGCATCCTGATCGCGGCCTTGCGATGGCGACGCCCCTTCCACCCGAGAGAGTCGGTCACGGGGATCCACAGCTGCGGGTCGGCGTCGGCTGTCAGTCGCATGACACCACGGTACGGGGCGAACCTGAGCGGTCCCGTCGCCGGCGCGGCAGCCGATCCGCCGCAGTCCGGCCCGCCTCGGCGGCGCGATCAGAGGCCTCGGGTAGAGTGGCCACCGCCCAGATCGGGCTTCCTGGCCGCCAGACCGATAGGCAGAATGTCTCCCTCTCCTTCCGATCCGACGAGCGCTCCCGACGCCGCCACCGACGCTGCCCCCACGACCGGGTCGCGTCCGCTGCGCATCCTGATCGGCTGCGACACCTTCTCGCCCGACATCAACGGCGCAGCCCGCTTCGCCGAGCGTCTCGCGGCCGGCCTCGTGCAGCGCGGTGACGACGTCCACGTCGTCGCCCCCAACCAGGCCTACCGTCGCACCCCGGCACGCACCGAGGTGATCGAGGGCGAGCCGATGACCCTGCATCGGCTGCCGTCGGTGCGCTGGGCGCCGCACGACTGGCTGCGCTTCGTGTGGCCATGGCGCTCGAAGCACTACGCCCGCAAGGTGCTCGATGCCGTGCAGCCCGACGTGGTGCACATCCAGTCGCACATCGTCATCGGACGCGGTCTCGCCCGCATCGCACACGAGCGCGGCATCCCCGTGATCGCGACCAACCACGTGATGGCCGAGAACATCCTCGACCACACGACGATGCCGAAGGTCATCGACGACCTCGTGCTGCGGTTCGCGTGGGCCGATGCGAAGCGCACCTTCTCGCTGACCCGCGCGATCACGACGCCGACGCGCCGCGCCGCCGACTTCCTCGAACGCACCGTCGCGGTGCAGAACGTCATCCCGGTCAGCTGCGGCATCGACCGCACCCAGTACACCCCGGTGATCGGGCCGCGCGAGAAGAACCGCATCGTCTTCGTCGGTCGCCTCACCGCCGAGAAGCAGGTCGATGTCATCCTGCAGGCGATGACCAAGCTCGACCCGGCGCTCGACGTCACGTTCGACATCGTCGGCGGCGGAGACCAGCGCAAGCAGCTCGAGAACCTCACCGGGCAGCTCGGCCTCGCCGACCGCGTCACGTTCCACGGTCGCACGACCGACGAGGAGCTGCGTGCGCTGCTGTCTCGCGCGTCGGTGTTCACGATCGCCTCGATCGCCGAACTGCAGTCGATCGCGACCATGGAGGCCATGGCCTCCGCCCTGCCGATCGTCGCCGCCGACGCGGTCGCCCTCCCGCACCTCGTGCACGACGGCGAGAACGGCTACCTCTTCGAGCCGGGCAACGCGGATGCTCTCGCGGCCCGTCTCACGGATGTGCTCACCGCCGACCAGGCCGAATACGAGCGGATGCAGCAGGCGTCTCTCGACGGCGTCGTCATCCACGACATCAACCGCACCCTCGACACCTTCGAGGCGCTGTACCGCGACGAGCCGCTGCCGCAGTAGCGGCCGACCATGCACGTCGTCTTCTTCGGCGATCAGCACCTCGACTCCCTCGGCGGCGCCCAGGTGTCGATGCGGCTGCAGCGCGAGTTCCTCGAACGCGCCGGTCACACCGTCACGGTCGTCGCGCCGCGCATGCACGGACCCCGCGCCGCGCGCACCCCCGACCCCGCGAACGTCGACCTGCCGTCGATCCCGATCACCGTCGACCTCGAGTATTCGATGACGTGGCCGGGGCGGGCGACCGACCGCGCACTCGACCGCGCCCTCACCCGCCGGCCCCCGGTCGACCTCGTGCACGTGCAGGCCGACTTCTGGGGCGCCTTCATCGGGCACCGCTACGCGGCTCGCCACGGCATCCCCGTCGTGCACACAATGCACAACCGGGTCGACGTGGGCATCGCCGCCGTGACCCCGCTGCACCGGCCGGTCCTCGCCGTGCTCAACGGGTGGCGGAGCCTCGCCCTGCGCGGAGTCGCCGCACCCGTCCGCGGCTCGGACGGCTGGGCGTTCCTGCGCGGACTCGCCGGCGGAGCGGATGCCGTCACCGCGCCGTCGACCCATTTCGCCCGCCGACTCGAAGAGCACGGCGTGTTCTCGCCCGTCGACGTCGTGTGGAACGGCATCGACGACGACATCCGCGAGCAGACCCTCGCCGCCGCGCCCGCGCAGCGCGAGCCGGGTCGCCCGAGGTTCGTGTGGCTCGGACGCATGAGCCCGGAGAAGCGTCTGCTGCCGTTCCTCGAGGCGTTCGTCGAGTCCGGCGTCGATGCCGACCTGGAGATCATCGGCGGCGGCGCGCAGCGCGCGGCGGCCGAGAGGATCGTCGCCGGGCTGCCGCACGTCCGCTTCGCCGGCCGACTCAGCTATCCGCAGACTCTCGCGCGGATCGCCGCGGCCGACGCGCTCGTCCAGACGTCGATCGGGTTCGAGACGCAGGGCATGACGCCCTTCGAGGCCGCGACCCTCGGCACGCCGTCGATCATCAGCGATCCCGACATCGCCGCAGAACTCGGCGGCGGGCTGTGGGGCGTCCCCGGCGCGGCCGGCACGGAGCCGCAGCGGCGCGCCGGACTCGTCGAGACGCTGCGGCGCGCGGCATCCGACATCGCCTCCGGGATCGCCCCCGTGCCGTCACGCGAGGTCGCCGAGGCGTTCCGCCAGTCCTCACGGACCGCCGCGATGATCGACGTGTACGAGCGGGTGCTCGCTCAGTAGGGCAGCCAGGAGAACATGCCGGAGAGGCCTGTGGCGAGGTACCCCACGAAGGATGCTCCGGCGAGGCCGACCGCGATCGCGGCCAGCAGATGCGGGCCCGAGCGGCGGAGGGCGACGATCCCGACCGCCAGCGCTGCTGCGTTGCCGAGGAACACGATGAACCCCACGAGGCTGGTGACACCCATCCAGACGCCGTAGTAGTCGCCGGTGTACAGGAACGGGGAGAGCAGCGACGAGAAGAGACGGATGCCGAGTGCCACCAGCGCGATGATGAACGCGATGCGTCCGAGCGGGCCGGCCGCGGCGCGGGGAGCCGAAGGGGCGGCGGGGTAGCCCTGGCCCTGGTACGGCTGGCCCTGGTACGGCTGGCCCTGGTGCGGCGGATACTGGTGGCTCTGGGGTGGATGTCCGTGGGGCTGTCCGGGCGGCGTTCCTCCGGGCTGCGGGGCCTGTGGATGCTGCTGATGCGGATCGGTCATGAGGGCTCCCGGGTCAGCTGTAGGTCAAGGTGAGGGCGAGATTCGAGATCCACCCCACCAGGATGCCGAGGATCTCGGACGCCGCGATGCCGATCGCGATCCCGGCGAGGATCTGCTGCCCGCGGCGTCGCACGGCGACGATCCCGAGAATCAGAGCGATGACGGCCACGATCAGCACCAGCCCGTTGCCGACCGCGGAGACCGCGCCGTACAGGGGAGCGCTGAAGTCGACCGTGCGGATCACGATCGGGAGGCTCAACGCGGCGAGCACCCCGATGGCGAGCGAGACGAGCGCGAGGATGAAGGCCAAACGGCCGAGCCCACCGCCTGCGGATGCCGGGGGAGCGGTGGGTGACGAGGCGCCGGGGTAAGGGTACGGCTGGCCCGGCTGTCCGTATGGCTGACCCGGCTGCTCGTACGGCTGACCCGGCTGCCCGTATGGCTGAGCGGGACCCGGCTGCCCGTATGGCTGAGCGGGACCCGGCTGGCCGTATGGCTGAGCGGGACCCGGCTGGCCGTATGGCTGAGCGGGACCCGCCTGGCCGTACGGCTGAGCGGGACCCGGCTGGCCGTACGGGTGAGCGGGACCCGGCTGACCCTGTGGCGGCCCCGGTTGGGGGTGGTGCTGACCGTACGGCTGCGGGGGAGTTCCCTGCGGGTGCGCGGGTGGCTGCTGCTGCGGCTCGCTCATGCTGACGAGCGTAGCCGTGCGGCGCGTCGGGCGGGGGCTGGTGCGGCGCGTCGGACGAGCGCGCCGCGCCGTGCCGCCTGATCAGCGATAGACGCGGCCGGGGTGCGCGGTGTCGAGCGGGTCGGGACCGGGGACCTGCGTCCAATCGGTGGGCTGGCGGCGGTATCCGTCGCGACGGAGTTCGACGATCGTGGCGACGAACGCCCACGTCACGAGGGCGAGGACTGCGATGAGAAGGAACATGGCAGAAACGCTACGATCAGTCTTGATCCGCCACGAGTGGCAGAATAGACTTGTGTCGTACGAATACTGCCAACTCGAGGAGTCGCCATGAAGACCGTCGCCTGCGTGATCCACGACGGATTCTCGCCGTTCGAGTTCGGAGTCGCGTGTGAGGCTTTCGGGCTCGACCGCACGGACTCGGGGGTGCCCAACTTCGACTTCCGCGTCGTCGCGCCGCAGCCCGGTGCCGTGGCATCGACGATGGGATTCTCGGTCAACGTCGAACACGATCTGTCGTTCGCATACGAGGCCGACCTCGTCATCTTCTGCCCGGTGCCCAAGTCGTCGTGGGCGTCCATCGACCAGCGACTCATCGATCTCGCCCGAGACGCCGTGGCACGTGACGCCTGGGTCCTGACCGTCTGCAGCGGCTCCTTCATCCTCGCGGCGGCGGGCGTGCTCGACGGTCGCCGGGCCACCACGCACTGGCGCTACTCCGACGTGATGGCCGACATGTATCCGCAGATCGACATCGACCCGGATGTGCTCTTCGTGCAGGACGGTCGCATCATCACGAGCGCCGGCACGGCCGCCGGGATCGACGCCTGCCTGCATCTGCTGCGTCTGGAGCTCGGCGCCGAGCTCACGAACCGCATCGCCCGCCGCATGGTCGTCCCCCCGCAGCGCGACGGCGGTCAGGCGCAGTTCATCGACCGCCCCATCCCGGTGGTCCCCAACGACTCGCTCGCGGCGGTGGCCGACTGGGCGGTCGAGCACCTCACCGAAGACCTCGGCGTCGACCAGCTCGCCGCTCGCGCGCTGATGTCGCCGCGGACCTTCGCCCGTCGCTTCAAGGCCGAGTACGGGGCGACGCCCGCCGCGTGGCTCGCCCGTCAGCGGGTGCTTCACGCGCAGCGGATGCTGGAGCGCAGCGACCTGCCCCTCGACCGCATCGCCGAGGAGTGCGGGTTCGGCTCCGCGGCCGTGCTGCGGCAGAACTTCGCCCGCGTGCTCGGCACGACCCCGACCGCCTATCGCGCCCGGTTCTCGTGCGCCGATCCCGAGACGTCGGCGGCCTGATGCCGGCCGACCCGGCGGCGGCCTGATGCCGGCCGATCCCGAGACGTCGGCGGCCTGATGCCGGCCGACCCGGCGGCGGCCGGCTACTCCCAGTGGCCGGGACTCGGCAGCGCCCGGTAGTCGAGCTCGACCCCGTGCGGGGTCACGGCCGCCGTCGAGTACAGCAAGGACTGCGTCGGAAATCCGTAGGGCCGGTTGTCGCGGATGATGGCGCGATCGTCCTCCGGGTCGAGTCGCGCCGACACCCCGAGCAGGGCCGTCCAGTCCGCCGCCCAGTCGGCGCTGTCGGCCGCAGGGCCCAGCGCGCGGAACTCGGGCAGCCACGTCGCGATGCGCGGCGTCTCCGGATCGTCGAGGTCGTCGTGGGCCACCATGTGGATGCCGGGATCGATCGCGGTCGAGCGCAGCTCGACGCCGTCCCAGCTCAGAACGCGTGCGCCGTCGGGGCCCACTTCGAGGAGGTTGAAGCCGTGCATCGGAAGTGGTGCTTCGGGAGAGCGGCCCATCACCGACTCCAACGCGAGCGAGCCGCGTGACTGCGCGAGCTCGTCGGGAAGCGCGGCCACGTCGGCGCGGTTGAGGAGCACGGCCAACCGTCGCTCCGCGGGGTTCACCGCCAGCCAGGCGCCGCCTGCTCGTCGATCCCGGATTCCGGAGACGCCGGGGTACTGCTCCGGCCACCATTCGCCAGGGGCGTCCCACGCCCGCTGCGGGTCTTCATCGCGCACCGCGAGGACCCGGGCGTTCGCGGCATCCGCCACATCGATCACCACCGTGCACACCGTGCCAGTCTAGGTCGGGATGCAGGATGCCGGCCGTCTGGCTGATCCTGTGCGGCAGAATCGAACCGTGAACATCGTCGTGGGAGTCACCGGAGGAATCGCCGCCTACAAGACCGTGCATCTGGTGCGGCTGCTCACGAAGGCGGGCCACGATGTCACAGTCGTGCCGACGGAGGACGCGCTGCGCTTCGTCGGTCTGCCGACGTGGGAAGCCATCAGTCGCCACGCGGTCACGACGAGCGTGCACGAGGACGTCGCGCGCGTCCGGCACGTCGCGCTCGGCCAGGGCGCGGATCTCGTCGTGGTCGCCCCGGCGACCGCGAACTCGATCGCCAAGATCACGGCGGGCATCGCCGACGACCTCCTCGGCACCACGCTGCTCGCGACCGAGGCCCCGGTGCTGCTCGCGCCCGCGATGCATACCGAGATGTGGCGCAACGCCGCAACGCAGGCGAACATCGCGACCCTGGTGAGCCGCGGCGTGCACCTCGTAGGCCCGGCGGAGGGGGAGCTCGCCGGTGGAGACAGCGGCCCCGGACGGATGGCCGAGCCGGAGCAGATCCTTGCTGCGGCGCTCGACCTCCTCGCACCGCGCGACCTCGACGGCCTGAACGTCGTCGTCTCCGCGGGCGGCACGCGCGAGCCCATCGATCCGGTGCGCTTCCTCGGCAATCGTTCCAGCGGTCGACAGGGCGCGGCGATCGCCGGGGAGGCCGCCGCCCGGGGTGCGACCGTGACGCTGGTCGCCGCGAACGTCTCCGACGACGTGCTCGCCGCGGCGCGGCATCCGCAGCTCGAGGTCGTGCACGTCGGCACGGCGTCCGAGATGGCCGAGGCGATGAAAAATGCCGCGGTCGCGGCGGACGTGATCGTCATGGCCGCCGCCGTGGCGGACTACCGACCGGCCGAGGCATCCGATCAGAAGCTCACGAAGGAGCTCGGCGGGTTGGGTCGGATCGAGCTCGTCGAGACCGAGGACGTCGTCGCCGCGCTCGCCGAGGCGCGCGCGGCCGGGCGTGCTCCGGCCGGGCAGGTCATCGTCGCCTTCGCCGCGGAGACCTCGGAGGATCCCGAGGAGCGGCTCGATCGGGCGCGCCGCAAGCGGGAGCGCAAGGGCGTCGAGCTTCTCGCCGTGAACCTCGCCGACGCCGGGCACGGATTCGAAGTCGCGCACAACGCCGTCGAGATCGTGGGGGCGGGCGGCACCGTCGTGGCCTCCGCGTCGGGGACGAAACGCCAGGTCGCGCGGGCGATCCTGGACGCCGCCGTCGCAGTGCGCTAAACTTGAGTCAGCTCCACTCAACTTTCCGAGTGGAGCACGCGACGACAAGGAGTCTCCTCAGGAGGAACAGATGCCAGGCCCACAGAGCACCCCGCAGAACGACGAACAGCAGTCCGCCCTCGAGCAGTTCGGGATCAACCTCACCGACCGCGCCCGCCAGGGCAAGCTCGACCCCGTGATCGGCCGCGACAGCGAGATCCGGCGCGTGAGCCAGGTGCTCACCCGTCGCACGAAGAACAACCCGGTGCTCATCGGCGAGCCCGGGGTCGGCAAGACCGCCGTCGTCGAGGGCCTCGCGCAGCGCATCGTCGCCGGCGACGTCGCCGAGTCGCTCAAGGACAAGGAACTCGTCTCGCTCGACATCTCGGCGCTCGTGGCCGGTGCCATGTACCGCGGGCAGTTCGAGGAGCGCCTGAAGAGCGTGCTCAAGGAGATCACCGAGTCCGACGGCCGGGTCATCACGTTCATCGACGAGCTGCACGTGCTCATGGGCGCCGGCGGCGGCGAGGGATCGGTCGCGGCGTCGAACATGCTCAAGCCGATGCTCGCCCGGGGAGAGCTGCGCCTGATCGGCGCCACCACGCTCAACGAGTACCGCGAGTTCATCGAGAAGGATGCCGCGCTCGAGCGCCGCTTCCAGCAGGTCTACGTCGGCGAGCCCTCCGTCGAGGACACGATCGCGATCCTGCGCGGTCTCAAGGGCCGGTACGAGGCGCACCACGGGGTGACGATCTCCGACAGCGCTCTGGTCGCGGCCGCCGCACTGTCGAACCGCTACCTTCCGGCGCGACAGCTTCCGGACAAGGCGATCGACCTGATCGACGAGTCGATGTCGCGGCTCAAGATGGAGATCGACTCCTCGCCCGTCGAGATCGACCAGCTCAAGCGGCAGGTCGACCGCATGAAGCTCGAGGAGCTCGCGCTCAAGCGCGAGAAGGACGCCGCGTCCAAGGAGCGCCTCGGCGCGCTGCGCGAGCAGCTCGTCGGCATGGAGGCGCAGCTCGCGGAGCTCGAGGCCCGGTGGGCGCGCGAGCGCCAGGGCCTCAACCGCGTCGGCGAGCTCAAGAAGCAGCTCGACGACGCCGTCACCCAGCGCGACCTCGCGATGCGCGAGGCCGACTACACGCGCGCCTCGAAGCTCGAGTACGAGACGATCAAGCGCCTCGAGCGGGAGATCGCCGAGGCCGAGCAGGCAGAGCAGACGGTGTCGACCGAGGGGCGGATGGTCAACGAGCAGGTCACCGACGAGGACATCGCGGCCGTGATCGCGGCGTGGACCGGCATCCCCGTCGGGCGCCTGCTGCAGGGCGAGAGCGAGCGGCTGCTGCACCTCGAAGGAGAGCTCGGGCGCCGGTTGATCGGACAGAAGGATGCCGTGAAGGCCGTGTCGGATGCCGTGCGCCGCTCGCGGGCGGGCATCAGCGATCCCGGTCGCCCGACGGGATCCTTCCTGTTCCTCGGTCCGACCGGTGTCGGCAAGACCGAGCTCGCGAAGGCGCTCGCCGACTTCCTCTTCGACGACGAGCGCGCCATGGTGCGCATCGACATGTCGGAGTACGGCGAGAAGCACTCGGTGTCGCGGCTCGTCGGCGCCCCTCCCGGGTACGTCGGCTACGAGCAGGGTGGTCAGCTCACCGAGGCCGTACGGCGTCGCCCGTACAGCGTCGTGCTGCTCGACGAGGTCGAGAAGGCGCATCCCGAGGTCTTCGACGTGCTGTTGCAGGTGCTCGACGACGGTCGGCTGACCGACGGGCAGGGGCGCACGGTCGACTTCTCGAACGTCATCCTGATCCTCACGTCCAACCTCGGCTCGCCGATCCTGATCGACCCGACGCTGTCGCCCGACGAGAAGCGCGACCAGGTCATGGCTCTCGTGCGGCAGGCGTTCCGACCGGAGTTCCTGAACCGTCTCGACGACGTCGTGATGTTCCAGGCGCTGAGCGAGGACGACCTCGCGCAGATCGTCGAGCTCTCGGTCGATCAGCTGCACGACCGGCTGCACGACCGTCGGCTCTCGCTCGCGGTCACGCCGGATGCGCGGTCGTGGCTCGCCGAGCGCGGCTACGACCCGGTGTTCGGTGCGCGCCCGCTGCGGCGGCTCATCCAGACCGAGGTGCAGAACAAGCTCGCCACGGCGCTGCTCTCGGGCGGCGTGCACGACGGCGACACCGTGCGGGTCGACGTGTCAGCCGACGGGTCGGGGCTCGTGCTCACGGCCACGAGCCCGGAGCCTGCCCCCGCGGCGGACGACGACGACGTGATCGAGGCCGAACTCCTCGACGACTGATCGCGAGTGCCGCGCGCGTAACGAAGGAGATCACACGCTGCGAAGGACGGGATCCTGCGGATCCTCCTTCGTTGCGTGAGATCTCCTTCATCGCGTGGCCGGGCGGGGTGAGCGCCGCCCGGGGTCAGAGACGCGTGCCGCGCGCGGCGATCGCGTCGCGTTCGAGCTCCTGACCGATGATCGAATGGCGCCGCGAGTACGCGAAGTAGATCACGATGCCGACGAGCAGCCAGACGCCGAACCGCACCCAGGTCTCGGTGCTCAGGTTCAGCATCAGCCAGAAGCAGGCGATCGCCGAGATCCAGGGCAGCCATGGCGACAGCGGCACCGTGAACGGGCGCTCGAGGTCGGGGCGCGACTTGCGCAGGATCGGCACGCCGATGCTCACGAGCACGAACGCCGACAGGGTGCCGATGTTGATCATGTCGCCCAGAACCTGCACGTCGGTGAAGCCCGCGATGATCGCGATGATCACGCCGACGATGAGCTGGATGCGCACGGGCGTGCCGCGCTTGGCGTCGGTGACGCTGAGCGACCGCGGGAGCAGGCCGTCGCGGCTCATCGCGAAGACGACGCGGGCGAGGCCCATGAGCAGCACCATCACGACGGTCGTGAGTCCCACGAGGCTGCCGATCGCGATGACCTGCGCGGCCCAGGTCGCGCCGACCAGCTCGAACGCGCTCGACAGCGACGGCTCGTCGAGCTTCGCGAGCTCGGTGTACGACACCATGCCGGTGATCACGATCGCGACGAGCACGTAGAGCACCGTGACGATCACCAGTCCGAGCATGATGCCGCGGGGCACCGTGCGCTTCGGGTCCTTGGTCTCCTCCGCGCTCGTCGCGACGACGTCGAAGCCGATGAACGCGAAGAACACGAGCGCGGCGCCGGAGAGGATGCCGAACACGCCGTACAGCGTCGGGTCGGCGCCGGTGAGGAACGAGAACAGCGACTGCGTCCAAGCGCTCTCGGACGCCGCGCCCTCCTGCGCCGGCGGGACGAACGGGGTGTAGTTCGCGCCGTTGACGAAGAAGAAGCCGACCACGATGACGAACAGCACGATCGCGACCTTGATCACCGTGAAGACGCTGTTCACGCGGCTCGACAGTCGGGTGCCGAGCGCGAGGAGCGTCGTGAAGATCGCGACGATGACGACCGGACCCCAGTCGAACGAGAGCGGCCCGAGCTGCAGCGTCATCGGGATGTCGAGGTCGAACAGCGACACCGCGTCGCCGAGATACACGCCCCAGTACTTCGCGATGACGGCCGAGGCCATCAGCATCTCGAGGATGAGGTCCCAGCCGATGATCCAGGCGAGGAACTCGCCCAGCGTCGAGTAGGTGAAGGTGTAGGCGGAGCCCGCGACGGGAATGGATGACGCGAACTCGGCGTAGCAGAGGATCGCGAGGCCGCACACGACTGCGGCGATCACGAAGGAGATGATCACCGCCGGGCCGGCGTGTCTGGCGGACGCTTCGGCGCCCACCGAGAAGATGCCCGCGCCGACGGCCACCGCGACACCCATGACCGCGAGGTCCCAGACGCCGAGGGAGCGCTTGAGCGAGCGCTTCTCGTCGTGTGTCTCCGCCATGGACTGCTCGACCGACTTGATCCTGCGCAGAATTGCCATGCCGACGAGTCTAGGTCGCACGCGTCGCGCAGTGTTCCTGACAAATCGCGAGGGGTGCGTCTCGCGGCTACAGCACCGACTTCGGCACGCGATGCAGCGTCACCGCTCCGATCGCCGCGAACGGATGCAGCGGGTCGGGTTCGCTCGATCCCGTCGGTCCGCCCAGCTTCGAGTCGACGAGGGCGCTCATCACCGCGAACGCGTCCATCCGGTCCCACCCCTGGTCGCCGACGAGGAAGTCGAAGGCGTCTTCGTAGCCGCGCGTGATGCTCTCCTGCACGGGGTCGCCGAGCCCGACGAACAGCCACGAGTCCGGCGTCTCGATGCGCGGGGCGCGCAGCGTGAGCCCGGGGATCACGTCGACGCTCACCACGGCGATCCCTTCGGCCTCGATCGCGACGAACGACGACTCTCCCTCGCTCATGATCGCGTGGATATCGCCGATCGACAGCAGGGCGCCCTCGACCTCGACGGGAAGGTAGACGATCGAGCCGGGGGCGACCTCGGTCACGTCCATGTTCCCGCCGAGCGCGGTGGTGGGCATGACGGTCGAGTGCACTCCCGATGCAGGGGCCGTGCCGATGCATCCGATCATGGGCCGAGCCGCGACCACGTGTCGATCCGTGAGGTGCACGCCCGCCTCGTCTATGGCGATGCGCCGGGTCAGCACGGCGTCTCCCATGCGGTGGCGCAGCGCCCCGGTGCCGGGGAGGCTCACCGACCATCCGCACTCCTTCAGGCGGATCTCGTGGACGGTCACCGCGAGCGTATCTCCGGGTTGGGCGCCCGCGATCCACACCGGACCGGTGACGGGGTTGATCGGCGCCGACAGGGCGCCGAGGTCGCCGTGATCGTGCAGTTCGCGGTAGACCGCGTCATCCGTCTCGAAGCCGATCCGCTCGCCGGTGCCGGCCGGGATGCGCAGCACCGGCTCGACGTCGGCGCGGAAACCGGGGCGACCGAGCTCCTTGCCGAGGAAGTGATCGATGTCGGTCATGCTGACGTCTTCTCTCCCGCCGCGCCCGTGGCGGAGTGCTCCGAGAGCAGCTCCGGGTTCGCGCCGTGGCGGATCCGGAAGACGAGGAACACGACGACGCCGACGACGAGCCACACCGCACCGCCGATCTTCGCCTCCGCGGAGGCGTTGAACAGGACGTAGCCGATGATGAGGAATCCGCACAGCGGGACGACCAGGTGCAGCAGCCAGTTGCGCGACTTCTGCCGCACGATGTAGTGCCAGAACACGGCGACGTGCAGCAGGAGGAAACCGAACAGCGCGCCGAAGTTGACCAGCGACGAGATCACTCCGATCTGACCGACGAAGAACAGCACGAGGACGATGCTCAGCGCGCTGACGACGAGGATCGCGAAGACGGGGACCTGTCGGGCGTTGATCTTCGAGAAGAACGCCGGCAGCTGCCGATCGCGGCTCATCGAGTACAGCAGACGGGAGGTGGCCGCCTGGGCGGCGATCGCGTTGGCGATGCCGACGGCGATCACGTTCACGGCGAGGAACGCCGTCGCCCATCCACTGCCCGCGGCCTGCGCGACGATCGAGAAGAACGCGTTGTTGACCTCGTCGTCGTCGAACGCGATCGTGCCGGCGGCCAGCGCGCTGGCGAGCCACGTCTGCAGGATGAAGAGCGTCGCCACGATGAAGAGCGCGATGACCATCGCCCGACCGGCCGGGTTCTTCCTGCCGGTCGTCTCCTCCGACAGGGTCGAGATGCCGTCGAAGCCGAGGAAGCTCAGCACCGCGATCGACAGTGCGGCGGCGATCAGCGGCGGGTCGACCTTCGCGGGGTCCCACAGCTGCGCGAGCGAGAAGGACGAGCCGGCGATGGTGTCGCCGGTGAGGGCGGAGACCGCGATGACGACGAAGATCGCGACGAAGACCAGCTCGATCGCGAGGAAGATGCGGTTCGCGACGGTGATCGAGCCGATCCCGAGCACGTTGATGACCGTGTTGACCGCCACGCAGAGGATGGCCCACAACCACTCGGGCGCCTCGGGGAAGATGCCGCGCATCGAGGAGGCCGCGAACACGTAGAGCAGCGTCGGCACGAGCAGGTAGTCGAGCAGGATCGACCAGCCGGCGAAGAATCCGGCGACCGGATGCGTACCCCGACCCACGTAGGAGAAGACGGAACCGGCGAGGGGGAACGACTTCGCCATCTGTGCGTAGCCGAGGGCGGTGAAGATCATCGCGATCAAGCCGACGAGGTAGACGAGGGGCACCATGCCCTTCGACTCGTTGAAGACGACGCCGAAGATCGCCCAGGGCGCGATCGGCACCATGAAGACGAGGCCGTAGACGACGAGGTCGACGGTCGAGACGGAGCGCTTGAGCTCCTGCTTGTAGCCGAACGACTCCAGCCGTGGCTGGTCTCCGGATGCGGTGGTGGTCATGGTGTCTCCTATCGGGTCACGGGTGGTGCGCGAGGAAGTCCGCGACGACGCGGAGGAACTCGCGGGGCTGTTCGAGATGGACGCAGTGGCTCGCGCCGGGGAAGACGTGCGAACGCACATCGGGGATGCGATCGACGAAGGGCTGCCACGTCGCGGGGGTGGCCTCGTCGAACTCGCCGGCGACGACGAAGGTCGGGGCCTGGACCCGCTCGAGTCGGTCGACGACCGACCAGTCGCGCAGGGTGCCGACCACGTGGAACTCGTTCGGGCCGTTCATGGTGTGGTAGACCGTCGGGTCGGCGAGCATCTGCTCCTCGCTGTCGACGAAGGCCTGCGGCATCGGCACGATGCGGCATACGTGGCGCTCGTAGAACACCTGCGTGGCCGCGAGGTAGTCGGGGTGGTCGATCGTGCCGTCGGCCTCGTGCCGGTCGAGCGCCGCGCGAGCGGCATCCGGCAGTTCCGCGCGCAGCCGCGCCGCCTCGCTCGTCCACAGCGGCATGGATGCGGGGGAGTTGCAGATCAGAAGGGCCAGGATGCCGTCGGGCTGACGCACGGCGATCTCGGCGCCGAGCATCCCGCCCCACGACTGACCGAGCACGTGATATCCGTCGATGCCGAGGTGGGCGCGCAGCGCGTGGAATTCCTCGACGAAGAGCTCCGGCGTCCAGTGCTCCGCGGGAGCATCGGGGTGGTGGGAGCTGCGGCCGCAGCCGATCTGGTCGTAGTGCACGATCGTTCGACCGGTGAGGTCGGCGAGATCCTCGAGGTTGCGGACGTAGTCGTGGGCCATGCCGGGACCGCCGTGGATGATGAAGACAGGGGCGAGGTCGCGGGGCTCGTCGGGTTCGCTGACCCGGTACCAGGTGTGGCCCGAGCGAAAGGGGACCGTTGATTCGCGCTGATGCATGTGGACATCGTGGACCGGAATGGTCTGCGAGTAAACCATTCCGACGTGATTTCACATCGATGTAACACTGGAACCGATATGACGGAGACCGAAGACACCCTGATCGACCGCATCACGGACCGGCTGGTGACGGCCGTGGCGATCGGAGAGTTCCTACCGGGGACGCGGCTGCCCGCCGAGCGCGACCTCGCCGTGTCGCTCGGCGTCGGCCGCACCACGACCCGAGCGGCGCTCGAACGGCTCGTCGCGCGCGGCATCCTCGAGAAGCAGCGGGGCCGCACCGGCGGGTCCTTCGTGCGGGAGGAATGGCCGACCTCGGAGGCGGCGGCCGTGACGCGGTGGCTCGAGGAGCAGTGGCCGCAGCTGGTCGATGCCGCCATCGCCGGCACTCACCTGCACGGCGCGATCGCGCGGCTTGCGGCGGTGAATCGCACGGAGCGCGACATCGTCGCGATGCGTGCGCGTCTCGACGACTTCGCCGAGGCGGCGACGGGCGCCGCGCGCCAGCACGCCGACAGTCTGCTGCACCTCGCCATCATCGCCGCGGCGCACAATGACACGCTGTCGGAGGTCGTGCGCGAGCACGAGCGGCGCTTCACGATCGTGGCGCCGGCTCATCTGTGGGGCGACTCCGACAGTCGCCCTGCGATGGAGGAGCGTGCCGCGAGAGAGCACTCGGAACTGGTCGACGCGATCGTCGACGGGCGGTCGGAGGATGCCGGCCGCATCGCGCAGCATCACGTCGAGATCGACCTGGAACTGCTCGAGGCCGTGCGCCGCCGCGCCATCGGGCGCTGACGCGGTATCTGCGGCACCTGCGGCAGCCGCATCCTGCGTGTCCTGCGTCTCTCGCTCGTTTCGTCCAGACCTCACGGGAACGCCGAAACCCCATCCGAGATACGTAGCTCAGATGGGGTTTCGGCGCGCGTGTGGGGTGTCGAGGTGTGCGGCGGCGGCAGCGCCGAGACGGGACTCCGCGTCAGGCGCTGAGGACGATCGTCTCGTCGATCGGGCGACGGACGCGCGGGGCGACCTCGCGCTCCTGCAGCACCTCGGGCAGCGACTCGACATCGCCGAACTCGCCGACCGCGAAGACGGTGGCCGGCACGAAGCGCTCCTCGAGGTCGGCGAACTCGCGCACGACCTCGGGGTCGAAGCCGCTCATCTGGTGCACGACGAGACCGTCGTGGTGGGCCTGCACCGAGAAGTGCGCCACGGCCTGGCCGAGGTCGTAGAAGGCGTGGGTGAGGGGGGTGCCGTCGGCCGTCGCGGTCTCGGCGATCGCGACGACGAGCACGGCGGCGTTGCGGGCCCAGGTCTGGTTGAAACCGACGAGCGAGTCGACCACCTGAGCGTGGAGCGCGGTGCCGCGACGGGCGACGATGAAGCGCCAGGGCTGCGAGTTGTTGGCGGAGGGGCTCCAGCGGGCCGCTTCGAGGGCGGTGGCGAGCTTGGCCTCGTCGATCGCGTTCTGTGCGTCGTAGGCGCGAGGGCTCCAGCGGCCGGCGAGCACGTCGAGGACGGGGTGCTCGGTGGGGGCGGTGCGATCGATCAGGGGAGTGCTCACGAGGTATGCCTTTCAACAGGAGTCGGATCCGGACTCCGTCGTCCGCGTACGAGGGTGCCAACGGATGTATGTGAGTGCATATTCCCGTGACGTTCTGTGACGGGCGGGCATCCAGTGCGTCGGACGTCGGACGTCGCGGATCCGCGGCATCCGCCCGGTCAGTCGAGCCGGCCGGGCGAGGGGGTTTCGGATCCGAAGTCGGAAGCGGCAGTCCGCTACAGCGCTATTGTCGAACGCCCGGTGCGCCCAGGCGTCGAGGGTCAGCCGCGATCCTCAAGTCCTTTCAGATCTGTTAGGAGGGATGAGAAAAGCCGATCCGTTCCGGTAGCGGCGCGTCGCACGCGCTTGTACAGGTCAGGAATGAATTGGGCGGCGGTAAGCCTCTCGGTTTGACTCGCGTCTGGGCGCGGTTGCGACTCGAGCCTTGCGACATACTCTCTGGATTCCGGGTTCCAGATACCCAGAAAGTAGGGAGCGCGCTGATCGTTGTCCACGCTCCCCATCACATACTCCATCGGCCCGACCTTGGCGACAAACACTGTTTCCTCGGGTGCCCAATGGAGCTTTTCGGCGTCAGTCAGTCGACTGATCTCCGCCACCAGCGCTTCCCACTGAGATTCATCAAACATCCTGTGTTGCTCCAATCTGGTAGCGGTCTCTTGCGACGAGTCCCGAGATCTCTACACAAAGTCCGGCGATCTCGTTACCGACGGACTTCGCGGTCCGAGCGACGTCGACTGACTTCTTTCCCACGATCGATGACTTAGTATCTAAGGCCTTGGTTGCAGCACCTTCGAGTCTGCTTTCGAGCTCATCATGGTTCGCAGTCAGGTTGCCCAGCAAGGCGATCGATTCGTTGGCGACGTAGCTGAATCGAAGCAGCGCCCTATGCGCGACCTCTCGATCATTCTGTTCAATCGCGAAGTCGATGTCAGCGACGATCATCTGCATCTGAGTCACGACAGCGCTGAGTTGATCCGAATTGAGCTTCGTCCGTGCCTTGCGCAGCTCGATCGCAGCCGCTTCCGACGCTGAGCGCGTCTTTTTCAGTTGCACCATAGCGATCCAGAAGCCGATTCCCGTGAGTCCGATAGCGAACCAATCGTGCCACCCAGGCGCAGACAGGGCATCGAACCAACGCATCGCCGTCCAAACTCTCAGATCCTGAGGAAAAACTAGCAGTCCGAGAAGGCTGTGGCTGCAATCCCGCTCGCTGCCCTTCTCAGTCCAGCAGATTGCGGGATGCCGTCGACGCGAGCGCCCGCCGCACCGCGCGGATCGACGGCGCCGCCGCCGAGACCCGCCGCGCGGAGGAGAAGATCTCGCGCCGGGGCTCGTCGGGGAGTGGGGACAGGTCGACGGTCGGCGTCTCGCCCGCCCACACGAGCTCGGGCAGCAGACCCACCGCGAGCCCCGCCCTGATGAGACGCACGTGCGCGGTGAGGTCGGCGACCTCGAACCGCACGTCGGGCTCGAAACCCGCCGTGCGGCAGAGCTGCTCGGCCCAGGCGCGCGACGCCGTGCCGGCGGGTTCGAGCACCCAGGGCTCGTCGCGCGTCGACCACAGCGCCGCGACGGCATCCGCCTCCGCCGGGCTCCCCGGCCGCCGGGCGAGGGCGATCGCGTCATGGGCGAGCACGACGCGGTCGAGGTCGGCGTGCAGGGGGCGCGTGCGCCCGGGGTACTGCTCGGCGAGGATCAGATCGAAATCGCGGCTCGAGACGCCGACGAGTCCGGTCTCGGGGTCGCTCTCGGTGACCTCGACCCGGAGGGAGGGATGCTCCGCCCGGAGCGCTGCGAGGGCGCCTGGCAGCAGCGAGTGCGCCGTCGACTGGAACACCGCGAGGTGCACGGTGCCCGTGACCTCGGTGAGCGACTCGGCGACCGCGACCTCGGCCTGCTCCAGGCGGTCGAGGATGCCGATGGCCTCGGTCACGAGCACGGTGCCCTGCGGGGTGAACTGCACTCCGCGACCGACCCGCCGCAGCAGCGGGACGCCGACCTCGCGCTCCAGTGCGGCGAGCTGCTGCGACACCGTCGCCTTGCTGTAGGAGAGGGCGTCGGCGACGGCCGAGAGGGTGCCGAGGCGCGACAGCTCCACCAGCATCCGCAGGCGATTGACATCGAGCATCGGGCTCCCTGCGTAGTCGAGGATCGTTCAGCTCAGCTGAACGGTCAGCGCTCGAATCGATTGATAGACGTAGCCTACTGCGCCGTCTGACAATGATCGAGCCGCGCGCACCCGGACGCGCGATCCCCCTGGAAGGTCCCCGATGACTGTCGCCGCCGACACCGCCACCACCCCGAGCACCGAAGAGGTCGCCGCCCTCGTGCAGCGCTGGCTCGCCGAGAGCGAGACCCACCCGGTCGAGCCGGCCGCCCAGCGCCTCTCCGAGGTGCTGAAGGATCCGAACGGCCTCGCCTTCACGGTCGGCTTCGTCGACGGCGTCATGCGCCCCGAAGACCTCGGCGTCGCCGGCCGCAAGCTCGCCGAGCTCTCCGACATCACCCCGACGCTGCTGCCGGGCTATCTGCGCGCAGCGATCAAGGCCGGCGGCTTCTTCGCACCCAAGCTGCCCGGCGTCGTCGTGCCTATCTCGCGCCGCGTGCTGCGTGCGATGGTCGGACACCTCGTGCTCGACGCGACTCCCTCGAAGCTCGGTCCCGCGATCGCGAAGCTGCGCAAGACCGGCAACCGACTGAACCTGAACCTCCTCGGCGAGGCCGTGCTCGGCGAGCGCGAGGCCGGCCGTCGCCTTCAGGGCACCTACGACTTCCTCGCCCGGAAGGACGTGGACTACGTCTCGATCAAGGTGTCGAGCGTCGTGAGCCAGCTCTCCATGTGGTCGTTCGACGAGGCCGTCGCCGACGTCGTCGAGAAGCTCACCCCCCTCTACCGCCTCGCGGCGGAGGCGGAGGCCCACGGCAAGGCCAAGTTCATCAACCTCGACATGGAGGAGTACCGCGACCTCGACCTGACCATCGCGGCGTTCACCAGCATCCTCGACCAGCCGGGTCTCGAAGACCTCGAGGCGGGCATCGTGTTGCAGGCCTACCTGCCCGACGCGCTCGCCGCCATGCAGCGCCTGCAGGAGTGGGCCGCCGCGCGGCGCGCGAAGGGCGGCGCCCCCATCAAGGTGCGCGTCGTCAAGGGCGCGAACCTCGCGATGGAGGAGGTCGACTCGAAGATCCACGACTGGCCGCTCGCGACCTACGGCACCAAGCAGGACTCCGACACCAACTACAAGCGCGTGCTCGACTGGGCTATGACGCCGGAGCGACTGGATGCCGTACGCATCGGCGTCGCCGGTCACAACCTCTTCGACATCGCCTACACCTGGCTGCTCGCGAAGGCGCGCGGCGTGACCGACGCCGTGGAGTACGAGATGCTGCTCGGCATGGCTACCGGTCAGGCAGAGGCCGTCCGCAAGGACGTCGGCCGGCTGCTGCTCTACACGCCCGTCGTGAACCCCGCCGAGTTCGACGTCGCCATCGCCTACCTCGTGCGCCGACTCGAAGAGAACGCCAGCCCCGAGAACTTCATGTCGGCCGTGTTCGAGCTCGCCTCGAACCCGCAGCTGCTGACCCGCGAGCGCGAGCGCTTCGAGCGGTCGCTGGCCGCACTCGTCGCCGACCCGTCGGTGCCGTCGCCGAACCGCGTGCAGAACCGCGCGGCCGAAGAGCTGACGGATGCCGTGACCACCGGGTTCCACAACCAGTCGGACACCGACCCCGCCATCGCCGCCAACCGCGCATGGGGCCGCGAGATCCTGCAGCGCTCCGTCGGCTCGACCCTCGGTCTGGACGCCATCGCCGCAGCGCGCGTCGACGCGGAGGCGCAGCTCGACGGCGTCTTCGCCACCGTGCAGAGCGCTGCCGAGGAGTGGGCCGCGCGCCCGGCATCCGAGCGTGCCGAGATCCTGCACCGGGCCGGCGACGAGCTCGCCGCCCGTCGTGCGCAGCTCATCGAGATCATGGCGCACGAGGCGGGCAAGACCATCGCCGAGGCCGACCCCGAGGTCAGTGAGGCGATCGACTTCGCGCACTACTACGCCGAGCGCGCGCTCGACCTCGAGAACGTCACCGGGGCGGAGTTCGTGCCGTCGAAGGTCACGGTCGTGACTCCGCCGTGGAACTTCCCCGTCGCGATCCCCGCCGGCGGCGTGCTCGCCGGCCTGGCCTCCGGCTCCGGCGTCATCATCAAGCCGGCCAAGCTCACCCAGCGCTGCGGCGCCGTCATGGTCGAGGCCCTGTGGGCGGCCGGTGTGCCGCGCGAGCTGCTGGCCCTCGTCGACCTCGCGAACCGCGACCTCGGCACGCAGCTCGTCGCGAGCCCCGCGGTCGACCGGGTGATCCTCACGGGCGCGTACGAGACGGCGCAGCTGTTCCGCTCGTTCCGCTCCGACCTGCCGCTGCTCGCCGAGACGAGCGGCAAGAACGCGATCATCGTCACCCCGTCGGCCGACCTCGACCTCGCCGCCGCCGACGTCGCCCGCAGCGCCTTCGGGCACGCCGGGCAGAAGTGCTCGGCCGCATCGCTCGCGATCCTCGTCGGATCGGTCGCCGACTCCGCGCGCTTCGAGCGCCAGCTCGTCGACGCCGTCACCTCGATGCGCGTCGGTCTGCCTGAGGACCCGGCGACACAGATGGGCCCGATCATCGAGCCGGCGAACGGCAAGCTGCTCACCGCGCTCACGACGCTCGACAAGGGCGAGCGCTGGCTCGTCGAGCCGAAGAAGCTCGACGCCGAAGGTCGGCAGTGGACGCCGGGTGTCAAGATCGGCGTCGCGCCGGGATCGACCACGCACCTGACGGAGTTCTTCGGACCGGTGCTCGGCATCATGCGCGCGAAGGACCTCGACGAGGCCATCCGGCTGCAGAACGCCGTGGACTACGGCCTGACCGCCGGCATCCACTCGCTCGACTCCGACGAGGTCGCAACCTGGATCGACCGGGTCGAGGCGGGCAACCTCTACGTGAACCGCGGCATCACTGGCGCGATCGTGCAGCGGCAGCCGTTCGGCGGCTGGAAGCGCTCCGCCGTCGGCGCCGGCGCGAAGGCCGGTGGACCCAACTACCTGTTCGGCCTCGGCGACTGGGCTCCTGCCGAGCTGCCCGCCGCCGCTGCGGGAGCCGCCACCACGCCCGTGGTCGAGTCGGTGCTGAGCGCCGCCGCGGCCGACCTCGACGCCGTCGAGATCGAGTGGCTGCACCGCGCGGCCGCCGCCGACGAGCGCGCCTGGACCTCCGAGTTCGGGGTCACCTCCGACAAGTCCGGTCTCGGTGTCGAGCGCAACGTGTTCCGCTACCGTCCGGTCGAGGTCGACGTGCGCATCGCCGAGGGCGCGACGCTCGCCGACGGCATCCGGGTGATCGCCGCCGCCCTGCGCAGCGGCAGCCCGTTCACGGTGTCGGCCGCCGCACTGCCCTCGCGCGTCGAGAAGGCGCTCCGCGCCGCGGGCGTGACCGTGTCGAGCGACAAGGACGCGGCGTGGGTCAAGCGCTATGCCAAGGCCGCCGCGAAGGCCGAGCACAGCTGGCGCCGCGTGCGTCTGGTCGGCGGCGACGCCTCTGCGCTGTTCGAGGCGCTCGGGGGGACCCCCGACGTGGCCGTGTGGTCGCACGCCGTGACCGGCGCCGGCCGGGTCGAGATGCTGCCGTTCCTGCACGAGCAGGCCGTGTCGATCACGAACCACCGCTTCGGCAACCCGACGACGCTCTCCGAGGGCGTGCTCTGAGCGTCCCTGCTCTCTGACGCCGAGACCCATCACGAGCGCCGAGACCCACCACCGCAGACGTTCGCGGTGGTGGGTCTCGACGTGGGTGGTCGGTCTCGACGCAGGGGAGGCTCAGCCTCGCAGCGCCTCGCCCAGCTTGACCCGGCTGCCCATGCGCAGCAGCGAGTTCTCGTAGATCTTCGCGCCGACGGCGATCGCCGCCACGCAGCTCGCGAGCAGGATCACGAGGCTCAGCAGCGGCTCCCACCACTGCGCTTCGCCGACGAACAGCCGCATCGGCATGCCCACGGGCGCCGAGAACGGCACGTACGACATGATCGTCAGCACCAGCGGGTTGTCGTTGAACACGATCACGAGCACGTACGGCGCCATGATGAGCATCGTGATCGGGGTCGTCGTGGAGCCGATGTCCTCCTGGCGCGACACCATCGACGCGGCGGCGGCGAACATCGACGCGAGCAGGATGAACCCGAACAGGAAGAACACCGCGAACCAGACGATCGGGGCGCCGAGCGTCGCCAGCACCTCGCTCTGACCGGTCGCCGTGAGCCCTATCGTCGCGATCGCCGCGATCGCGAGGATCTGGCCCATCGCGAGGATCGTGTTGCCGATGACCTTGCCGGCGAGCAGGGTGCGCGAGGAGATCGTCGACAGCAGGATCTCCACCACCCTGGTCTGCTTCTCCTCCACGACGCTCTGCGCGATCGTGCCGCCGAAGGTCGCTGCGGCTCCCATGAAGACGATGCCGAACGCGATGGCGATGAAGTAGCGCAGCAGCGGGTTCGTGGTCGCCGGTTCGAGGATCTGCACCTCGGGCGCCTGCGACAGGGCCGACACGAGTCCGCTCGGGGCATCCTTCAGCGCGATGACGGTGAGCCCGGTCGCGCCCTCGCCGGGAACGACGGCCGCGTCGACCTTCTCGGAGCGGAGCAGCTCTTCGGCAGCTGCGGTGTCGGCGACCTCGGTCGCCTCGACGTTCGGCAGGGCCGACACGACGGATGCCGTCTCGGCCGTCACCGCGACGGGCATGGTCTCGGCGGCGGCGTTCTTGCTCGCGAAGCCGCCGATCACGATGCCGGCGAGCGCGATGAGCAGCAGCACGCCGGTCGAGATCAGGAAGGCCTTGCTGCGCAGCTTCGAGCCGATCTCGCGCTCGGCGACGAGCCAGATCATCGACGCCTGGGCGCCGGAACGAGCGGGACGGCGGGAGGGGGCTGGGTTGCTCACTGGATGACCTCCTTGAAGATCTGGGCGAGGGACGGATGCTTCGGCGCGAAGCTCGCGACGTCGCCGCGCTCCACGGCGGTGCGCAGCACGCGCTGCGCGGTCTCGGGTCCGTCCGCGTCGAACAGGGCGTAGCCGCCCTCGAAGTCGACGACGGTGACGCCCGGTTCGGCGCGCAGCCACCCGGCATCCCCGGAGGAGACGAGTTCGTAGCGGTTGCCGGCGTGCTCGGCCCGCAGGCCGTCGCGGGAGCCCGCGGCCCGGATCTGCCCGCCCGCGAGGATCACGAGGTCGTCGCACAGCCGCTCGACCACGTCGAGCTGGTGTGAGGAGAACACGATCGACGCTCCCTTGGCGGCGGACGACTGCAGCACCGACGCGACGACGTCGACGGCGAGGGGGTCGAGCCCGGAGAACGGCTCGTCGAGGATCAGCACCTCCGGGTCGTGCACGAGGGCGGCGGCGATCTGCGCGCGCTGCTGGTTGCCGAGCGACAGCGACTCGATCGTGTCGTTCAGGCGCTCCTCGAGTCCGAGCTCGGTGAGCAGCGCGGTCGCGCGGGTTGTGGCATCCGGCTTGCTGAAGCCGTGCAGTCGGGCGAGGTACACGATCTGCTCGAGCACCTTCATCTTGGGGTAGAGCCCCCGCTCCTCCGGCATGTAGCCGAAGTGACTGCGCTGATCGCCGGTGAGCGGCTGCCCGTCGAGGGCGACCGTGCCTCCGTCGGCGGAGAGCAGCCCGAGGACGATCCGCATGGTGGTGGTCTTGCCTGCGCCGTTGCCGCCGACGAAACCCGTGAGGCGGCCGGGGGCCACCTCGAACGAGACGTCGTCGAGCACGCGCCGAGAGCCGTAGCTCTTGGTGATGCCGGTGAGTACGAGCTGTCCTGTCATGCCCTTCACGCTAGGGCGGGGGCGCGGGACGCGGCATCCCCCGTGCGGCGGATCGTCGTGGCGAGTCGGCGGCGCCGGTCCACCGCGCGGCGGACGCCACCTTCCCCCGGGGAGCGGCGCGCTCAGCGCGAGGTCAGCATCACGAGGATGCCGAGGGCGAACGGCGCCGTCGTCACGAGGAACATCGCGCCCAGCACGATGCCCACGATGATCCACGGGCTGCGCCGACGCAGACGTCGCCCGGGCGGTGCGACGCCGACCGGAGGGGGAGTGAGCAGCGTCGCCGGAGCGGTGAAGGGGAGCGCCGGCGCGCCGGGCGCCGGCGAGGCGAGCGCCGCCGGAGCCGCCTGCGCCCGCAGCCGCTCGTCGCGCCAGCGAGCCCACTGATCCAGCTTCACGAGCAGCGCGCCGACAGCCCCGAACAGCCACGCCCAGGTGGCCGGATCGAGCGTCGATGCCTCGCGCTTCGTGTACAGGAAGAGCCAGTCGTCGACGATCTCGACGTCAAGCTCGGCGGAGTGATCGATGAACCGTGCCATCACGTCGGGGGTGAACAGGTACAGCGCGTCGACCTCGTAGCCTTCGGGGCAGTACAGCGAGAAGTACCGGTCGAAGTCGCCCTCGAGCGACAGCCGCTGGTCGCGGCGGAATCCCGCGGCGAGGCTGCTGCCCAGGGTGTTGTTCCCCAGCGCGTCGAGGATGATGTTCGGCAGCGGCACATCGAGCTTCACCGCGACGTACCCCCACCGGTGGGTCTGGCTCTGCTTGCCGTTGCTCGTCGTGTACTGGTAGTTGCCGAACTCGACGAACCGGGGAGCGGTGCCGCGCAAGACGTCGGTCGACATCCGGCCCGACCCGGCCTGGAAGATCAGCCCGGGCAGCGGCGGTGCGTCGATCCGGTCGAGATAGGTCATGGCGTTCGCGGCGGCGAAGCGCGACAGCCGGAAGCGGGTGAGGGCGCGCTGCCGGTTCGCCCGCCGCACGAGCGCGATCACCCCCACGCTGAGACCGCCCAACAGGAGCAGACCGACGAGGCCGCCGAGCAGCACACCACTGTCCCTGCCGATCGCGTATCCGATGCCCATGAGCAGCACGCCGGCCACCGGCACGATCAGGAGCAGGGCAACGATCACGAACACCCACGCGACGATCTGCCCCGCGGTCGTCGGATTCGCCCGTCGGTGCGCCCGCGCGAACTCGTCGACCTCGGCGGGGTTCACCGGCTCGGTCAGCGCCCGGGCATCGAAGAACCCGGCCGGCGTGCGGGAGGGCGGGGTGGCGGGCGGAGGAAGGGTCACGCGTCCACGCTAACCCGCCGGGCCGCGGCGCCCGACGTGCAGCGCTCCGCGCACGAGGAGTCCGGCGACGAGCGCCCAGAACGCCGCGCTCACCCCGAGCACGGCGATGCCGGATGCCGCGACGAGGAACGTGACCACGGCGGGGATGCGCTCGCCGGGGTCATCGATGGCCTGCTGCACCGAGGAGCCGAAAGCCCCGAACAGCGCCAGCCCGGCGACCGCCGGGATGACGGCATCCGGTGCCAGCAGCACGAGCGCGGCGAAGGCCGCCGAGAACGCGCCGAGCACGAGGTAGGACGCGCCCGTCGACACTCCCGCGACCCAGCGGCGCTCGCGATCGGGGTCGGCCTCGGGGGATGCCGCGAGCGCGGCGCTGATCGCGGCGAGGTTGATCGCGTGTCCGCCGGCGGCGGCTCCCACCGCGGTGCCGACGCCGGTCACGAGCATGGCGGGCCGCCACGGCACCTCATAGCCGAAGCTGCGCATGATGGCGATGCCCGGCACGTTCTGCGAGGCCATCGTGACGATGAAGAGCGGCAGAGCGATGCCGACCAGCGCGCCGACGGTGAAGACGGGTGGGGTGAGCTCCACGCGGGGGAGCAGCAGACCGGCATCCACGGGCGCACCGGCCTGGATGAGCGAGATCGCGACGACGACGGCCGCCGCGACGAAGGCGAGCGGCACGGCCCACCGGGGTGCGAGACGCGCGAAGACGAGCCACGTCACCACGACCGGGACGACTCCCCAGGGGTTGGCGACGAGTCCGGTGACGGGAGCCAGACAGAGCGGCAGCAGCACGCCGGCGAGCATGGCCTGGGCGATGGACGGCGGGATCCGGGCGATCAGCGCGCCGAGCGCAGGCCAGAGTGCGGTGAGCAGGATGAGCGCCGCGGCGACGAGGAACGCGCCGACCGCCGCGGCCCAGCCGCCCTCGACGGCGCCGGTCGCCGCGAGGAGCGCTGCGCCGGGGGTCGACCAGGCGGCAGTGATCGGCATGCGGTACCGCCAGGCGAGCACGATGCACGCGAGACCCATCGTGAGGCACAGGGCGAGCAGTCCGCTGGCCGCCTCGGCGGGGGAGGCGCCGACCGCGCCGAGACCGGTGAGCACGACCGCGAACGAGCTCGTGAAGCCGACCAGTGCCGTCACGACCCCTGCGAGGATCGGACGGGCCAGGGTGGACCGGGGCTGGTCGGATCGAGGCGAGCGGGCGGTCACCCTCCGAGAGTAGCGGGATGCCGTCAGGCGAGCCCGAGCCGGTAGGCGAGCACGACCGCCTGCACGCGGTCCCTGGCGCCGAGCTTCTGCAGGATGCGTGAGACATGCGTCTTCACGGTGGCCTCGCCGATGAACAGCGCGCTCGCGATCTCGGAGTTGGTGCGGGCGTCGGCGAGCAGCGTGAGGACCTCGGCCTCGCGGTCGGTGAGCGGCTCGCTGAGAGCAGGTGCCGGGGTGGCCGGCGCCGAGGAAGAGGGGCGCGGAGCGGCGGTGTCCGCAGGCCTCGTCGAGTCGGATGCCGTGGCGAACCGCGCCAGCACCCTCCGCGTGACCTCCGGGGCGAGCATGCCGTCTCCCGCCGCGAGTGCCCGGACCGCGGCGATGAGATCCTCGGCTCCGGCGTTCTTGAGCAGGAAGCCGCTCGCTCCGGCATCCAGCGCCTGGTACAGGTAGTCGTCGCGATCGAACGTGGTGATGATCGCGATGGCGGCCGAGACGCCCGGGTCGGCGACGATGCGGCGGGTCGCCTCGATGCCGTCCATGTCGGGCATCTGCACGTCCATCGTGATGACGTCGGGGCTCAGCGCCCTGGCCTGCGCGATCGCGTCGGCGCCGGTCGCCGCCTCGCCCACCACCGAGATGTCGGGCTGGCTGTCGAGGATGGTGCGGAAGCCGGCGCGCAGCATCGCGTGGTCGTCGACGAGCAGCACGCGGGTCTGATCCGCGGTCATGACGGAGCGTCCTTCCGATCGATGCCGGCGTTCTGATCGACGATCCCGACAGGACTGCCGAGCGGCACCCGCGCCCGTACGCGCAGACCGCCGGCGCTGCGCGGGGCCACTTCGAGGGTGCCGCCCGATGCGGCGGCGCGCTCCCGCATCCCGAGCTGGCCGAGCCCGGGGCGGAGGGCCGAGACGGTGCGTCCGGTGTTGACCACCTCGACCTCGACGGCATCCGCGTCGTAGCGGACCCTGACGTCTGCGGTGGCGCCGACGCCCGCGTGCCGGCGGGCGTTCGTGAGCGACTCCTGCGCGATGCGGTAGAGGTTCACGGCGACGACCGACGGGACGGCGACGGGCTCGCCGATCACGGCGTAGTCGGTGGGCAGGCCGGCCTCCGACGACGCCCGAGCCAGGTCGGCGATGTCGTCGAGGGTGACGGTCGACGCGGTCTCGGTGCTGTCGCCGCCGGGCGTGCGAAGGGTCTCCAGCAGCTGTCGCAGTTCATGGATCGCATCGCGCGCCGACCCCTCGATCCCGGACAGGATGCCGCGGGCCTTCTCCGGATCCTGATCGATCACGAGCCGAGCGGCGCCGGCCTGCACGCCCATCACCGAGACGTGGTGTGCGACGACGTCGTGGAGCTCGCGGGCGATGCGCACCCGGTCGAGCGCCACGGCCTGCGCGGCGGTGACCTCGCGCTCGCGTTCGAGTTCGGCCGTGCGCAGCTCGAGGATCTCGCGGGCCTGCGCGGCGTTCCACGAGCGGTCGCCGAAGTAGTAGGCCCCGCCGAAGTAGAGCGCGTTGAGCAGCACCTGGATGAGCATGAACGCGATGTACGGCGACATCAGACCGGCGGCGACCTCGGCCTCATCGGCCTGCTCGATCGCCTCGCGGTACATCGTGACGAGCAGCCAGACGAACATGCCGACGATGATCGCGACGCGCACGATCATCGCGGCCCGTCGTTCGTTCATCCACGCGCCGACCGTGTACAGAGCCACGAACATCGCGATGTTCCCGACGTAGATCTCAGGCACCTGGAGCGAGACCGCGGTGAAGTAGGCGAGGCAGACGACCACGGCCACGGGGGCCGGGAAGCGGCGACGGAGGGCGAGGGGCGCGGTGATGACCGCCGCGTACACGAGGGCGGTCCACGGCTCCGCGCGCGTGTCGCCGTAGATCTCGGAGATCGTCGACAGCGCGGCACTGAGGATCGCGCCGACGAACATGATCGCGGCGAGCACGAGGTCGGCGCGCTGCTCGCGCGCGCTCGGCGTGCGGGTGAACGTCGCGGCGGGCATCCTCCCACCGTACGGGGGCTGCGGATGCCGCGGCATCCCCCGCGAGACGGATCATGCCCGCGGCCTGCGACAATCGAGCGTGACCACCGCGCCGCGACTCGCCCCCCTGTACCTCGCCGGTTTCACCACAGCCTTCGGTGCGCACGGCATCGCCGCCGCGCTCGGCGCCGAGACCGACGACATCGGGTGGACGCTCCTCGCCTTCGGCTTCGCGCTCGCGCTGTACGACCTCGCCGAGGTGCTCCTCAAGCCGCTGTTCGGCGCGCTGAGCGATCGCGTCGGCGTGCGGCCGGTGATCATCGGCGGTCTGCTGGCCTTCGCCGCGTTCTCCGTGGTGGGCGCTGTGGTGCCGGGGATGGTCGGGCTGGTGATCGGGCGCTTCGGACAGGGCGCGGCGGCATCGGCCTTCTCGCCCTCGTCGTCGGCGGCCGTCGCGCGGCTCACCGACGACGCCACGCGCGGAAAGTACTTCGGCCGGTACGGCTCGTGGAAGAGCCTCGGCTACGCCCTCGGGCCGCTGCTCGGAGCTGTGCTCGTCGTGTGGGGCGGACTCCCCGCGCTGTTCTGGGCGCTCGCCGCGCTGGGCCTCGTCGCTGCGGCCTGGGTCGCGGTCGCGGTGCCGCACGTCCCTGTGCTGCCGCGCAAGCGCGTGACCCTCGTCGACCTCGGACGCGAGCTCGTCGCGCCCGGTTTCCTCGTGCCGACCCTCGTGCTGGCGGCGACGACCGGGGCGCTCGCCGTGGCGGTCGGATTCCTGCCGCTGCTCGGTCGCCAGGCCGGGCTCGACACCGTGTGGAGCATGGCGATCGTCACGGTGCTGGCCATCGCGTCGAGCGTGGCGCAGCCCCTGGTGGGATCGGCCCATGACCGCGGGCGGGTCTCGGTGCGCGGCGGCACGGTCGGCGGGCTGCTTCTGATCGCTGTCGGCATCGCGCTGTCGGCGGTCACGGATCATCCCGCCGCGCTGATCGCGACGGCCCTGCTCGTCGGACTCGGGGTGGGGGCGGCGACGCCCGTGGCGTTCTCGCACCTCGCGGCCTCCACCCCGCCGGAGCGCATGGGACGCACGATGGGCAGTGCCGAGCTGGGACGCGAGCTCGGCGACGCGGGCGGCCCGCTGGTCGCGGGGGCCGTGGCGACGGCATCCGTTCCCGGAGTCGGACTCGGCGTGGTGGCCGTTCTCACGGCCGGCGCCGGCGTGCTCGCTGCCGTGGGGACGAGACGCTTTCGGGACAGCTGACTTGCTCTTGACAAGCATGCTTGCTTTTTGCAAGTATCGAGCATCATCACCCACGACAAAGGAGTCATCGTGACCAGCGTCTTCGTCAACCTGCCCACCACCGATCTCGAGCGTGCCAAGGCGTTCTACACGGCTCTCGGCTGCGAGATCAATCCGAACTTCACCGACGAGAACGCCGCGTGCGTCGTCTGGTCGAAGGACATCTACTTCATGGTCCTGAAGCGCGAGTTCTTCCAGACCTTCACCGACAAGCCGATCGCCGACCCGAACGAGGTCGTCCAGGTCTCGGTCTCGTTCAGCCGCGACTCGCGCGACGAGGTCGACGCCATCCTCGAGAAGGGCCTCGCCGCCGGCGGTGTCGAGCCGCGGCCCGCCCAGGACTACGGCTTCATGTACTCCCGCGACCTCGACGACCCCGACGGCAACTCGCTCGGCTTCCTCTACATGACACCGGAGGCGGCCGAGAACGGTCCCGACCACGTGGTCGATCACGCCGCGGAGCAGAACGCCGCATCCTGATGGCGGCGCGCAGCTACGGCCAGTACTGCGGGGTCACGACGGCCGTCGAGCTGATCGGGGAGCGGTGGGCGTTGCTCATCGTCCGTGATCTGCTCGTCGGGCCCCGTCGGTACACCGATCTCAAGCAGGGCCTGCCGCGCATCCCCACCAACATCCTCTCCTCGCGTCTCACGGAGCTGCAGGACGGCGGTGTCGTTCGACGCATCCCGCTGCGACGCGGTCTCGCCTACGAGCTCACACCGTACGGGCAGGCGCTCGAGTCGGTCATCCTCGAGCTCGGGCGCTGGGGCTTCCAGACCATGGGCGACCCCCAGGAAGGTGACGTCGTCACGCCCGACTCGCTCACCATGGCCCTGCGCACGGCGTTCCAGGCGGATGCCGCGGACGACGCGGAGTACGAGCTGCACGTCGGCGAGGTCGCGCTCCGCGCGTCGGTGCGCGGCGGTGATCTCGTCGTCGCGCAGCTCGCGCCACCTGCTCCGCCCGGGCCACCCCTCGACGGACGCCAGCCGGAGGGAGAGCCGGATGCCGTGATCGTCGCCGGCCCCGGCATCCGTCGTCTGATAGCCGGCGAGATCACGCCGGATGAAGCGATCGCGCAGGACGTGCTCGCCGTCGTACGCGGCGACGTCTCGCACCTCGAGTCGTTCGCGCGCACGTTCCACATCGCGCCGCTCGGCGCAGCCCTCACCGTGTAGTTCCGCTGTTCCCTCGTGCAAAGGAGCACCATCATGACCGGACGCATTCTCATCGACCTCTTCTCGACTCTCGACGGCGTGGCCCAGGGCCCGGGCGGTGTGGGGGAGGACACGTCGGGCGGCTTCGCCTTCAGCGGCTGGCAGGCCGGCTACCCGTCGTCGGGCGTCGGTCCCGAGATCACGAAGGGCATGGAGGGTCTCGACGCTCTGCTGCTCGGTCGCCGCACCTACGACATCTTCGCGGCGTACTGGCCGCACCACACCGACGGGCCGTCCGGCGAGATCGGACAGCTGTTCGACCGGGTGCCCAAGTACGTCGCGTCGCGCGACGCCGACCTCGCGCTCGAGTGGCAGGGGAGCTCTCGCGTGGGTGCCGACCTGGCGGCGGAGATCGCCGATCTGCGCGCCCGTCACCGCGAGGTGCACGTGATCGGCAGCATCGACTTCGTGCACACCCTTCTCGCCGAGGGCCTGTTCGACCAGCTCAACCTCTGGGTGTACCCGATCCTGCTCGGGGCCGGCAAGAAGGTCTTCGATGACGGCGCCCTGCCCTCGGTGCTGGAACTGCTCGAACCTCCCGTGACGGATGCCGAGGGCGTGACGCTGCTCCGCTACGGTCGCACCGAGCGGACGCCGCAGGTCGACACCTTCGAGGACTGATCCCACCAGTGTTCATCGGCCGAGCGCGGCCGGTCTCAGGCCAGCATCCGCTCGATCACCCGGGCGACGCCGTCGTCGTCGTTCGACGCGGTCGTCTCGTCAGCGGCATCCTTCACGGCATCCTGGGCGTTCGCCATCGCGACGCCGTGCCCCGCCCAGTGCAGCATCTCGACGTCGTTGAGCGCGTCGCCGAAGGCCACGACCTCGGCACGGTCGATCGCGAGGTGCTCGCAGAGGCGCGCGAGACCGGTGGCCTTCGTGACGCCCTCCGCCATGACCTCGACGAACGGCGCTCCGGACAGAGTGGCCTCGAAACCGGTGAGCCCGAGGTCCCGGAGCGCCTCGAACAGCACGGGAGGTGCGAGCTCCGGATGCCGGATCACGAGTTTCAGACTCGGTGCCGCGAGTACCTCGTCAAGATCCACGCCGCCCATCGTGCCGGGGTCGCGCTTGTGGTCGGACAGATCGGCGACGGCGGCGTAGCCGTGCTGGGCCACGAACGTCTCTCCGCCCTCTCGCACACTCGCGAAGAGCAGATCGGGGATGCTGTCGCCCAGCGCCTGAGCCAGCGTCCGTATCGTCTCGGCCGGCAGCTCCTCGGCGAACAGCATCCTGCCCTCGGTGAGGTGCGTCGCATACGCCCCGTTGCTGCACAGCGCCCAGCCGTCGAAGCCTGCGCCGGACGCGATCGCCCGCAGGCCGATCGGCTGACGGGCGGTCACAGGGACGACGTGGATGCCGCGCTCCCGCGCCGCATCGAGAGCCGCCCTCGTGCGGGCGCTCACCTCTGAGGCGGATGTGAGCAGCGTGCCGTCGAGATCGGTCGCGATCAGGCGCAGGGTCACGCGACTGTCACGAGAAGATCATCGGGAGGTCGTCGTCGTCATCCGGGGCGCCCGTTCCGAGGCGGCTGTTGTCGAGCTCGACGACGACGGGCACGTGGTCGCTCGGCTGCTCGCCCTTCCGCTCCTCGCGGTGGATCGACGCGCCGGTGACCGCATCGGCCAGCGTCTTCGAGCCGAGGATGAAGTCGATGCGGATGCCCTCGTTGCGCGGGAACTTGAGGCGCTGGTAGTCCCAGTACGTGTAGCCCTCGGGCAGCAGCGGCCGCACGACGTCGGTCACGCCCGCCTCGGCGAGGGCGAAGAAGGCGGCGCGCTCGGGCGGGGAGACGTGCGTGGAGACGCCCTCGACGATGTCGGGGTCGCCGTTGTCGGCGTCGAAGGGGATGATGTTGAAGTCGCCGACGAGGGCGAGCGGCAGATCGGGATCGGCGGCCAGCTCGGCGGCCGTCGACTTCTTGAGCTCCTCGAGCCAGTGCAGCTTGTACGCGTAGTGCGGGTCGCCCAGCGACCGGCCGTTGGGCACGTACAGGCTCCACACGCGAACGCCGTCGACGAGCACGCCCAGCGCGCGGGCCTCGAGCGGAGCATCCGGTCCCTCGTGTCCCTTCGCGAAGCCCGGCATCCCGTCGAAGGCCGTGCGCACGTCGGTGATCGGCAGGCGGCTGGCGATCGCGACGCCGTTCCACTGGTTCAACCCGTGCACCTCGACGTGGTAGCCGGCATCCTCGAACGGGCCGTAGGGGAACTGCTCCGGCTTGCACTTGATCTCCTGCATCGCCAGCACGTCGATGTCTTCCCGGACGGCGAACTCGACGGTGCGGGTCACGCGGGTGCGGATGGAGTTGACGTTCCAGGTGGCCAAGCGCATGCGTCAAGCCTAGGGCGTGCCTCCTACACTGGATGCCGTGACCGCACTCGACGCAGACCGCCAGACACTCCTCGATCTCATCACCGACGAGGCGGTGTTCCACGGCGACTTCACCCTCTCCAGCGGCAAGAAGGCGACGTACTACGTCGACATGCGCAAACTCACGCTCGACCATCGCGCCGCGCCGGCCATCGGGCGGGTCATGCTCGACCTGATCGCCGATCTCGACGTCACGGCCGTCGGCGGACTCACGCTCGGCGCCGACCCGATCGCGAACTCGGTGCTGCACGCCTCCGTCGCGACCGAGCGCCCGCTCGACGCCTTCGTCGTCCGTAAAGAGCCGAAGGACCACGGCCGCGGCCGCCAGATCGAGGGCGCCGAGGTGAAGGGCAAGCGCGTCGTCGTGCTCGAGGACACGTCGACCACCGGGCAGTCCGCGCTCAAAGCGGTCGAGGCGCTCCGCAAGGAGGGCGCCGAGGTGGTCGCGGTCGCCGTGATCGTCGACCGCAAGACCGGTGCGCAGGCCGCCATCGAAGCCGAAGGGCTCGAATGGCGAGCGGCCTTCGACCTCGACGACCTCGGACTCGACCCCCAGTGACCCGCTACGCACTCGCCGTCGACATCGGCGGCACGAAGATGGAGGCCGCGCTCGTCCGCGAGGACGGCACGCTCCTCGACGGCAGCCGAAGCCGCCAGGCGACCGGCCGTGAAGCGACGTTCGCGTCGCTCGATCTCGCGGTCGCAGCCGTCGTGTCGCGGGCCCTCGCGCCGCTGCCGGCGGATGCCGAGCTCGTCGGCGCCGGAGTCGGCAGCGCCGGACCCATCGACCGCGCCGCCGGTGCCATCCTCCCCGTGAACATGCCGCTCGCGCGTGGCTACGGTCTCGCGGCCTCCGTGCACACCGCCGCGTCGGCGATCCGCGGAACCGACGTGCGCACGGTGCTCGGCCACGACGGCGGCGCCCTCGCACTCGCTGAGTCATGGCTCGGAGCGACGCAGGGCGCCGGAGCGTCGCTGTCGATCGTCGTGTCGACCGGCGTCGGCGGCGGCTTCGTCGTGGGCGGGGCCTACATCCCGGGTGCGACCGGTAACGCCGGTCACCTCGGCCAGGTTCGCCGCGAGGGCGGACTCACGCTCGAGGAGATCGCCTCCGGACCGGCCAGCGCCGCGTGGGCGCAGCAGCAGGGCTGGACGGGATCGACGGGAGAAGACCTCGCCAGGGATGCCGCGGCGGGTGTTGCGGTCGCTCGGGCGGCGATCGAGCGATCGGCCACGGCCGTCGGACAGGCGCTGGCCGATGCGGCCACCCTGGTCGACCTCGACGTCGTCGCGATCGGCGGCGGGTTCTCCCGGGTGTCGGCCGACTACATCGACCTCGTGCAGGAAGCCCTGACCGCGAGCGCCGCGCACGAGTACTCCCGTCGCACCCGCGTGGTGCGGTCGGGACTGGGCGACGAGGGGCCGCTCATCGGTGCGGCCGCCCTCGTGCTGCGCTGAGGCGCGCGCCCTCTCGGAGCGCCGGTCAGCGGGCGCGCGTCAGCAGACGCGGCACCGGACCTTCGAGGCGGGCGACGGCGATCTTCACTTCTGTTGTCTCATGTCCCACCGCGTCGATCCGGTCGTTGAGCCTGCGTTCGACAGCATCCGTCCGACGCACGCACCACGCGAAGCCTACGAACATGCTCGCGCCGAGCGTCACCACGATGCCGACCGCGCTGAGCACGACCGCGATGATCTCTGCGGACACGAACATGCTCCTATTCTGACGGGGCCCTGGCGGGTTTCGCAGAATGCTAGCTGGCCCCCGGTGACCGCTCGTCCGGCCCGACCGCTCGTCTGCCCGAGCGGGGGAGAACCCAGGATGAGCCAGGCACGTGCAGAAGAGGCCGCGGCGTTCCGTCTACATCCCTAACAAATTCCACGTAGGCTCGGATCACGCCACTCACGCAGCGGAAGGACACTCATGCGCGTACTCGGACTGCTCTCCGGCACCTCGCACGACGGGATCGACGTGACCGTCGTCGACTTCCGCGAGGAGGGGGGAGCGCTGCACGGCACTGTGCTGCACGAAGACAGCGTGCCGTACGAATCCGCTCTCCGGACCCGCCTCGTGGCCGCCCTCCCTCCCGCGCAGACCACGCTGGCCGAGGTGTGCGAGCTCGACACGCTGATCGGCCAGGCGTTCGCCGAGGTCGCCGCAACCGCATCCGAGGCCGTCGGCGGAGTCGATGCCGTGTGCACGCACGGCCAGACGGTCTATCACTGGGTCGACGGCGACCATGCGCTCGGCACCCTGCAGATCGGCCAGGCGGCCTGGATCGCCGAGCGCGTCGGTGCTCCGGTCGTGTCGGACGTCCGCATCCGCGACATCACGGTCGGCGGGCACGGCGCACCGCTCGTATCGTTCCTCGACGAGCTGCTGCTCCGGGACCGTGCGGGTGTCTCGGCCGCCGTGAACCTCGGAGGCATCGCGAACATGACCGTGGTCGGACCAGACGGTCTCGTCGCCTACGACATCGGACCCGCCAACGCGCTCGTGGACGCGGTCGTCGTCGCCGAGGGACTCGACTCGCGTGGCTACGACGCGGACGCCGCGATCGCGCGAAGGGGAACGGTCGACGACCCACTCCTCGCCGCGCTGCTCGCGGACCCGTACTACGCGCTCCCGGCGCCGAAGAGCACGGGCAAGGAGCACTTCCACCTCGACTACGTGCGTGCCCACGTCGACGACGCGCGCCGGCAGGGGCGCGAGATCTCCGCACCCGACCTCGTGCGCACGCTCACAGAGCTCACGGTGCGCACGGTCGCGCAGGACGTCCGCGCCGCAGGCATCGGGTTCCTCGCCGTGTCAGGTGGCGGCTGCCACAACCCGCTCCTGCTGCAGGGGCTGCGCGACGCGCTGCCGGGTGTCGAGATCGTGCTCGCCGACGAGCTCGGGGCGCCCGTCGACAGCAAGGAGGCGATCCTGTTCGCTCTCATCGGCTGGTGCACGATGCACGGCGTGGCTGCGGTGACGCCGGGAGGGACGGGCGCGCGCGATGCGCGCATCCTCGGCACGATCACACCGGGTCGCGGTCCGCTGCGGATGCCGGAGCCGGTGGAGACGGTGCGGAGTCTCACCCTGAGCTGAGTCGCGCAGGCCGTCGGGTCAGCGCCTGCGGTCGTCGTCGTCCCAGGGGCCTTCCCACCAGCCGGCGCGGCCGTCGCCCTCGCCGGCACCCGGTCCGCGGCGGCGGGAGCGCACGAACTGCACGACGAGCACGACGAGCGATGTCGACATGATCGCGATGATGGTCAGGAAGAGCAGGTCGGACTGGTTCACGGGCGCTTCCCCTCCGCCGCGTCGGCGACGATCTTGGCGATGCGAGCTGCACGGGTATCCGGTCGCTTCGCCATCGCGATGTGCGTGAGGCCGAACTTCTTCACGGACTTCGGGAACGCATCCCAGTTCTCGCGCGCCGCAGGCACCGCATCCAGAGCTGCCGCGAGCTCCGGCGGCTCGATGCCCGCCTCCGGGCCGTCGAGCACGGTCCACGACCCGTCGGCGCGCGCAGCCTCGAGCACGCGGATCCCCGCCGCCGCCATCTGCCCCGCTGCCTCGAGCTCGGCGATGCGCGCCTTGTTCGTCGCCGCCCATCCACTGCCGCGTCGGCGTGGACTGAACCACTGTCCGACGGTCGTGTCGTCGAAGGTGCGCACCGGACCGTCGATCCAGCCGAAGCACAGCGCCTGCCGGACGGCGTCGTCGTAGCCCACGCCCGTCGAGCGGCCTCGCACGCTGAGCAGCCAGACGCCCGCCGTGCGCTCGTGGTTCTGCTCGAGCCAGGCGCGCCAGGCCGCGGCATCCGCCGCCGAGATCCGTTCGCCGTCGTCGAGCGCGCCCATGTCAGTCCTCGTCGAGCGTCGGAATCGACTCGGTGACCGTGGGCAGCAGGTCGGCGACCGAGTCGACGACCTCGTCCGGACGGAACGGGTACTTCTGGATCTCCGCCTCGTCGCTGATGCCCGTCATCACGAGCACGGTGTGCAGGCCGGCCTCGATGCCCGCGACGATGTCGGTGTCCATGCGGTCGCCGATCATGCCGGTCTTCTTCGAGTGGGCGCCGATCTTGTTCAGGGCAGACCGGAACATCATCGGGTTGGGCTTGCCGACGACGTAGGGCTCCTTGCCCGTCGCCTTCGTGATGAGCGCCGCGATCGCACCGGTCGCCGGCAGCACGCCGTCGGCTGACGGGCCGGTCGCATCGGGGTTCGTGACGATGAAACGCGACCCGTTGTTGATGTGCCGGATCGCCTTCGTGATCGCCTCGAAGGAGTAGTTCCGCGTCTCGCCGACGACGACGAAGTCGGGGGCCGTCTCGGTCATGATGAACCCGGCCTCGTGCAGGGCCGTGAGGATGCCCGCCTCGCCGATCACGAACGCCGAGCCGCCGGGCAGCTGCTGCTTGAGGAAGTCCGCCGTGGCGAGAGCCGAGGTCCAGATGCGCTCCTCGGGCACGACGAGTCCGCTGGCCCGCAGCCGTGCCGACAGGTCGCGCGCCGTGAAGATCGAGTTGTTCGTGAGCACCAGGTAGGGGATCTCGTTCTGCTCCCATCCCGCGAGCAGCTCGGAGGCGCCGGGGATGGCGGTGTTCTCGTGCACGAGCACGCCGTCCATGTCGGTCAGCCAGCACTCGATGTCGTCGCGGTGTCCCATGTGCACAGCCTATTGGGCGAGTGTTGCCCCGAGGTGACAGTCTGCTGGCGGTCCGTGCCGGTGCTAGGCGGTCAGCCAGACGACGTCGGCTGCTCCATCGGGGAGCTCGACGTCGCCGCCGTCGAGCCGGACGCCGGATGCCGTCGTCTCGACTGTCGCCGCCACGACCAGACCCAGCGAATCGAGGGTGCGCAGCAGCGCGGGGTCGCGATCGTCGACGCGCAGCACGCGACCGGTGTGACCGGCCGGAGCGTCGGCGAGCAGCACGAACGGCTCCCGGTCGACCTTGCCGTCCGCATCCGGGATCGCGTCGCCGTGCGGATCGAACCGCGGGCGTCCGAGGCGCTCGTCGATGCCTTCGAGCAGGCGGTCGCTGATGGTGTGCTCGAGCACCTCGGCCTCGTCGTGCACCTCGTCCCAGCCGTAGCCGAACTCCTGCACGAGCCACGTCTCGATCAGCCGGTGACGCCGCACCATGGCGAGGGCTCGCTGCGTCCCGGCATCCGTCAATCGCACCGCCCCGTACGGGACGTGTGAGACGAGACCGGCGGCGGCGAGCTTCTTCACCATCTCCGTGACCGACGACGGTGCGATGCCGAGCTTCGCCGCGAGCACCGACGGGGTGATCGGCGCGTCCTGCCATTCGGTGTGCGCGTAGACCGTCTTCAGGTAGTCGTCTGCTGCCGGGGATGCCACCGCTCCAGCTTAGGCGAGGCGGTTCGGGCGCTCAGAGGTCAGGGATTGGCGACCGCGACGAGGATGCCGAAGGCCACCTGACCCGCGAAGAACACCACGAGGAACCCGAGCAGCGCCGCGAACAGGGAGAGTCGCCCGTCGAAGCCCTCGACCTCGGCGATCCCGATCTTGCGCGCGCGGAAGGCGAGCACGAGCGTCGCGACGCCGAGCGCGAGCTGCACCCACGGGCCGCCGACGGGCAGCACCTTCGGGAAGGCGACGAGCAGACCGCCGATGATGCCGGTCGCGAGTCCGATCCAGGTGAGGATGCGGACGGTGCGGCGCGCGGAATCGGCAGACATGTCATCGAGCCTAATCGTCGGCGGCGAGTCGCCAGGCTCCTCTGCTCTCCTCTGCGCTGTCGACGGCTCAGGCCCCGGTGAGCACCAGCCAGAGCAGCGCGCCGTTGAGTGCGATGAGCAGAACGGAGGCGGTCACGCCGGCGGCTGTCGTCCACGCCCGGTTCGCCCACGCGCCGAGCGTGCGCTTCTGGGCGGTCAGTGCCACGAGCGGGATGAGCGCGAACGGGATGCCGAACGACAGCACGACCTGGCTCAGCACGAGGGCGAGCGTCGGGTCGACGCCGGCTCCGAGGATCGCGAGCGCCGGGATCAGCGTCACGAGCCGTCGGGCGAGGAGCGGGATCCGCACGCGCAGCAGGCCGTGCATGATCTCGGCGCCAGCGTAGGCGCCTACTGAGGTCGAGGCGAGGCCCGAGGCGAGCAGGCCGACCGCGAAGAAGGTCGCGACGACCGGGCCGAGACCGGCGGCGAGAGCGGCGTGCGCTCCTTCGAGCGAATCGGTCCCCTCCACGCCGGCGAGATTCGCCGCGGCCAGCAGCAGGATGCTGAGGTTCACCGATCCGGCGATGAGCATCGCGATCGAGACGTCCCACCGGGTCGCAGTGAGCAGCCGGCGGATGCGCGAGGTCTCGGTGCGCGCCGCCTCGGTCGGCGCGTGCGCGGTGGCGGACCCGAAGCGGTCGCGGGTGAGTGACGAGTGGGCGTAGATCGCGTGCGGCATGATGGTCGCCCCGAGGATGGACGCGGCGAGGAGCACCGACCCGGTGTCCTCGAAGCGCGGAACGAGACCGCCGACGACCCCGGACGGGTCGGGCGGGGCGATGAAGAGGCCCGCGACGAACCCCACGGTGATGATCGCCATGAGGCCGATGATGACGAACTCGAACGGACGGGGGCCGCGACGGCTCTGCACGGCGAGCAGGATCATCGAGACGGCGCCGGTGATGACTCCGCCGAGGAGCAGCGGCACGTCGAACAGGAGATTGAGCGCGACCGCGCCCCCGATGACCTCGGCGAGATCGGTCGCCATCGCGACGAGCTCGGCCTGCAGCCAGTACGCACGGCGGGCCCAGGGGCGCCGGATGCGTGCGCCGAGCACCTGCGGCAGGCTCTGACCCGTCACGACGCCGAGCTTCGCCGAGAGGTACTGGATGAGCCAGGCCATGACGTTGCCGACGACGACGATCCAGACCAGCAGATAGCCGTACTGGGCGCCCGCCGTCATGTTGCTGGCGACATTCCCCGGGTCGAGGTAGGCCACCCCGGCGACGAGGGCGGGGCCCAGCAGCCACAGGCTGCGAGTCGGGGCCACGTGAGACGTCGGCGTCGCGAGCACGTCATTTTTCGGCATGCCGAAATCCTAGCCGAAATTTCGGTGTACCTAAATATGAGTGCGAGAGACGCGGGATACCCTGACGGAATGGACGAGCAGCCCCTCTCCGAGCACCCCGTGCCACGCGGAGCGACCGACGGTGAAGCGGTCTCACCCCAGCCGGGCTACGGCGTCGGTCCCTGGCCAGGGGGAGAGGGCGCATGGCCGGAGGGAGCACAGTACGACCACGAACTGCTCGCCACCGGCGACACGCGAAACGTCGTCGACCGGTACCGCTATTGGCGCATGGAGGCAATCGTCGCCGACCTCGACACGCACCGACACCCGTTCCACGTCGCGATCGAGAACTGGCAGCACGACATGAACATCGGGTCGATCGTGCGCAGCGCGAACGCGTTCCTCGCCGACACGGTGCACATCATCGGTCGGCGTCGCTGGAACAAGCGCGGAGCCATGGTCACCGACCGCTACCAGCACGTCGTGCACCATGTCGACGTCGAGGGGTTCGCCGCATGGGCGCGCACGCAGGAGCTCCCGATCATCGCGGTCGACAACGTGGAGGGCGCGGTGCCGGTCGACCGTGCCGACCTCCCTTCGCGGTGCGTGCTGTTGTTCGGGCAGGAGGGGCCTGGGCTGTCGGCGGAGGCGCTCGCCGCGGCATCCGCTCACGTCGAGATCACCCAGTACGGTTCCACGCGGTCGATCAACGCGAGTGCCGCGGCCGCCGTCATCATGTACGAGTGGTGCCGGAGGCACGCGGACTGAGCGAGGCGCGCAGCGGGGTCACCCGCGGTCGATGCCGAAGAGGTGACGATAGATCGCGTTGACGTCGCGATCCAGGGCGTCGATGCGGCCGTGCACGGCACGGAACTCCGTGCGAACGGCCTCGAAGCCGAGAGCCATCTCCGTGCGCACGCTCGCGATCTCGGTGCGCACGCTCGCGAACTCGCTCGAGAACTCGTTCCGCACGCTCGCGAACTCCGTTTTCATGATGTGCGCGAACATCGTCACGACCAGAGTGATCGTGCCGCACATCCCCGCAGCGAAGACGCCGATCAGTGTCCACACCTGTGGTTCGTTCATCCCCAGCATCCCTTCAGTGTCCCTCGATGATGCGGGGCGGCGCGAGCCGTGCGGACGCTGTATCCCGGAAAACTTCGGGTTCTGTGAACAGCGTTTTCCGCCGGAGACATGTGCAGGAGGGGACAGCCGAGGGATCAGCCGCCCGCGGCCACCCAGCGGCCTGAGCGCACGCGCCACCCGAGAGTCGCGAGGCGGGCGAGCAGGTACACACCGAAGAACGCGACGGCCAGCCAGATCAGCCCGGCCGCGCCGTCCACTCCGGTCGCGGCGATGATCCACAGCGCGGGAAGGAAGGGCACGAGGTTCAGCCCGCCGGCGATCGCCAGGTACCGGGCGTCGTCCGCCCCCATCAGCACGCCGTCGAGCACGAACACCACGCCGGCAATGGGCTGCGCCACCGCGAGCACGAGGAGGGCGGGCTGCACCAGCCTCGCGATCGCCGTGTCGCCCGTGAACACGATGCCCAGCACCCCCGAGAGCGCCGCGATGACCGCGCCGACGATGACGCCGAACCACACACCCCACGCGACCGTGCGCTGCAGCACCCGGTGCACCTGCTGCTCGTCGCCGGCACCGAGCTCCTTGCCGATGAGGGCCTGTGCGGCGATGGCCAGGGCGTCGAGGGCGAAGGCGGCCGCGGAGAAGATCGTGAAGACGATCTGCCAGCCCGCGAGCTCCGATGTGCCGATCCCGGTCGCCACGGCGACCGTCGCGAGCAGCGCGACGCGCAGGCTCACGGTGCGCACGAACAGCCAGCCGCCCGAGCGCGCCGTGCGTCCGAGACCCTCGCGCTGCACGCGCAGTGACGCCCGGTGCCTCGCGGCCAGCCGTCGGACGACCAACACGTACGCGCCGACCATGCCCCACTGTGCCACGACGGTACCGGCAGCCGACCCGGCGATGCCCCAGCCCAGGCCGTAGATGAACACGACGTTGAGCAGCGCGTTGGCGCCGAAGCCGAGACCGGCGATCCAGAGGGGTGTCACCGTGTCCTGCATCCCGCGCAGCAGACCGGTCGCGGCGAACACGATCAGCATCGCCGGGAGACCCCACATCGACACGACGAGGTACGCGCCTGCCTGTTCCGACACGGCCTCGCTCGCGCCGAAGAGCGACACGAGCCACGGCGAGGAGGCAGCTCCCGCGGCGGCGAGCACCGCGCCGAGGGCGAGCGCGAGCCACATGCCGTTCACACCGACCGACACCGCGTCGCCAGGGCGCCCGGCACCGAAGTGGCGGGCGACGGCGGGGGTCGTCGAGTAGGCCAGGAAGACCATGAGACCGACGATCGTCTGCAGGACGGCCCCGGCGATGCCGAGACCGGCGAGCGGTGTGGTCCCGAGGTGGCCGACGAGTGCGGCATCCACGATGAGGAACGCGGGCTCCGCGATCAGCGCTCCGAGCGCGGGGACGGCGAGCCGCAGGATCTCGCGGTTGAGGGTGCGCCCGGTCATCCTCCGAGCCTATGGGGTGACGCCGACGCCGGGCCCGCGCGCGTGCTCTGCGTCCTAGGGTGGAAGGACCGGAGGCACGGAGGTGCGCCATGACCGATCCACGCGAGGCCGCGGCGAGATACCGCGCGCAGAGGCAGGCCGACGAGGGGGACGAGGAGTCCCGCGTCGCCACGACTCCCGGCGCCGCCGCGGCCGTCGACCGGGCGGCTTTCATCGAGTCGGCGATCCAGGTCGCGATCCGCCGCGGCGACTTCGACGACCTGCCCGGTGCGGGCAAGCCGATCGAGGGGCTGGGGGCGCACCACGACCCGGACTGGTGGATCCGTCGCAAGATCGAGACCGAGAACCTCACCGGGCTCGGCCCGCCCGCGATCATGCTCCGCACCGAGGATCGCGAGCTCGACTCCCATCTCGACCTGCTCGGACGCGAGGACGACGTGCGCTCCGTGCTCGAGGACTTCAACCGCAGGGTGATCGAGGCGCGCCGCCAGTTGCAGGGCGGCCCACCCGTGGTCACGGCCACGCGCGACGTCGAGGCCGAAGTGGCGGCGTGGCGCGAGCGACGCGCTGCACGCTCCGCCGCAGCATCCGCCCCGTCGGTCGATGAGCCGCGGCGCAGGCGTTTCCGCCTGCGCCGCAAGGCCGAACCGCGCGACTGAGACACGCACCGCCGCCGATGTCGGAGGCCCGCATAGGCTGTTCGCATGACCGACGTGCTTCCCTCTGGCCTTGAGACCTCCGAGTTCAGCTCCGACATCCGTCCGCAGGACGATCTGTACCGCCACGTCAACGGAGCGTGGCTCGCGCGCACCGAGATCCCCGGCGACAAGGCGCGGTGGGGCTCGTTCCACCTCCTCGCCGAGCAGGCCGAGAAAGACGTGCGCACCATCATCGAGGAGTCGCAGGATGCCGAGGACGGCACCCTCGCCCGGAAGATCGGCGACCTCTTCGCGAGCTTCATGGACACCGAGCGCATCGCCGCGGCCGGTGTCTCGCCCCTGGCCGACACGCTCGCGCAGATCGACGCGATCGACGGCATCCCCGCGTTCCTCCGCACCGTCGGCGAGTACGACCGCGACGGTCGTGCCCACCTGATCGGCCTCTACATCGAGCCCGACCCCGGCAACCCCGAGCGGTATGTGCCGTTCCTCGTGCAGTCGGGACTCTCGCTGCCCGACGAGAGCTACTACCGGCTCGACACCTTCGAGGGAACGCGCGCGGCCTACCGGGCCCACCTCGAGCGCCTCCTCGCCCTGGCCGGGGTCCAGGATGCCGCGACGCAGGCCGACCGCTCCATCGCTCTGGAGGGCGAGCTCGCGACTCACCACTGGGACAACGTGCGCAGTCGCGATGCGGTCGCGACCTACAACCTCAAGACCTGGGAGGAGATCCAGTCGCTGGTGGGCGTCGACCTCACTCCCTGGCGCGAGGCCGTGGCGCCGACGAACCCCGACGCGTTCGCAGAGGCCGTCGTCTACCAGCCCAGCTTCCTGGAGGGGCTCGGCACCCTGCTCACCGCCGACCGCCTCGACGACTGGAAGGCCTGGCTGCGCGCGCAGGTCGTGCACGCGGCCGCACCCTACCTGACCGACGAGATCGTGCAGGAGAACTTCTCCTTCTACGGCACCGAGCTCACCGGCGTGCCGACGATCCGCGAGCGGTGGAAGCGCGGCGTCTCGGTCACGGAGGGGGCGCTGGGCGAGGCGATCGGCAAGGTCTACGTCGAGCGCCACTATCCGCCGACGGCGAAGGCCGCGATGGACGAGCTCGTCGCGAACCTCATCGAGGCGTACCGGCAGAGCATCACCGACCTCGAGTGGATGACCGCGGAGACGCGCGAGCGCGCTCTCGCCAAGCTCGACGCCTTCACGCCGAAGATCGGTCACCCCGAGGTCTGGCGCGACTACTCGACGCTCACGATCGATCGCGACGACCTGTTCGGCAACGTCCGTCGTGCGGCGATGTTCGAGCACGACCGCAACGTCGACAAGGTCGGCAAGCCCATCGACCGCACCGAGTGGTACATGCCACCCCAGATGGTCAACGCGTACTACAACCCGCTCATGAACGAGATCGTGTTCCCGGCGGCGATCCTGCAGTACCCGTTCTTCGACGCCTCGCGCGACGCGGCGGCGAACTACGGGGGGATCGGCGCCGTGATCGGACACGAGATCGGCCATGGCTTCGACGACCAGGGCAGCCGGTACGGCGGCGACGGCAAGCTCGAGGACTGGTGGACGGATGCCGATCGCGCGGCGTTCGAGGAGCGCACCGCGGCGCTGATCTCGCAGTACGACGAGCTCGTGCCCGAGGGTCTCGACGCGGAGCACCACGTGAACGGCGCTCTGACCATCGGCGAGAACATCGGCGACCTCGGCGGTCTCGGCATCGCGCTCAAGGCCTACGAGCTGTCGCTCGGGGGAGCGGAGGCGCCGGTCATCGACGGTCTCACCGGGGTGCAGCGGCTGCTGCTGTCGTGGGCGCAGGTGTGGCAGCAGAAGAGTCGGGAGGCCGAGACGCTGCGCCTGCTGACGATCGATCCGCACTCGCCCAACGAGTTCCGCTGCAACCAGATCGTGCGGAACATCGACGCGTTCTACGAGGCGTTCGGTGTGACGGAGAGCGACACGCTGTGGCTGCCGACGGAGGCCCGCGTCACCATCTGGTGACTCCGGGTCGCGAGGTTCTGCGCGACCGGTCCGCCCCGGAGGGGGTGCCCCGGCGTCCGGCATGTGACGTTCTGATGACCGATCACCGTCGTCTGTAGGGCATCCTCACCCCCGGGGGTTACGATATCCGTGCTGTGGGCCGCCAGCCCCCGGCATCCCGCCAATCCGACCCCCCTTTAAGGATCACGCGTGGGCGCTCCCGAGCCTCTCGATGGGCCTCCCCTGACCTCGCTGCGCCGCTCCCAGCGAGCGGGGCGCCGCCTGCCCCGACGCGCTGCCGAGGGGCGCAGATCTTTCACGTCGACGCTCCGGGCACTCGAGCAGCTCGCCGATGCCGGCGCTCAGGTGTCGGTGCACGTCGTCGATCTCGACAGCCATGTGCACGTGCTGGCCGGCGACGACCACGTCACGATGCCGGTGGCGGGTCTCGGCGTCGTCCCGCTGCTGATCGAGGTCGCGGCAGCCTTCGAGTCGGGTGCGCTCGACCCGCTCGAGATCGTCGACCGGTCCGCCGTCGACTCGGTCTCGACCTCGGGCGTGTGGCGTCATCTGCATGCCCCCGCGCTGCCGCTCGAAGACCTCGCGGTGCTCGCGGCGACGGCCGGCGATCCCATCGCGGTCAACGCGCTGCTCACCCGCGTAGGCCACGACCGCGTGCGGCACCGCATCGAGGAGCTGGGCCTGCGCCGCACGGCGCTGCTCGACCGGTTCCGCGACGAACGGGGGCCCGACGACGCGCCGCAGGTCGCCGTCGGCTCGGCGCGGGAGTTCGCCGGTCTCTTCTCGGCGCTCGTGAACTCGCAGGTCGTCGGGGCTGCCGTCAGCGCCCAGGTCTCGGAATGGCTGAGCCTCAACCAGGACCTCAGCCTCGTGGCGGCCGCGACGGGCCTCGACCCGTTCGCCCACGATCACGACGCCCACGGCCTGCTGTTCATCAACAAGACCGGCCGCGACCGGGGCGTGCGCGCCGAGGCCGGCGTGCTCGCGGGTCCGCGCGCCGGTGTGGCCTACTCCCTGATCGTGTGCTTCGACGACCTCTCGATCACGCACCGGCTGCGGGCGCACGACGCGTTCCGCGTGCTCGGGGTCGAGCTGATGGAGTACACGCACTGACTGCGACGAGATGTCCTGATCGCGCCCGCACTCCATGAGGAGCACGCAGGGGCTCCGTGTTCAGTGAGCTCTCCGTTTCGACCGATGGGCTCGCCACCGGGCTGAATCAGCGCGAAGAGGAACGGTTCGGTGACGTCGAATCGGATGCGACACTCATGATGGGCCCCGTGCGCGGCGAAGGAGACCGCGACTGGCGCGGATGGGGAGGGTCGGCGCGTCGCTAAATATTGCTTGCTCGCTCGAGGTCAGTTTATCGTCGAAAGATCGGTCGCGCCGATCGATGATATCTATCACTAGCCGGGGGGTAATTGTGGTGCACATGAATAGGTTGCGGCGAAAAGTGACGAGTTCTCTCGTCGCGATCGCTCTCGGGGGCGCAGGTGTTTTCGCACTCGCGGCGCCGGCCGCGGCAGCGCCGAGCGATTGTGGACCGGGGCTGCATTGCAGCTATTCGGGATACAACTACGGTAATGACGCGTTCCAGCAACCGTCCACGCACAAGTTCGAGAACTGTGTGGACGACATGTACATCGGGTGGAGGACTTACAAGAACGTGGCGTCCTCCGCTTTCAATAATGGTCGCAGTCAGACGTCCTACCTATACGCAGGTACCAGTAAAACCGGAAATTCCATCTCCTTCGCACGGGGGACCGGAACGGTGAATCTGGGAAATCGCGGGTTCAACGACACGGCCGAATCCGGGTACTTCGCTTCAACGCTCGGCAGTGTCCGCTCCGCCTTATGCCGCTGATGAGTACGCATGGGCGCGGCCGATCCCTCGGGGTGGCCGCGCTCGTCACGATCGCGGCCTCAACGTTCGCCGGATGCGCTACCTCAGGCGCGCCGGAAAACGCTGCAATCAAGAATCAGGCCGAATGGACGATGCCTCTCAATGAGTTCTTCGTGTACTCGCCGGAGCTCGACAACTATGCGGAACAACTCCTGATCTCGACCTGCATCGAGTCCCGCGGGTACGAGTGGCCGGTTCCGTGGCAGGACACTGAATATCCGCAGCCCCAGGACTTCAATTCGATCGGTTTCCGCCTGTTCACGGTCGAGATAGCCAAGAAATGGGGCTACGACTTCGCGCCGCCTGCGAATGAGGAGAGCGCGCGGCTGTGGCGAGAGTTCGTCGAGGTCACCGATTCCTACTTTCCGAACGCCGAACTGGATCAGGCCCTTCTCGACTGCACAGACGAAGTGCGTTCGATCGACACAGAGTTCATGAGCAACTTCGACGGAGTCAACTATCTCTCGAGTCTGGCAGTCCAAGCAGACCGGATCGCGCTCCAAGACGAGTCTGTGATCCAGGCGACCGCCGAATGGCGCGAGTGCCTGGAGCCTCAGGTCGACTTCCCGCTGCCCGATAATCCTCGAGAGGGCATGCCTCCCGTGGAGGCCCGAAAGAATTGGGGCTCCAACGAAGACGGAGCGTCCCCCGCTGAGATAGCGGACGCGGTTGCTGACGCGGAATGTCGTGAGTCCAGCGGTCTCACTGAGGCCGCGTATGAACGGAACTGGGAGGATCAGGAGAAGCTGGTGGCGGAGAACCGCGACAAGCTCGAGCGGATCCGCGCAGAGGCCGTCGAGCGGAAGAAGATGCTGCTCACGATCGTGGCGGAGAACGCGCCGGAAGCTCCGTGATCGCGCGGGAGAATGCCGCGCGATCGCGATGGGTCGTCGCGATCGCCGCGATGTCGATCGTCTCCGTCATCGGTGTAGGGTTCTGGTTCGCCACGCAGTTCCAGTCGGCAGCGCAGCAGGAGGCCGACGCGAAGGCTCCTGCACCCGGTGCGGTGCTGGCCGAGGTCACGCAGGGATCACTTGCCGCAGAGGTGGGATTCACCGGCGAGGTCGGTCCGTCGACCCAGACTCCGGTGACCGTGGTCGCTCCTCCCGATGCATCCCTTGCCGTCGTCACCGGCCGCCCCCTGGAGGTGGGAGAGACAGCGTCATCGGGTCACGTGCTCACCGAAGTCAACGGACGCCCTCTCTTCGGCGTGCACTCGCCATTCGCCTTCTATCGCGACATGGGCGTCGGCGACCGCGGTCCTGATGTCGCGGCGCTGCAGTCCGCCCTCGCGGCGCGCTCGTACCCGGTCAAGGCGGATGGGCGCTTCGGCAGCGAGACCGCTGCCGCTGTCGTGCGCTGGTATCGGGATGACGGCTACGAGGCGCCCACCCGCGTCTCCACGGTCGCGGAGCCCGATGGCGCGGAAGACGACGATGGCGCGAGAGACACCAGCACGCCGCCGCCGCCCACGGGAGGCTTCGTGCCCGTCGCCGAGATCCAAGCCATGCCCGCGAGCAATGCCCAGGTTGTTCAAGGCCTGAAGGTCGGGCAGCAGCTGGCCGTCGAAGGGCAACCCGATTTCATACTCGGGTCGGCGGATCTCGTCATCACAATCACGGTGCCGGTCAGCGATCTCGGCGAAGTGGTGGCCGGGGACATGGCGACCATCTCCGTGGATGGCGGGGAAGTCGAGGGCACCGTGGGCGACATCCGCTCCCCCGACGCCGCGGAGACCCCCGAAACGGAGACCCCCGGCGGACAGGCGGGGAGTGCGGAGTCGGAAGTCACGTTCACCGTCTTGCCGAAGACACCGTTGCCGGTCTCGACGGGGCGAGCGCGGGTGACCGTGGTCAAACAGATTGTCGCGGAAGACGCCTTGATCGTTCCGGTCCTCGCGGTGTCGGATCGTGGCGCCCACAAGAACGTGCTGACGAAGAGGCAGCAGGACGGAACCTTCATCGAAGTCGCCGTCACCGTTCTGGGCACGTTGCAGGGCGAGGTCGCGATCGAGCCGGTCGAACAAGGCGCCTTGGCACCGGGCGACCGGGTTCGAGTCGGTTGACGTGGCACTGATCCAGCTGCGCGGAGTGCGTCGAACGTATTCTTCGGCGGGCCGCCCGGATGTCGAGGCACTGTGCGGGATCGACCTCGACATCGAGCAGGGAGAGTTCGTCGCCATCGTCGGGCCTTCGGGCGGGGGCAAGACGACGCTGATGAACATTCTGGGTCTGCTCGACGATGCGACCGAAGGCACCTACGTCCTCGACGGCGACGAAACGCGCGCCGCCGACGGACACCGTGCCGCGAGCGTCCGCGCGCACAAGATTGGCTTCGTGTTCCAGGCGTTCCACCTGCTCGAGGCGAGGCCGGCATTCGACAGCGTGGAGTTGAACCTGCTCTATCGCGGTGTTTCGCGTGCAGAGCGGGAGGCGCGGGTCCTGAGCGGCCTCGAGTCGGTCGGTCTCGGCGATCGGGCCTGGCAGAGCACGTCGACCCTCTCCGGCGGGCAGCGCCAGCGCATCGCGATCGCCCGAGCGATCGCCGCCGACGCGAAACTCATCCTCGCGGATGAGCCGACAGGCAATCTCGACTCGGTCAGTGCCTCCCGCGTGCTGGACGAGCTCGAACGACTCAACAGCGACGGGGCGACGGTCATCGTCGTGACGCATTCGTCCGAGGTCGCAGCGCGCGCCCGGAGAGTCATCCACATCGCGGACGGCACCCTCATGTCCGATGTGGGGCAGACGGATGCGGTCGCGTCGCGACCCGCACGCGAGAGCGAACACCAACCCCGGAAGCGGCGCATCCGCCTCCCCGACATGCTGCGCGACGCTTGGGCCTCCGTGTTGTCGCGGAAGTACCCGTCGATCGGGCAGGGACTCGCCGTCGCCATCGCAGTGGCGTTGACGATCACCACCCTGGGGCTTTCGGCATCCGCCCGTGCGCAGGTCTCCGCCACTTTTGATGCTCATCTGAATCGCGAGGTGTCGGCGACATGGTCCACAAGGGTGCAGAACTCCCTCGCCCCTGAGGATGTCTCCGACAGGGTGGAAGCGCTGAGCGGTGTGGACGCTGCGGCCGTCGTGGTGGATCTCGACGTCAGCACGGTCTCGACCTTCGCAGAGGCTCGGCAGGTCCGCCCCCACGTCGCGATCGGCGACATCGAGGGTGCGGCGCGTCTTTCGATCGACGACGCGCCGTGGCATCACGGGCCGCTGAGGTCAGGTGAGGCGTACATCGGAGACCTACTAGCGAATGATCTGCAGCTCAGCAGCCTCGCCGGAGCGCCGACCATCCTCGTCGACGGCGTCACCTTTGTCGTGGCGGGCGTCATCACCGAGTCCTCTCGTCTTCCGCTGCTCCGCGGCGAGGTGGTCGTCGGGCCCCGCGACGATCTCACCTCGAGGGGCCCGATCGATGTGACCATGTTGGCCGTGACCTCATCCGGAGCGGCGCAGCAGGTCGCCCGTCAACTGCCCGCCACGCTCAACCCGTTCCAGCCGGAGAAGGTCTCGGTCGCTGCTCCGACCGACGCGACGCAGTTGCGCGGCCAGATCGAACAGGGGGTGCAGACGACGCTCACCGCATTCACGCTGCTCGCCCTGATCGTCGCGGTCGCCGCTCTCATGAACGCCACACTCCTCGCGGTCAACGCGCGGCGCGGGGAGATCGGCATGCGCAAGGCGCTCGGCGCGCGCGATAGGCAGATCGGCGCGCTCATCACTCTCGAGTCGGCGTGCATCGGAATAGGCGGGGGAGTCGTCGGGCTCGTGCTCGGGATGGCCGCGATCCTCGTGGTGACGGTGTCGCAGCGATGGGCGCCCGTGTTCGATGTTGTCCTGCTGCCGGTGGCCATCGCCGTCGGATTGATCGTCGGAGCAGGCGGTGGGGGGCTCGCGTCGATACGCGCGGCACGTCTGCGCCCGGCGGAGAACCTCCGCAGCTGAGCCGAGAATCGGTTCCCTGATCGTGTGCTTCGACGACCTCTCGATCACACATCGACTGCGGGCGCACGACGCGTTCCGCGTGCTCGGGGTCGAGCTGATGGAGTACACGCACTAGCCCCCTCCGGAGCCGCCACGACCGGCGACCCGCGACACCGGGTCGCTAGCATCGAGGGATGCCGCGCACCGACTGGACTCCGCACCGCCGCGACGACGGCGAGCTGCTGGGCTGGATCCGTCCCTCCGGCGACGACTGGGTCGCCGTCGACGTGCTCGGGAGGATCTGCTCCGACCCGACCGACTGGCTCGATGCCGAAGCCTCTCTCGACGACCGGGGGATCGCCTGGCTCGCCGACCCCTGGGTGCTCGACGACGAGACGGGCGGACCGCTGCGGGTACGCATCCTTGAGGTCACTCCCGACGACGACGCGGCACCCGGGCGCATCGTGGTGAAGGTCGACGACTTCGGCGACGTCAACCGACCCCCGACGCAGCAGTACGTGCTGCCGTGGCCGATCCCGACGCGTCTGCGCCCGCCGCGCGCCGACGACCCCGATCCGCGCGTGTTCTGAGGTACGGCCCGACCTGCCCCGCCCCGGCGCTCAGCCCGGGAGCGACGGGTGCTGCTCGCTCGCGCGCTGCCGGGGGATGAACAGCGACAGGACGACCGCGACGATGCCGGCCGCGATCGCGAGCCAGAAGCAGACGGCGAACGCGTCGCGGGTGGGCACCGCCACCCCGCCGACGTCGACGCTCATGGCCGCGAGCACGCCGCCCATGACAGCGGAGGCGCTCGACGTGCCCACCGAGCGGAACAGGGCGTTGAGTCCGTTCGAGGCGCCGGTCTCGTGCGCCGGCACCGACCGCATGATGATCATCGGCATCGCGGCGAACGTGAAGCCGATCCCCACGCCGATCAGGAGGTTGGCCACGAGGATGTGCCACACCTCGCTCGACCACAGCAGCACGAAAACGTACGCCAGCACGATCGCCACGGCACCGACCGTGAAGAGCGGCCGGGGCCCGACGGTGCGTTCGAGCCATCCGGACAGCGGCGAGATGACCATCATCACGAGACCCGCCGGCATGATCACGAGCGCCGCCGACACCATGTCGAGGCCGAAGCCCGACCCCGTCGCGACGGGCATCTCGAGCAGCTGCGGGAAGGTGACGTTCGAGGCGAACAGCGCGAAGCCCATGCCGATGGCGGCGATGTTCGTGAACAGCACGGCGGGACGGGCGGCCACCCGCAGGTCGAGCAGCGGGTCGTCAGTGCGCAGCTGGTACCAGCCCCAGATCAGCAGCACGGCGACGCCGCCGATGATGCTCGTGAGCGTCAGCGGCGCGGTCCAGCCCCATTCGGCACCGCGGGAGACGAACAGGAGGATGCCGGTGAGGCCGATCGCGAGCCCGATGGCGCCGAGCACATCGAGGCGGCCGGGGAAGCGCAGCACGTCCTCGGGGATGACGAGAAGCACGAGCACGAGGCCGATTACGCCGAGTCCGGCGGCGAGCCAGAACAGCCAGTGCCAGTCGGCGTTCTCCGCCAGCAGGGCGGCGACCGGCATCCCGATCGCGCCCCCGACGCCCATGGTCGCGCTCATGAGCGCGACGGCCGTGCCGAGGCGCTCCGGGGGCAGCACGTCGCGCATGATCGCGATGCCGAGCGGAACGACGCCGGTGACTGCGCCCTGCAGCGCACGGCCGATGATCACGCCGACGATCGAGCCCGACAGGGCGGCGATCAGCGAGCCGGCGATGAGCAGGCCGAGCAGCACGATCACGACGCGGCGCTTGCCGTACATGTCACCGAGGCGCCCCGAGATCGGCGTCGCGACCGCGGCGACGAGGAGGGTGATGGTCACCACCCAGGTGGTGTCCTCGCGCGAGGCGTTCAGCAGCCGGGGGAGTTCCGCCTGCAGGGGTACGACGAGCGTGAACATGAACGAGGAGCAGAGACCGGCGAAGGCGAGCACCGCGACGATCGCCCAGCGCGGGACCTTCCGGGAGAGTTTCCTGCGCGCGCGATCATCGGTCTCTCCCATCCCTTCAGGCTATCGGCGGTGTGGGACGCCGGGGCCCGATCGGCCAGCGGGATCCCGTCAGCTGACACCCTTCATGAGCCTGAGCACCGGCTTGACCGACAGCAGCAGTCCCGCGCCGACGGCGATGGCGATCAGGCCGAGGATCGAGAAGTAGGGCACCTCGTTCTTCGGGTCGTAGAAGCGCACGAGCCAGCCCGAGATCGCCGTGCCGAGCGCGACGGAGAGGAAGAACAGAGCCACCATCTGCGTGTGGAAGACCTTCGGGGCGAGCTTCGTCGTCACCGACAGACCGACCGGGGAGATGAGCAGCTCGGCGATCGTGAAGACGAACAGGATGCCGACGATCGCGAGCAGCGGCGTGGAGTTGGCGCTGCCGTTCGCGAAGAAGAGGAAGAGCAGGAAGGCGGCCCCCATGATCATCGCGCCGAAGGCGAACTTGACCGGCGTCGACGGCTGGCGCTTGCCGAGCCGGGTCCAGATCGCGGCGAAGATCCCGGACAGGATGATGATGAAGACCGGGTTGATCGACTGCACCCACGACACGGGCATCTCGAATCCGAACAGGTTCCGGTCGAGGCGCTCGTCGGAGTACACCGTGAGCACCGTGAACTGCTGCTGGTACAGCGACCAGAACGCGACGCTCGTGATGAACAGCGGCAGGAACGCCCAGACGCGTGACCGCTCTGTCGCGTCGATGCGGCGGCTGCCGAGGATGACGGCGAAGTAGGCGATCGCGGCGACGACCGTGGCGATGATCACGATCGTCGAGAGGTTGTCGGCCCTGATGACCCCGAGCAGCACGAGCACGGCGATCAGGAGCACCGCGGCCGCGGCGATGATCGCGACCAGGGGATAGCGGGGACGCGGGAGCGGGTTGGGCACGCGCCGCGCCTCGTCGGGCAGCGCCTTGCGTCCGAAGGAGTACTGCACGAGCCCGAGCGTCATCCCGATCGCCGCGAGACCGAATCCGTAGTGGAAGCCGAGGGTCGACTGCAGGATGCCGGTGAGGATCGGCCCGAGGAACGCGCCGAGGTTGATGCCGAGGTAGAACAGCGAGAAACCGGCGTCGCGACGGACGTCGTCGGCGCTGTACAGCGTGCCGACCACGGAGGTCGCGTTCGCCTTGAGTCCACCGGAGCCGAGGGCGACGAGCACGAGTCCGACGCCGACGCCCAGGAAGCTCGGCAGGAGCGCGAGGGCCACGTGGCCGGCGACGATCACGATCGCACTGAGGAACAGCACCCGCTCCGAGCCGAGCATGCGATCGGCGATCCACGCCCCCAGGATCGTCGCCAGGTAGACGGAGCCGCCGTACGCGCCCACGATTCCGCCGGCGACCGCCTTCGACAGTCCGAGCCCGCCCTCGGTGATCGAGAAGTAGAGATAGATGAGCAGGATGCCCTGCATGCCGTAAAAGCTGAAGCGCTCCCACATCTCCACGCCGAAGATGTGGACGAGCGCCCACGGCTGGCCGAAGAACCGGGTGTCGGACGCCGTCGTCGCCGTGTCTCGTGTCGCCATCCCCCTACGGTACGCCCGGGGCCGAGGCCTCGGCAGCGTCTTCCTCCGGGCGTCGGATTCCGCTATCGCGCCGCGGAGGGGCAGACTGGGGGCGTGCGAACCATCCGTGACCTCGACACCGTTGAACTGATCATCGACGCGCAGAGCCTGCTGGATTCCATCCGCGGTCCCGAGCGCGTCATCGACGCCGGGACACTGCGCGCGCTGCAGCAGTCGGGCAACTACGTCGTCGGACTCTTCGACGGAGAGGGCGATGAGGAGCGCATGGTCGGCGCATCGATCGCGTTCTTCGGCGCCCCGGCCCGCCGCGCGATGCACTCGCACATCACGGCTCTCCTGCCCGAGTTCCGCGGACGCGGCTGGGGACGGGAGCTCAAGGAGCACCAGCGGCAGTGGGCGTTCTCGCGCGACGTCGGCCGCATCACGTGGACCTATGACCCGCTCGTCGCCCGCAACGCGCACTTCTTCCTCTCGGTGCTCGGCGCCCGCGTGACGGGCTACTCGGTGAACCGGTACGGGATCTTCGGGGGAGGGGATGCCGGAGACGAGAGCGACCGCCTCGACGTGGAGTGGGCACTCGCCGACATCGCCAAGCCACCGGCATCCGATCTCGTGGTCGAGACCCTCGAGATCCCGACCGACATCGAGGCGATGCGGGCGTCCGATCCCGCCGCCGCACACGAGTGGCGCACGCGCCTGCGCGCGCAGATGGAGGGCCTGCTCGGCAGCGGTCTGCAGATCGCCGGCTTCGACGTGCAGCGCGGGTACCTGTTCACGCGGGCATAATCCGGCGCGGATAAGATTGGAGTGCCCGTGCTCACGGGCTTTCTCCACCGCATCCGACCATTGGAGCCACCGTGGCCGAACAGTCTCGACTCGACAAGGTCATCGCCCTCGCCCGCCACCGCGGGTTCGTCTTCCAGGCGGGTGAGATCTACGGCGGCTCCCGGTCGGCGTGGGACTACGGACCTCTCGGCACGGAGCTCAAGGAGAACATCCGGCGGCAGTGGTGGCAGACGTTCGTGCGTGGACGCGGCGACATGGTCGGCCTCGACTCCAGCATCATCCTGCCCAAGCGCGTGTGGGAGGCGTCGGGTCACGTCGCGACCTTCAGCGACCCGCTCGTCGAGTGCCTGCACTGCCACAAGCGCTTCCGCGCCGACAACCTCATCGAGGACTTCGAGGCGCGCAAGGGCCGCAAGGCCGAGAACGGCCTCGCCGACGTGCCGTGCCCGAACTGCGGCACGAAGGGGCAGTACACCGAGCCGAAGGACTTCTCCGGCCTCGTGAAGACCTACCTCGGTGTCGTCGACGACGAGTCGGGTCTGTACTACCTGCGCCCCGAGACCGCCCAGGGCATCTTCGTGAACTTCTCGAACGTGCTGACGGCGAGCCGCAAGAAGCCGCCCTTCGGCATCGGTCAGGTCGGCAAGGCGTTCCGCAACGAGATCACGCCGGGCAACTTCATCTTCCGCACGCGCGAGTTCGAGCAGATGGAGATCGAGTTCTTCACGCCGCCGGCCGAGGCGCCGCAGTGGTTCGACCACTGGGTCGAGGCGTGCTGGAACTGGTTCGTCGACCTCGGCATCGGCCCCGAGAACATGCGCCGGTTCGACGTGCCGGAGGAAGACCGCGCGCACTACTCGGCAGGGACGATCGACGTCGAGTACCGCTTCGGCTTCCAGGGCAAGGAGTGGGGCGAGCTCATGGGCGTCGCCAACCGCACCGACTACGACCTCTCCAGTCACAGCGAGGCGTCGGGCCAGAGCCTCACGTTCTTCGACCAGGCGTCTGGCGAGCGCTACACCCCGTACGTGATCGAGCCGTCGTTCGGCCTGACCCGCGCGATGATGGCCTTCCTCGTCGACGCCTACGTCGAAGAGCAGGTGCCCAACGCGAAGGGCGGCACCGATGTGCGCACGGTGCTGAAGCTCGACCCGCGCCTCGCTCCCGTCAAGGCTGCGGTGCTGCCGCTGAGCCGCAATGAACGCCTGTCGCCGCTCGCGCGCGAGGTCGCAGACACGCTGCGTGGCTCGTGGTCCGTCGACTTCGACGACGCAGGGGCCATCGGCCGTCGCTATCGCCGACAGGACGAGATCGGCACGCCCTTCTGCGTCACGGTCGACTTCGATTCGCTCGACGACCGCGCCGTCACGGTGCGTGACCGCGACACCATGGCTCAGGAGCGCGTCGGCATCGACGAGCTGCACGACTACCTGGCCGCTCGCCTCAAGGGCGCCTGACTTCGGCTCGCTGCGCGGTCGTCGCGGGGCTCCCGTCGACGGCCCGCGCATAGCGCTCCGACAGCACCCGCAGTCGGGGAATGAGCTCCGGCGGTGACTCGACGGTGAAGTCCATCATCAGCATGCCGATGTACGCCGCCACGGTGTCGAGGCTGTCCGCGCCGGTGACGAGGATGCAGTGGCTCTCGTCGACCGGCTCGACGACGCCGACGGCGGCGTGGATGCGGTCGAGCACCGCTTCCGCCGGTGCGTCGATCCGTAGTCGCGCGTGGACGACCCACCCGCTCACGGCGATCGTGCGCATCGCGAACGCGGTGTAATCGCCGCCGGGCAGCGGTCGCGGGGTGAAGCGGCGCCGCGTCGGCATCCGCAGCTCCATCCAGTCGACGCGATAGGTCGCCCAGCTGTCGGCCTGCGGGTCGCGGCCGACGAGGTACCAGCGGCGGTGCCAGGTCAGCAGGCGGTAGGGCTCGACGAGCCTCGGCGCGCTGTCGTACTCGAACCGCAGCCATTCCTCGCCGCGGATGGCGGTGGCGACGGCCCGCAGCACGGCAGCATCGACCTCGGGATCGGGGGCGTCGGTGTCGTTGTTCTCGGGGGCGCGGTCGACGCTTGACCGCAGCGCGTCGACCGTCGGGCGCAGATGCGGAGGGAGGACCTGCTCGAGCTTGGCGAGCGCTCTCGCGCCGGACTCGCTCACGCCGGCGATACCGGCTGCGGCTCGGAGACCGACGGTCACGGCGACCGCCTCCTCATCGTCGAGGAGGAGCGGCGGCAGCTTCCCGCCCGCGCCGAGGCGGTAGCCACCCGTCGACCCTCGGGTGGCGTCGACCGGGTAGCCGAGGTCGCGCAGTCGCTCGACGTCGTGCCGCACGGTGCGCGTCGAGACGCCGAGGCGCTCCGCCAGCTCGGTACCGGAGCGCTCCGGGCCGGTCTGGAGCAGGGACAGCATCGCCAGCAGGCGGGCGGTCGGGTCGGTCATGATCTTCCCCAGAGACGAGTTTCTGGCATTAGGAACGAATCCAACCTATTAGGCGAATACCGTCAGGACATGGACAACACGACACTCGCCTTCCGCCCCTTCACCCTCTCGGTCTCCGACGCCGAGGTCGCCGATCTGCAGGAACGCCTCTCCCGCACCCGCCTGCCGCAGCCGTCGCCGACGGACGACTGGGATGCCGGCACCCCCGACTCGTACCTGCGCGAGGCGATCGCGGCCTGGCGCGACTTCGACTGGGCCGCAGCCGAGCAGCGCATCAACGCCGTCCCGCACTTCACCACGGAGATCGACGGCCAGACGCTCCACTTCATCCACGTGCGCTCCCCGCACGCAGGGGCGACGCCTCTCCTGCTCGCGCACACCTACCCGGGGTCGGCGGTCGACTACCTCGACCTCATCGACGAGCTCGTCGACCCCGTCGCGCACGGGGGTCGCGCGGAGGACGCCTTCGACGTCGTCATCCCCGACGCGCCGGGCTACGGCTTCTCGCAGCCGCTCGCGTCGTCCGGCTGGACGACCGCGAGGGTCGCCGCCGCCTACGACCGCCTGATGCGGGGGCTCGGCTACGAGTCGTACGGCATCCACGGGTCCGACAATGGCGCGATGGTCGCGCGCGAGCTCGGTCTGCGCAATCCCGACGGATTCCTCGGGCTGCACGTGCTGCAGCTGTTCTCGTTCCCGTCGGGAGACCCGGCGGAGTTCGAGAAGCTCGAGCCGCAGGACTACGCGGCGCTCGAGCACATGCAGTGGTTCCAGTCGGTCGGCGGCTACAACGCGATGAACGCTTCGCGTCCGCAGACCGTCTCCGTCGGGCTGAGCGACTCACCGATCGGGCTGCTCGCCTACAGCGAGCTGTTCAACTCCTTCGGCAACGGCACGTCGCTCGTACCGTTGCAGACGATCCTGCTCGAGGTGAGCGTCGCCTGGTTCGCGAACGCCGCGTCGGGAATGAGCCGCAGTTACTTCGAGAACGCCAGGGCGGATGCCGGTGCCGAGGGTGCCGAGCCGCAGATCAATGCGGCACCGACGGGCGTCGCCGTGTTCGCCGACGACTTCCAGACGATCCGGGTCTTCGCCAAGCGTGACAACTCGAACATCGTGCACTGGAGCCGTTTCGACGAGGGCGGGCACTACGCCGCGCTCGAACGCCCCGCTGTGCTCGCCGCCGACATCCGCAGCTTCTTCGCGGCACTTCGCTGATCCGCGATCTCCGCTGTGAGTGAACCCCCTCGTGTCCGCGGGTACGAGGGGGTTCTATGCTGACCCCATGTCCGTGATCGAGGAGTGGAGCGAGTTCCACGTCGCGATGGCCGGCGCGACCGCGGCCCTCGCCGGCCTCGTCATCGTCGCCGCGAGCGTCAACATCGCCGAGATCGTCAAGTCACGCACCCTGACCTCGCGGCTGCTCGCGGGCATCGCGGCGCTGCTCCTCGCACTCACGGTGTCGGCTCTCGGTCTCGTGCCGCGCATCGACGACACCTGGTTCGGAGCGCTCACCATTCTTGCGGCGCTGGTCGCCGTGGTGTTCCAGGTGAACACCACGTGGCTCATCGCCCGCGACCGAAGCCCTGCTGACCGGGCCAAGCCACTCAAGTACGTCATCGGCTTCCTGCCGATCGCGGCATACCTCGCCGCCGGAACGGCGCTGCTGATGCGGCATCCGTCCGGCATGTACTTCGCCGCAGCCGGCTGCGTGCTGGCCGTGGTGTCGGCCGTCGTCGTGTCGTGGGTCGCTCTGGTGGAGGTGCTGCGCTGAGGGCGGTGCACCGCCGCGTGCGAGTGTTCCTCTCGGGTCAGCCGGTGACCGTGATCTGCGCCTCGGGCGAGCCGCCCGCCTCCATCCATGCCAGGGACCGTTCGAGGATGCCGCGCAGCACGTCGAGGTCGATCGCCTCGAGGTCCTTGATGTAGAGACAGCTCGCGCCGGTGGTGTGCGGACCGAGCGCGCTCAGCGCCTCCGCATGAGCCTCGGCGCCGTCGAACAGATAGATCGTCGTCGCGGCACTCCTCGGCGCGAAGCCGAGGAGTGCGCTGTCGCCCTCCGTCCCGGTGGGGTAGCGGTAGTGGCAGGATCCGAAGCCGATGACGGTGCCCCAGGTCTGCGGGTCTCGACCGGAGATCTCCTGCATGAGGGCGGTGAGCGTCTCGGCATCCCGTCGTCGGATGGCCGGCTTCGCCCGGGCGATCAGTCCGGCGACGTCGTCACCCGTGGGTTTCATTCCTTGGCCGCCTTCGCAGCGGCTTTCATGGCCTTCTTGTGCTCGCGGACCTTCGCCAGCGACTCGAGCGAGACGATGTCGGCGACGCTGCGGAACGAACCCTCCTCGCCGTAGGCGCCTGCGGCTTCGCGCCAGCCCGCCCCGGTGAACCCGTACTGCTTCCCGAGCAGTGCCAGGAAGATCTTCGCCTTCTGCTCGCCGAACCCGGGCAGTGCCTTCAGCCGCTTCAGCACTTCGGCACCGTCGGGGTCTCCCTCGGTCCACAGCGCGGCCGCATCGCCGCCCCAGTTGTCGACGAGGTCCTGGCACAGGGTCTGTACGCGCGTCGCCATCGAACCCGGGAAGCGGTGCACGGCGGGAGTCGTCTTGAAGGCCTCCAGGAATTCGTCGGGGTCCATGTTCGCGATCGAGGCGGCGTCCGCAGCGCCCGTGCGCTGCTCGATCTTGAGAGGACCTGCGAAGGCGGTCTCCATCGGCACCTGCTGGTCGAGCAGCATCCCGACGAGCAGGGCGAGGGGGTTGTCGGTGAGGAGAGCGTCGGCGGCGGTGTCTCCGGTGATGTGAAGGACCATGTCTCCAGTGTGGCAGGGCGATACGACGCTCGCCGAGTAGGCCGGTCAGAGTCGCTGCAGTCGGGGGAGGGGGCCTTCGAGGCGAGCGATCGCCACCTTCACCTGGGAGAGTTCCTCCTCTATGCGCATGAACCTGTCGTCGAACTTCTCCTCGAGGTGCACGAACCTCTCGTCGAACTTCTCCTCGAGATGCACGAATCGCGCGTCGATCTTCTCGAACCGCTCATCGATCTTCTCGAACCGTCCATCGAGAGCGGCCGTCTGCCGCGCGAGCATGATGCGGACGCCGCCGAGCACGGTCGCGCAGAAAGCGGCGAGGGAGACGATCATCCCGATCAGGTCCGGCGACACGAGCATCCTCCCAGTCTGCGCGGATCGGCCGCGCTTGTCATGGGGACGACGATATGAAGCATCCGGAGGGGGAGAGACCCGGAACGGCGTGCGAGCGCGCCGGCTGTGGAGAATCCGCGGAAGCGGACTCTGTGCAGAAGCGGTCAGGCGGTTGCCGCGGCGTCCTCGTCGAACGACGATTGTGCGGGCTGCACCGGCTCGATGCCGTACAGCGTCGCGAGAGCGGCCGCGAAATCGTCCGCGCGGCCCGACGCGGCGAGCTCGTGTGCCCGAGCGGTCGGCGTGTGCAGCAGCACGCCGGTGAGGTGGCGGAGCGCCTGCTCGACCTTGCCGTCCTCGTCCCCGCGGGCACGGGCGCGTTCGATCTCGGAGTCGAGCAGAGAGAAGATGTGCGACCGCAGGGCGATGACCGACGGCGTCACGCTCTGTCGGCTGCCGACGACGTGGAACGTGTCGGCGGCTTCGCGGACGACGGTGCGCGCGGCATCCGTCGCCTGCAGCTCTTCGAGCGGCGCGTGCAGGCTGATGGTCTCGAGGTCGAGCAGGGCCACGCCCTCGAGCGATGCGACGGCGGGGTCGACGTTGCGCGGCATACCGAGATCGATGACGAGCTGGCTGTGCGAGCCCACCGGGCAGCCGGCTGCAGCCGTACCTGCCGGCGCCTGAAGGTGCGCGGGCGTCAGCACGGGCTCGGTCGCCGTGGTGCAGGTGATGAGCAGGCTCGAGTGCGCAGCGGTGCGCGCGTAGTCGGCCGCAGCGACGGGACGGATGCCGTGCTTCGCGGCGAACTTCTCCGCGCGGCCGGAGGGCGAGTAGACGGAGATGTCGACGGCACCCCGCTCGCGCAGCGTGGCGAGGGTGACGGCGGCGTACGCGCCGGTTCCGACGAGCAGCACGCGCTCGGCCGACCAATCGGCGATCCGGCTGTCGGCGAGCTCGAGAGCCAGACGTACGAGCGATCGACCGGCGCGGCCGAGCGCTGTGACGTTCTTGACCTTGCGCTGCGCCTGGCTCGCTCGCTGGAAGAGGCGCTCCAGCTCGGGAGAGGTGGTGCCCTCCTTGCGGGCGGCCTTGAGTGCGCGGCGCACCTGGCCGGCGATCTCACCCTCGCCCGACACGACCGATTCGAGGCCGGAGGCGACGGAGAAGAGGTGCTCCGCGACACGGCGACCGGAGTGCACCTCGTAGGCGCCGTCGAGTTCGGAGGTGCTGATGCCGGTGGCGGATTCGACCGCTTCGAGCACGGCCTCGACGCCGATGGCGCCGGCAGCGGTGACGGGCTCGTCCATCTCGACGTACGCCTCGAACCGGTTGCACGTCGCGAGGACGACCGCACCCTGCACGCACGACGCAGTGTCCACCACGGTGGAGGCGACGTCGTCGGGGGTGCGGCTCAGGCGTTCGAGCAGTTCGAAGGAGGCGGTCTTGTGACTCGCCGTGACACACAGCAGCACCTCATCAGTCTACCCCTCCTCACGCACAGGTCGGTCGTCGCGGGGGATGGGAGGATGGACGCATGGCCCTCTCCGACGCCCCCCTGGTGCGCGCCCTCACCGGTCCCCGCCCCGATCGCACCCCCGTCTGGTTCATGCGGCAGGCTGGTCGATCGCTGCCCGAGTACCGCGAACTCCGGGTGGGGATGAGGATGCTGGACGCCTGCCTCACGCCCGACCTCGCCGCCGAGATCACGCTGCAGCCGGTGCGTCGGCACGGCGTCGACGCGGCCGTGTTCTTCAGCGACATCGTCATCCCGCTGCGCCTCGCGGGCGTCGACGTCGAGATCGAGCCCGGTCGCGGGCCCGTCTTCGCGAACCCCGTCCGGACCGCGGCCGACGTCGAACGCATCACCTCGATCGACCCGTCGTCCCTCGACGGCGACGCGGTCGCCGAGGCGGTCCGCATCGTCGTCGCCGAGCTGGGGGAGACGCCGCTGATCGGTTTCGCGGGGGCGCCGTTCACCCTCGCCGCCTATCTCGTCGAGGGCGGACCGTCGAAGGAGCACCTGCGCGCCAGGGCGATGATGCACGCCGACCCCGACGCCTGGAATCGGCTCGCGGGCTGGCTGGCCCAGGTATCCCGCCGTTTCCTCGAGATCCAGCGCGACGCGGGGGCATCCGTCGTCCAGCTCTTCGACTCGTGGGCCGGCTCCCTGAGCCGCGCCGACTACCTCGCCTTCGTGGCCCCGCACTCGCGCGGGGCGCTGGAGGGCATCGGCATCCCGACCATCCACTTCGGCGTCGGCACCGGACCGTTCCTCGCCGACATGCGCCTCGACGGCATCGCCGACGGCGTCGGCGTGGACTGGCGGATGCCGCTCGACGAAGCGGCGGCGCTCGTCGGACCCGAGACCTCGCTGCAGGGCAACATCGATCCGGCGCTGCTCTCGGCGCCCTGGCCGGTGCTCGAGGGGCACGTGCGCGATGTGGTCGAGCGCGGTCGTGCGGCGCGCGGTCACATCCTCAATCTCGGACACGGCGTCCCGCCGGAGACCGATCCCGATCAGCTCACCCGCATCGTGGAGCTCGCCCACTCCCTCTGATCGCGACGCTAGCGGGTCGCTCGCACAGAGCGGCGCAGCCGTCGGACGATCCGCAGGTCGTCGAGCGAGAAGCGGCCGTCGGGCATCGCCTCGCGGATCCGCTCGTCCGTGAAGGAGCGGAAAGGCCGGATGCCGGGCGGAAGCTCGGGCGCGGGCGGCGCCGCCTCGCTCACGCCCTCCGTCAGCATCCGCGCCTGCGCCTTGGCGACGAGGGGCACGACCATGACCCATTCGGTGAGCTGCGCGAGGATGCGGACGATCCACGGCGGTACGGGCACGAACGCGGGGCGCCGGCCGGCGACGCGGGCGATGCGACGGATCGCCTCGCCGAGGGTCACCTCGTCGGCGCCCATGACCGCGACGGTCGGCTCGGCGATGCGGCCCTCGATGGCGGCCGTCAGCACGTCGACGGCGTCGTCGAGCGGGACCGGGCGTGCCGTGCGCTCCCGGAATCCGACGGTCCAGAACAGGGGCAGGGTGCGCACGGCTCGCGTGACGTGATCGACCATGTGATCGCCGGGACCGTAGATCATCCCGAATTTGAGGATCGTGTGCGGGATGCCGGATCCGCGGATGATCTCCTCCGCCTCCCATTTCGTCTCGTGGTACCCGGAGCCGCAGTCGGGGCGGGCGCGGAGGAAGCTCACCATCACGATCCGGCGTACGCCTGCCCGTCTAGCGGCCTCGACGACCGCGCGCGTGCCGTCGACGTGCACCCGGCGGAACGTCTGGTCGCCGATCTCCCGGTTGATCCCGGCGCAGTGGGCGACGACCTCGCATCCCGCGAACGCGGCGGTCAGCGCCTCGACGTCGTCGATCTCGACGCCGGTGCGACGCGATACGGTCACCGCATCAGGGAGGCGCTCGGCGAGGTGGCGTCCGACGAACCCGGTGCCTCCGGTGATGGCGACTCGCATGATGCACTCCTTTGCTCATTAGCTCTCAGGCAAAACAGTATCTAGCAGAGGTGCTATATTGCAAACATGACAGATAGCGCGTCCGACATCTTCGCCGCGCTGGCCCACCCCACGCGCAGGCAGATCCTGCAGGACCTCAAAGAGGGCGAGCTGGCGGCCGGCGAGATCGCGGCGCGGTTCTCGTCCAGCGGTCCCACGATCTCGCGACACCTGTCCGTGCTCCGACAGGCCGGCCTCGTCACCGAGCGGCGCGACGCGAACCGCATCCTCTACTCGCTGGTCGGCGAGCGGCTCGCCCTGTCGGTCGGCGACTTCCTCTCCACGGTCTGCCCCGAGCAGATCGTGCTGCGCGAGATCCGCAAGCGCGGATCCGGGCGGGGTGAGGTCGCACCGGCCGAGGCGTGAATACACGGCCCTCGCGGACGGGCCGCTCAGGCGGCGATGGGAGGATTGAGGCATGAGCCACGAGCCCGCCCCCTCGGATCAGACACCCCATCCGGAACCCGCGGAACTGGCCGAACGCGCATCGCACCGCCATGTCGTCGTGATCGGCGGGGGCGTCGGCGGACTCATCGCGGCCCGCGAGTGCGCCAAGGTCGGCATGCGCGTCACGCTGCTGGAAGCGTCGGATGCCGTCGGCGGCGCGATCCGCCGGGCGGAGCTCGACGGCGTGGTGCTGGACGCGGGTGCCGAGAGCTACGCCACACGCGGTGGGCATGTGCGGGCTCTGGTGACGGAGCTCGGCCTGGCCGACCGCATCGTGCGGCCCGCCGCCGGAGGGGCCTGGGTCTCCGGCATCCCGGGGGTGGGCGCTGCGCCGCTGCCGGCGGGCGGCATCCTCGGCATCCCGAGCAATCCCTTCCAGGAGGACGTGCGCCGAGTGATCGGGTGGTCGGGCGTGTGGCGCGCGTACCTCGATCGCGTCCGCCCTCCGCTGACGATCGGGCACAGCCACAGTCTCGGAAAGCTGGTGGCGTCGCGCATGGGAGCCAAGGTGCGGGATCGTCTCGTCGCGCCCGTGACGACGGGCGTGTACTCGGCCTCGCCCGACGACGTCGACGTCGACGTCGCGGCGCCGGGGCTGAACGCGGCCCTCACGAGCGTCGGCTCGCTCTCGGGTGCCGTACAGGCGCTCCGCGACGAGGGTGCGGCGAGAGCCGCGAAGGCGCAGACTCCGGGAGCAGCGGTCGAGGGGCTCGTCGGCGGCATGTCGGTTCTGTCGGACGCGCTCGTCGCCGACATCGAGAAGCTCGGCGGGGTCGTGCGCACCGGCATGCGTGTCACGGATGTCTCGCGTGACGGAGACGCCTGGACGGTGCTGACCGATGCGGATGCCGATGAGCATGCCGATCTCGTCGAGCTCACGGCCGACGGCGTCATCGTCGCGACCGCGGAGTCCACAGCGCGCGAGCTGCTCGGCGCCGCCGCACCCGAACTCGCGTCGACCGCCACAGCGAGCGCCCCGGAGATCGAGATCGTGACTCTGCTGCTTCGCGCGTCGGCCCTCCGCGGCGCTCCGCGGGGCACGGGGGTGCTCACGGTGCCGGGAAGTCACACGGCGAAGGCGCTGACGCACTCGACGGCGAAGTGGGAGTGGGTGCGTCAGGCCGCAGGAGACCGCCACGTCGTGCGGGTGTCGTTCGGCGCCCAGGGTGAGCCGGCCGCGACCGCCGCCCTCGACGACGACGGGGCCACCCGGCTGGCGCTCCGTGAGGCGGCGGCGCTGCTCGGTGTCGCGCTGCGGGACGACGACCTGGTGGCCGCGCACCGGTCCCGGTTCGTGCAGTCGCAGCCCGCCTCGATCATCGGCTCCGGTGAACGCCGAGAGGCCGCGCGTGCCGCGGTGCAGGCCGTCCCCGGCCTCGCCGCGGTGGGCGCCTGGCTGGCGGGCACGGGTCTTGCGCAGGTCGTGCCGGATGCCGTCGGCGAAGCCGACCGCCTCCGTCGCACGCTGCTCTGGGACTGAGCCGCTTCGCTCCAGTCGTGGGCGCGTCGTGTCCGTGACCGCTCGACGGCGATCTGTCAACCCTCTCCGCTATAGATGCCGAAAACGGCATACGGCGTTACGCTGGTCTCCTGTCAGGCGGCGCCGAGCCGCCGGTTCGCCTTCGGGCGTTCACACCGGAACAACGTGAGGAGACCCCATGAAGGGGAAGATCGGACTCGTCGTAGGACTCGGCGTGGGATACGTGATCGGAACGCGCGCGGGGCGCGACCGCTACGACCAGATCAAGACGCAGTGGCTGAAGGTCTGGAACCAGGAGCCGGTGCAGGAGCAGGTCGAGAAGGTCAAGGACTTCGTCGGGGACAAGGCCGCAGCCATCCCCGGTGCGGTGTGGAACGGCGTTCAGAAGGTCGTGAAGTCGGCGAGCGGCAACGGCACCGCCGGCCAGCGCCTCGACTCCGCCGTCGCGGCGGGCCGCAAGGCTGCGGAAGACGTCGTCGACGCCACCGAGGACGCGGTGGAGGAGGCCAAGAGTGAGGCGTCGAAGCCCGCTCAGAAGCCCGCTGCCAAGAAGCCGTCATCTTCGTCGGCGTCTGCGAAGACCGGGAGCTGACGTGCCTCGCGGATACCGCGATCGCGCCGAGGACAGCCTGCTGTCACTGATCGGCGACCTGCCCGAGCTCATCGGCAACCTCGTCAAGGCCGAGATCGACGCGGCGAAGGTGTGGATCTCGAAGACGGCCAAGGACGCCGGGATCGGTTCGGTCTGGTTCCTGATCGCGCTGTTCTTCCTGTTCTGGGCGGTTCCCGTCATCCTCACCTTCGCGATCGCCGGACTCTCATCGTGGTGGCCGGTGTGGCTCTCGGCACTCGCCGTGCTCGGCATCCTGATCCTCGCCGTGCTGTTCTTCGCACTGCTCGGCATCCTGAAGTTCCGCAAGGTGCTCCGTCGCCAGAACCCCGCGCAGGCGGTCGGCGACGACATCCGAATCGTGAAGGAAGCCGGCGATGACGAACTCTGAGATCTCCCGGCGCCGGACGGCGCCCACGATGGACACGCTGCCGAAGACCGCCGTTCCCGCAGGGATCGTCGACGCCCGCGAATCCGCGCGCGCGGAGCTCAAGGCCGCCCTGGCGGCGATCGAGGTCAAGGGCAACTTCCCGCGTCGCATCGACAAGGCGTCGAAGCGCGCCGTGGCGAAGGCGCGCGTGTTCGCCGACCGCAACCCCGTGGCGGCGGTCGCGGCCGCGGTCGCGGTGGCCGCCGTCGTGGGCGGAGCCGTCTGGGTCATCGCCAGGGCTGTCTCGCGCTGACCACTCCGTCGCTCCTGCGCGGAGGACACGGTAGGACGAGACCCGCAGAGCGACACCGGGCGTTCGCCACCACTCCGCAAAAGGGGGCAGACTGGATTCATGTCCGTTGAGCACGAAGAGAACCCGTCCGGCTTCACTCTGTGGGCCGTGTGGCGACGCAACCCTGACGCCCCGGTGACCGAGGCCGACTCCACCGAACTCGAGACGATCGTCTCGTACATCGAGGATTCCGGGGTCACGGTGCGCGGCTTCTACGACGTGTCCGGGCTCAAGGCGGACGCCGACCTGATGGTGTGGCTGCACGGCGACACCGCCGAGGAGCTGCAGCGGGCCTTGCGCCGTCTGCGTCGGACCGAGCTGCTCCGCACCCTGTTGCCGGTGTGGAACGTCATGGGCGTGCATCGCGACGCCGAGTTCAACCGCTCTCACGTCCCGGGATTCCTGCGCGGCATCGAGCCGAAGGACTGGCTGTGCCTGTACCCGTTCGTGCGCACCCCGGAGTGGTACCTCGCGCCGGAGGGCGAGCGTCGTGCCATGCTTGCCGACCACGGTCGCAAGGGCGCCGCGTTCACCGGGGTCATCGCGAACACGGTCGCCGCGTTCGCGCTGGGCGACTACGAGTGGATCCTGCCGATGGAGGCCGACGACGTCACAGACCTCGTCGACATGATGCGTGACCTGCGGTACACCGACGCACGTCTCTATGTGAAGGAGGAGGTGCCCTTCTACACCGGCCGCCGTCTCCGCTTCGACGAGATCGCGGACGTGCTGCAGTAGGCCTCCCATGAGCACTTCGTCTTCGCTGTCCTCCCCGATCCGGTTGGGCACCCGCCGCAGCGCGCTCGCACAGGCGCAGTCCGGTCACGTCGCCGCCGCCCTCGAAAGTGTGTCGGGCCGTCGCGTCGAGCTCGTGCCCATCACGAGCGAGGGCGACACGAACCGCGCTTCTCTGTCGGAGATCGGCGGCCAGGGGATCTTCGCCACGCGGCTGCGCGAAGCGCTCCTCGCCGGGGAGTGCGACTTCCTGGTGCACTCGCTCAAGGACCTCCCCACGGCGATCCCCGAAGGCCTGACGATCGCGGCGACTCCGCCGCGCGTCGACGCCCGGGACGTCGCGATCACCCGCGGTGGCACACCGCTGCACGAGCTCCGCTCCGGCAGCACCGTCGGGACCGGTTCGCCGCGTCGCATCGCGCAGGTCGGCATCCGCGCTCCTCACGCGCAGGTCGTCGACATCCGCGGCAACGTCGATTCGCGTCTCGCGCGGGTGGAATCGGGCGAGTTGGATGCCGTGATCCTCGCCGCGGCGGGCCTGACGCGACTGGGCAGCGACTCCCCGCTGCGTCGCGAGGAGCTCGGTCTCGCGGAATGGCCGACAGCTCCTGGGCAGGGCGCTCTCGCGGTGGAGACGCGATCGGATGCTCCGACCGAACTGCTCGAGGCACTCGGCGCCCTCGACGATCTCGACACGCGACTCGCTGTGACGGTCGAGCGTGCGGTGCTCGAGGGGCTGGATGCCGGATGCCAGGCGCCGATGGCCGCGCACGCGGTCCTCTCCGGCGACGAGATCCGCGTCAGGACGGTCGTGTATGCGCCCGATGGCGGCCGTCGGATCGGGCTCGACGTCACCGAGTCGCTGAACGGGGAGTATATTCGTCGGAACGGCAGTGGCAATGGTGCGGATGCTGCCGATGGTGCAGACCCGATGCACGCAGCGCGCGAGCTCGGGTTGACTCTTGCCCGTCGGCTGCTCGAACAGGGGGCGGCTGACCTCGTCTCCCGAGAGCATTCTTCATGACTGATTCGAAGCAGGACCGACCGCTGAGCGGATGGCGCATCCTGGTGCCCCGCGGCGGACCGTGGGGCGATGGCGTCGCCGCGAGTCTGCGCGCCCAGGGGGCGGTTCCCGTGGTCGCCCCTCTCATCAATTTCGCGCCGACGACCGATCAGGCAGCGCTGGATGTGGCGCTCGCTCAGCTCGCCGACGGCGTGTACGACTGGCTGACCGTCACGAGTGCGACGACCGTCGACGTGATGTTCGCTCATCGCGCCGTCGTGCCGCGCAGCACGAAGATCGCCGCGGTGGGCGAGACGACCGCCGCCGCTCTGCAGGCGGTCGGATACGAGGTCGCCCTGGTCCCCGATCAGGACAACTCGGCGGAGGGGATGGCCGAGCAGCTGATCGCCCTCGAGACCGAGCCGCGCCGCATCCTCGCCCTGCGCAGTGAGATCGCGAAGCCGGTGTTGAGCGTGCTGCTGCAGGAGGCGGGACACGACGTCGACAGCGTCGTCGCCTACCGCACGGTGGGCGTACCGGTCACGGATCGCATCAAGCGCGACGTCGAGAACGGGCGCATCAACGCGATCCTCATCACGAGCGGGTCGGTCGCGGCTCAGGTGCGCGAGCAGTTCCCGGAGATCCCCGACGACACGCTGCTCGCCGCGATCGGGCCGCGTACGGCGCGGGATGCCGACAAGGCGGGTCTGCCGATCACGGTCATCGCGGACCGGCAGACGGTGGACGCCCTGATCGAAGCGGTGTCGAGCTTCACCCTCCCGCACGCGGCGGACGAGCTGGCGCCATGAGCTTCCCCGATGTGAGGATGCGCCGGCTGCGTCAGTCGCCGGCGATGCGCGGTCTCGTCCGCGAGACCTCCGTGGAGCCGCGGCAGCTCGTGCTGCCGCTGTTCGTGCGCGAGGGGTTGACCGAGGCGCAGCCGATCGGATCCATGCCCGGCGTCGCTCAGCACTCGCTGGATTCGCTCCGCGCGGTCGCGACGGAGGCTGCGGAGGCCGGTGTGGGCGGTGTGATGCTGTTCGGCGTCCCGGCGGTGCGCGACGCCCGCGGCTCGGGCGCGGACGACCCGAAGGGCATTCTCAACGTGGCCACCGAGGCGCTGGCCGTCGAGGTCGGCGACGCGCTGGTCGTGCAGACCGATCTCTGCCTCGACGAGTTCACGGACCACGGACACTGCGGCGTGCTCGCGGCGGACGGCTCCGTCGACAACGACGCCACCCTCGAGCGCTATACGTCGATGGCTCTGTCGCAGGCACGCGCCGGTTCGCAGCTCCTCGGCCTCTCCGGCATGATGGACGGCCAGGTCGCCGTGATCCGACAGGCGCTCGATGCCGAGGGGTTCACCGACACGCTTCTGCTGGCGTATGCCGCGAAGTACGCGAGCGCGTTCTATGGCCCGTTCCGCGAGGCCGTCGACTCGCAGCTGCGCGGCGACCGCCGCACCTACCAGCTCGATCCGGGCAACCGTCGAGAGGGTGTGCGCGAGGCCGTCGTGGACGAGCAGGAGGGGGCCGACATCGTCATGGTCAAGCCGGCGATGGCCTTCCTCGATGTGCTGCGCGAGGTGCGCGACACCGTGCACGTGCCCGTGTGGGCGTACCAGGTGTCGGGTGAGTACGCGATGATCGAGGCAGCCGCGGCGAACGGCTGGATCGATCGTCGTGCGTCGATCCTGGAGTCTTTGCTGTCGATCCGTCGGGCGGGCGCGGATGCCGTGCTGACGTACTGGGCCACCGAGGCCGCGCGCTGGCTGCGCGGCTGAGACCTCGAGCCGACTCCACGCCGGCGGTGGCCGCTCGGCGGGTCCATCGTGGGCAGATCGCGGCCGGCGGGCGACCGCGTGCACCTGAGCCCGATGCCCAGGCACGCGGGCTAGCCTGGATGATGCCGGTGCCTGCCGTGCGACGTCTGAGGAGTGTGCTGTGACCGACCGCAATGACGACCTGTTCTCCGCTGCCCGTGCGGTGATCCCCGGTGGCGTGAACTCGCCGGTGCGGGCCTACGGTTCGGTCGGCGGAACGCCGCGGTTCCTCGCGTCGGCGCGCGGCGCTCTCGTGACGGATGCGGCCGGCGTCGAGTATGTCGATCTGGTGGCGTCGTGGGGTCCCGCGCTGCTCGGGCACGCCCACCCCGAGGTCGTCGCCGCCGTGCAGGAGGCTGCTGCCCGCGGACTGTCGTTCGGTGCCCCCACCGAAGGAGAGATCGAGCTCGCTGAGTTGATCACGGGTCGTGTGCGGGTGGGTGACGCAGCGCCCGTCGAGCGCGTGCGCCTGGTGTCGACCGGCACCGAGGCGACGATGACGGCGATCCGGCTCGCGCGAGGGGCGACGGGCCGCGACCTGCTCGTGAAGTTCGCCGGTCACTATCACGGACACTCCGACGGGCTGCTCGCCGCCGCGGGTTCGGGCGTCGCTACGCTCGCGCTGCCGGGTTCCGCCGGCGTGCCTGCGCCGATCGCGGCGCAGACGCTCGTCATCGACTACAACGACCGCGCGGCGCTGGAAGCGGTCTTCGCCGAGCACGGCGACCGCATCGCGGCCGTCATCGTGGAGGCTGCCGCCGCGAACATGGGAGTCGTGACGCCGGAACCGGGGTTCAACCGCTTCCTCGCCGAGATCGTGCACCAGCACGGCGCGCTGCTGATCCTCGACGAGGTGCTCACCGGATTCCGTGTGCACCCGGCGGGGTACTGGGGTCTCCAGGCCGAGGCGGGTGAGGACTACCGCCCCGACATCATCACGTTCGGCAAGGTCGTCGGCGGCGGAATGCCGCTCGCCGCGCTCGGTGGACGAGCCGACGTCATGGACATGCTCGCCCCGGTCGGTCCGGTCTACCAGGCCGGCACGCTCTCGGGGAATCCGCTGTCGGTGGCGGCAGGCCTCGCCACGCTGCGGCTCGCGACGCCCGAGGTGTACGCGAGGGTCGATGCTGCCTCGACGCGCGTCGCCCGCGCGCTCGATGCGGCACTGACGGACGCGGGTGTGACGCACGCGATCGCCCACGCTGGAAGCCTCTTCAGCGCATCGTTCCGCGACGGCGCCCCGCGGGACTACGCCCAGGCGCAGGCGCAGGAGTCCTTCCGCTACGCCCCCTTCTTCCACAGCATGCGTGAGCAGGGCATCGCGCTGCCGCCGAGCGTCTTCGAGGCCTGGTTCCTCACCGCCGCTCATGGCGAGGGCGAGCTGCAGCGCATCGAGGCGGCGCTTCCGGCTGCCGCCGCGGCTGCTGCGGGCGCCCGCTCGGCGGGCTGACACGCTGACGTGAGCCATCACACGAACATCACTCGTCGTCGCGGCGAATCCCGGTAGCTCCGGCCCGACGGACTGAGCCAGTCGATCGTGCCGTCCGGCAGCTGTCGCGCCGACCACCGATGGTCGTCGGCGGTATCCGGATGCTTGAGCGCATGGTGCCCGCGGCAGAGGTGCGCGAGATTGTGGACGTCCGTGCGCCCGCCCTTCGCGTGGTCGTGGGTGTGATCGATTTCGCATCGGTGCACCGGCATTCTGCATCCGGGAAAGCGGCAGTGCTGGTCCCGCGCCCTGAGGAAACGTCGCATCGGCTCAGTCGGTGTGTACGTGTCGGTCTCGGTGACCAACCCACCCGCGTCGAGGAAAAGGCGCGACCAGCCGAGGTTCCGCCCGGCGAGGTCATGGGCGTGGTCGGGGTGCAGCGGTCCGTATCCGTCGAGCTCGGCGGGTCGTTCGTCGAGCCCGGCGAGCGTCGTCGCCGCGATCGTGACCTGGATGCGCCCCCGGATGTTGTCGAGCCCGGGGCCGTTCGCCGGGCTGGGCTCGGCTGCGAGCAGCAGGTCGGTCAACAGGTCGGCGCGCACCTGGTCGATCGTGCGCGAGTCCGCGGGGACGGGGTGGGCGTCGCAGTCGTCCCGGAAGTCATGACCCGAGGTCGAGGTGGCGGTGGGGGTGCCGGTGGCGGCGTCGGCGTCGCTTGAGGGCGCGAGGTGCCCGGGATCGGCTGTGAACGTGCCGTCAGCGAAGATCGCCGTCCGATCGAGCGAATCGAGGCGGGGCTCGACGCCTTGATCGCCCTCCGAGGCGGACGCCTCCGGCGTCTGCCGCGCTGCCACCACTCCGCGGGCGAGCTGCGTGAGCCGGTCCATGATCGCGACCGCGAGGTGCTCGGGCAGCACCACTGTGAGCAGCGCCAACCCATCGTCCACCGGCCGCATCGTCACGGTTCTCTCTGATCGCGAGCGCGCATGCCGCTCGACCACCGTGTCGCCTGCCAGCGCAGCGGCGAGGCGCTTCATGTGAGCGGCGGTGCGCGCCGGCGTCTCCGATTCCGCCACGACGCGAGCGGCCGTGTCGAAGGTGGCGAGAGCCGCGGCATCCGCTCGTCCGTTGTTGATCGCCTCGCGGACGATCCCGCTCGCTCGCACGATCTCCCGCACGTGCGCAGCACTGATCGCGCCCGCGCGGAACGCGGCCAGGACATGGGGTTGACCCTGCTCGAGGAAGGCGGCGTCGGTGAAGGCGAAGTCCATCGAGCCGTGCGCGATGCGCCCCGCCGCGGCGTACTCCGCGACCATCGAGCGCTCGATCATCGTGCGGTGCAACGGCTGCTCGACGGCATCCGCCTTCATCAGTCGCATGCGCTCGGCCAACAGATGCGAGGCCTGGGCCTCGAGTACGGCGATCTGACGTCGTGTCTCCAGCCACGCATCGAGCAGACCCGAGGGGTCGAGGTCGATCGTGGGAGTGGAAGCCATGCCTCGAGTTTAGTATCTTTGTTCGAATATTGAGCGGAACATCGGAATGGAGCGAAGAGCATATGACGGTCGCACACAACGGATCGTTGCGGTCCTGTGAAGAAGACGCAGACAACTGGCAGGGCACCGCTGGCAGACTGGACGCATGGTGACGTTGCTGCTGGACCAGACGCAACTCGAGGTCGTGCTCTCGCCGATCGAACGAGCAGCGAGCTTCCACCGTGACAACCTGCGGATCGTGCGCGAGACCATCACCAAGGTCCAGCTCACCGACGACGCCTGGACCTGGCTGCGCGGCGTCCCGAACCCCGGGACGCATATCCCGGGGATCCTCGCTGCCGGAACGTGGAAGGCCGCCGGCAGCACCGATTTCGTGCTCATCCGTCGCCATCGTCCGAGCGTCGTGATCGACCTCGACGGAGACGAGCAATTCCGGCGACTGATCCTGACGACGCGCCACGGCCTCTCACTCACGCAGGCGTTGCGCCTGCCGGTCTCCGAGGAACCCGCCGACGTCGAGGAGATCGTCGCCACGGCGCCCACGCCGGTGTCGAAGCCGCGCAAGCGTCCGGTCATCCGCCCTCGTCCCGCCTGAGGCCTCAGACAGAAGAATGCCTCCCCGCTGTCGGCGGGGAGGCATTCGGCTGTCAGACGGGTGCTGATTGCTCAGTAGTGGTGGTGCTCGTGGTCGCCCTCATGGTGCTCGTGGTCGCCCTCGTGGTGCTCGTGGTCGCCCTCGTGGTGCTCGTGGTCGCCCTCGTGGTGCTCGTGCACGCCCTCCTGCTGCGCGCCCGCACCTGCGCCCCCGATTCCTTCGCTCGGCGCCCAGGCGGGAACCTGATCGATCACGCCGGTGGCCGCGACGGACCACTGCGCATCGCGCTCGCCCGTCTCGGTCTGCTCCTCCGCGGTGGACGCGTCGCCGTGCGGATAGTCGCGCGGCTCGTCCTCGTAGTACGCGCGCGCTGCAGCCGCGAGCATCGAGCTCACCGCGGCCGAACGCGGGTCGGCGTCATCGTCCGTCTGCTCGCCGGACGCGTCGTCGGCCTGCTCGCCTGACTCGTCGTCGACCTGCTCGTCGGACTCGTCGTCGCGCTGCTCATCAGGCTCAGCGGCAGCGGCGACGTCGTCCGCATCATCCGCCGTGCCGAGGCCCGCGAAGACCTCGACGCCCGATTCCGGGGATCCGTCGGCGGCCTCGTCTTCCGCCGCACCCGTCTCGATCTGAGCCGAGCCGGCACCGAACAGGATGTCGTCGAAGGAAGGGCCTCCCTCGATGTCGGCCTCCGGTGCCGCGCTCGTGGGCGTCACCTCGTCGACGACGTCAGAAGCGGGCTCGGCCTCCGTGACGGGCTCGGCGTCCGCGTCCGTGGACGCACCTGCATCCGTCTCCGCAACAGCGAGCGACTCATCATCCGTCTCCGCGACGGCCTCGACATCGCCGGAGACGGGCTGGGCATCCACGCCAGCGCCGCCGGTGACCTCGTCCGCGACGACGTACTCGGATGCCGCGACGGCGGCGCGAGGCTCGAGCGTGCCGCCGCGCACGAGTTCGATGAAGACGTCTTCCAGAGTCGGACCGCGCTGCACGAGCGTGGTCAGGGCGATCCCTGCCGATGCCGCCACCGCGCCCACTCGGGCGGCGTCACCCCCGCGAGCGCGGAGTCCCGAGCGGAGAACCTCGATCTGGAACCCGGCTTCGAGCAGTGCCGCACGCAGCGCCGCACGATCGGCGGCATCGACGACCACGGAGCCGGCCGACGGATCCGCGAGCTTCTCGATGCCGCTCGACAGCATGAGGTGCCCCTTCGAGAGCACGAGGACGTTGTCGGCGACCTGCTCGACCTCGCTCAGTACGTGCGACGACACCAGCACGGTGCGCCCCTCGTCGGCGAGACGACGCATGAGCAGGCGCATCCAGCGGATGCCCTCGGGGTCGAGTCCGTTGGCAGGCTCGTCGAAGACGAGGGCGCCGGGGTCGCCGAGCAGAGCGTGGGCCACGCTGAGACGCTGTCGCATGCCGAGGGAGAAGCTGCCCACGCGACCCTCCGCTTCGTTCTCGAGCCCGACGAGCGCGAGCACTTCGCCGACGCGGGCGAGTGGGATGCCGTTGGCCTTCGCGGCCATCGTGAGCAGCCGGGCCGCGCTGCGCCGAGGACGGTACGACGTCTCCTCCAGCACGGAGCCGATCGTGCGCAGCGGGTGGCGCAGCTCGGAGTACGCGACGCCGCCGATCGTCGCCGTGCCGCTCGTGGCTCGCACCTGGCCGAGCAGGATGCGCAGCGTCGTGGTCTTCCCGGCGCCGTTCGGGCCGAGGAAGGCCGTGACGGCTCCCGGCTCGATCCGCGCGGAGAAGTCGGACACCGCCGTCACGTCATTGAAGCGCTTCGTCACGCGCGTGAACTCGAGCACCTGTCCGTCGGGCATCCGCGACCTCTCGTTTGCAATGGGCAGTTCCGTCTATCCTGCCGGAAAAGCCGTCCGATCGCGTATTTACCGCACGATCCGGTGCAAGGGCAAGCGTCGATCGAGCGGGTAGCCTGGCACGCGTGACCGATTCCACCACCGCGCCCCGGGTCCTCGTCCGCACGGAGGGAGCGCTGGGACGGCTCACCCTCAACCGCCCAGAGGCGATCAACGCGCTCGACCCAGGCATGATCGACCTGCTCACCGAGGCGCTCGAGGCCTGGCGCCACGACAGCGACGTGCAGATCGTGATGATCGACGGGGCAGGGGAGCGCGGGATGTGCGCCGGGGGAGACGTTCGCGCCCTGTACTCGCAGATCGTGGCGGGCGATACCGATGTCACCGCGGATTTCTTCCGCGCGGAGTACGCGCTCGACGCCCTCATCGCGGAGTACCCGAAGCCCGTCGTGACGATCGCCGACGGCATCACGATGGGCGGCGGCATCGGCCTCTCCGGCCACGCGGCGATCCGCATCGTGACGGAGCGCTCGAAGCTCGCGATGCCGGAGACGCGCATCGGTTTCACGCCGGATGTCGGCGGGACGTGGTTGCTCGGCCGCATGCCGGGGCGACTCGGCGAGTACTACGGTCTGACCGGTTCGACGATGGATGCCGCGGACGCGGTGCTGCTCGGATTCGCCGACCACATGGTCCCCTCCGACCGGCTCGACGCCCTGCGCGAGGCCCTCGCCTACCGCGCCGACCCGACCGGCCCGTCCGAGATCGTGCTGCTCTTCGATGAGACGCCCGATCCCTCGCCGGTGCCGGCCTCGCGCGCGTGGATCGATGACGCCTTCTCGGCCGACACCGTGAGCGAGATCGTGGCGCGGCTGCGGGCGCGCGAGGAGCAGGATGCCGCGGCCACGGCGGACTTGCTCGAGGGTCTCGCGCCGACCGCACTGGCCGTCACCCTGGACGCCGTGCGCGAGGCGCGGGCGATGAGCGCCCTGCGCGACGCCCTTACGGGCGAATATCGCCGGGTGATGTGGTTCGTCATGCGGCACCCCGACCTGGTCGAGGGCATCAGGGCCCAGGTCGTCGACAAGGATCGCAACCCGAAGTGGCGGCCGGCGTCGATCGCGGACCTGCCGGAGGATGCCGGGGCCGATGCGCGTGCATACACTCCGGAGCGCGCGCTGTTCTGAGCGCGTCTCGGCGTCACCGCTTGTTCGTCGGGGTGCAACAAATCCACGCCGTGGATCGACCGGTTCGCTGTGAGCGAAGGTCATCCCGGAGGGGGATACGAATGTCCCCGGTTCGTGGCACTCTTGCTTGTGCGCGATCGTCGGCCCGCGTCCGCCCGCCGGGAGATCCGCCGCGTCATCCTTCCTAGAAAGTCCGCCTGTGCTGGGAAAAATACTCGTCCGCTATCTGTCCCGATATAAGTGGCTGCTGCTGGTCGTGCTGGTCTTCCAGTTCGCCAGCGCCCTGGCCACCCTCTACCTGCCGCGTCTGAACGAAGACATCATCAACAAGGGCGTCGCCCTCTCCGACACCGGCTACATCTGGCGCACCGGCCTGTTCATGCTCGCGGTGTCGCTCGGCCAGATCATCGCCTCGATCATCGCCACCTACTTCGCGGCCCGCGCGGCCATGGGTGCCGGTCGCGACATCCGTTCCGACGTGTTCGGCAAGGTCAGCGGGTTCTCCGAGCGCGAGGTGTCGCAGTTCGGCGCCGGCTCCCTGATCACCCGCAACACGAACGACGTGCAGCAGGTGCAGATGCTCGCGATGATGGGCGCCACCATGCTCGTCACCGCCCCGCTGCTGGCGATCGGCGGCATCATCTTCGCCATTCAGACGAACGTCGGGCTGAGCTGGCTGATCGCGGTCTCGGTGCCGCTGCTGCTCATCGTCGCGGGTCTGGTCGTCAGCCGGATGGTCCCGCTCTTCCGCAGCTACCAGGGCAAGCTCGACGCCGTGAACCGCGTGATGCGCGAACAGCTGACCGGAGTGCGGGTCGTGCGCGCCTTCGTGCGCGAGCGCATCGAGGAGGAGCGTTTCCGCGGCGCCAACACCGACATCATGGTGGTCGGCCGAAGGGTCGGATCGCTGTTCGTGCTGCTCTTCCCGCTGTTCATGCTCATCCTGAACGTGACGGTCGTTGCCGTGATCTGGTTCGGCGGCATCGAGGTCAACGCAGGCACGGCCCAGGTCGGCACGATCTTCGCTTTCATGCAGTACATCGGTCAGATCATGGGCGGCGTCATCATGGCCAGCTTCATGGCGATCATGATCCCGCGCGCCGCGGTCTCGGCGGAGCGCATCGGCGAGGTGCTCGAGACCGAGTCGAGCATGTCGCGGCCCGACGACGGTGTCACGGCCTTCGCCGAGCCCGGTGCGGTCTCGTTCGACGACGTTTCGTTCACCTACCCGGGAGCCGACGCCCCGGTGCTCTCGGGCATCAGCTTCGGCGCGCGTCCCGGTGAGACCGTCGCGATCGTCGGATCGACCGGCGCAGGAAAGACGACCCTGGTGTCGCTCATCCCGCGGCTGTTCGACGTCTCCGGCGGTGCGCTGTACGTCGGTGGCACGGACGTGCGGGACGCGGACGTCGAGTCGCTGTGGGCATCGATCGGTCTGGTACCGCAGCGTCCGTTCCTGTTCACGGGCACCGTGGCGTCGAACCTCCGCTACGGCCGCGAGGACGCCACCGACGAGGAGCTCTGGCAGGCGCTGGAGATCGCCCAGGGGCGTGACTTCGTCGAGGACATGCCCGACAAGCTCGAGTCCCGCATCTCGCAGGGTGGCACGAACGTCTCCGGCGGTCAGCGGCAGCGCCTCGCCATCGCCCGGGCGATCGTTCGGCAGCCGCAGATCCTCGTGTTCGACGACTCTTTCTCGGCGCTGGATCTGACCACGGACGCGAGGCTGCGGCAGGCGCTGTGGCGTGAGCTGCCGCACGTGACGAAGATCGTCGTCGCGCAGCGTGTATCGACCATCACCGACGCCGACCGCATCGTGGTCCTCGAAGGGGGAACCATGGTGGGCGTCGGCACGCACGAGGAGCTTCTCGAGACGAGCGACACGTATCGCGAGATCGTCGAGTCGCAGCTGGGGGTGGACGCATGAGCGACCAGAAGCCACAGAGGACGCGTCGTCAACGCGGCGCCGCGTCGGTCGCTCCGGTGGTGGAGCGCGAACTCACCGACGAGGAGAAGTACGAGGCCGAGCTCGCGGAGAAGGCCCGTCAGGACGGCGGCGGCTGGGACAGCGTCGCGCCGGGAAAGGCCGACAACTTCGGCAAGAGCTTCGGACGGATGATCGGGCTGCTCAAGCCCTCGGCCGTGTGGTTCGTCTTCGTGTCGGTCCTCGGGGCGATCGGCGTCGTGCTGACGGTCGCAGCACCCAAGGTGCTCGCCGAGGCGACGAACCTCATCTACACGGGCTTCATCGCCAACCAGCTGGGGCAGCCGCAGGGCGACTTCCCCGGTTTCCCCGCGGGGACGCCGAAGGCGGAGGTCGTCGAACAGCTGCGCGCGTTCGGGCAGGACGACTTCGCGAACCAGGTCGCGGCTCTGCACGACTTCCAGGTCGGCGCGGGCATCGATTTCGACGCGCTGCGATGGATCATCGCCGCGGTCCTCGCGATCTACATCGCGGCGGCGTTCCTCAGCTGGGTGCAGGGGTACGTCATCAACGTGATCATGGTCCGCACCATGTGGCGCCTGCGCGAGCGGGTCGAGGCGAAGATCAACCGTCTGCCGCTGTCGTACTTCGACAAGGTGCAGCGCGGCGATCTGATCTCGCGAGTGACCAACGACATCGACAACATCACGCAGACGATGCAGCAGTCGCTGTCGGGTGCGCTCACCGCGGTCCTGACCGTGGTCGGCGTGCTCGTGCTGATGTTCTCGATCTCCTGGCAGCTGGCTCTCGTCGCTCTCGTGGCGCTGCCGCTCATGGGAGTGATCTTCGGCGTCATCGGGCCCCGTTCGCAGAAGGCCTTCGGCACGCAGTGGCGCAAGGTCGGCCGCCTCAACGCCCGCGTCGAGGAGTCGTTCTCGGGTCACGCACTCGTCAAGGTCTTCGGCCGCGAGCAGGACGCGCTGCAGAAGTTCAAGGACGAGAACGAGGAGCTCTTCCAGGCGAGCTTCAAGGCGCAGTTCCTCTCGGGCATCATCATGCCGGCGATGACCTTCGTCGGCAGCCTCACGTACGTCGGCATCGCGGTGCTCGGTGGTCTGATGGTCGCCAGCGGTCAGCTCCGCATCGGCGACGTGCAGGCGTTCATCCAGTACTCGCAGCAGTTCACGCAGCCGCTCTCCGAGCTCGGAGGCATGGCGGCCGTCGTGCAGTCCGGCACGGCGTCTGCCGAGCGGGTGTTCGAGCTGCTCGACGCCGACGAGCAGGAGGCGGACGCGCAGGACGCGCCGCCGTTCCAGGAGGGCAAGGGCGTCATCGAGTTCGAGAACGTGCAGTTCTCCTACACGCCGGAGCGACCGCTCATCACCGACCTGTCCTTCCGCGTCGAACCGGGGCAGACCGTCGCGATCGTCGGTCCGACCGGTGCCGGGAAGACCACGCTCGTGAACCTCATCATGCGGTTCTACGAGCTCAGCGGGGGGCGGATCACGCTCGACGGCCAGGACATCTCGGAGATCACCCGCGACGAACTGCGGTCGCGCACCGGCATGGTGCTCCAGGACCCGTGGCTGTTCGCCGGCACGATCCGCGAGAACATCCGGTACGGACGCTCCACGGCGACCGACCAGGAAGTGCTGGACGCCGCGAAGGCGACCTACGTCGACCGGTTCGTCCACGCTCTTCCCGAGGGCTACGACACCGTGCTCGACGAGGACGCCTCGAACGTCTCGGCAGGTGAGCGTCAGCTCATCACGATCGCGCGGGCATTCGTCGCCCAGCCGTCCATCCTCATCCTCGACGAGGCCACGTCGGCGGTCGACACCCGCACCGAGCTGCTGCTGCAGAACGCGATGGCGGCGCTGCGTCAGGGTCGAACGTCGTTCGTGATCGCCCACCGTCTGTCGACCATCCGTGACGCTGACCTCATCCTCGTGATGGAGCACGGCGACATCGTCGAGAAGGGAACGCACGACGAGCTGATCGCGGCGCAGGGCGCATACTGGCGTCTCTACCAGTCGCAGTTCGAGCAGGCCGCGACAGACATCGACGCCGAGGACGCTCTCACGGGCTCGACGCCGGTCGTGGTCAGCGGCGAGGCGGAAGAGGTCATGGCAGCGCAGGTGGGCGCGACCGTCGGTGCGCAGCAGCCTCTGTCCGAGGCCGCTGCCGCCAAGGCGGTCGTCGAGCGGCCGGACGGCGAGTCCCAGGCCTGAGTCCGCACGCGAGAGCGCCGCGTCCCCTCCGGGACGCGGCGCTCTCGCGTGTGCGGGCACCGGACGACGGCCCGCGTCGAGTTGGCACCTGATGTCGCAATTCGCGCGAGATTCCCGCAGCAGGTGCCCAGTAAGAGCTGAGCGCAGGGCGTCAGCGCTGTAGGTGGCTGATGCCGAACAGCTCGAAGGGGTGCGTGAGCCGCCACCAGGGATCCGGCCCCTCGACGTCGGCGTCGAGGGCGAGTGGCGTGACGACCGAGTCGAGAGGGCCCACGACCAGCAGCGTCCCGACCTCGTCGCCGTCGTCGCGGTGATCGCCGAAATCGAACGTGGGGGTGCTCTGCGCTCCGGCGCCGTTCCACAGCACCACGTCGGAGTCCGCAGCGGTGACGATGTCGATCGTCGTGCCCCACAGCGTCGTGACGGTGCCGACGACCGTCCCTTTCGGCACTGCCGGCTCCTGGGCGGTGAGGGCGGCCTCGACCTGGGAGAACAGCGCCCGCGTCTCCGAAAGTCGCTGCTCGTCGTCGGCCTGTCCGAGCACGGCGGCGTACATGTGCACCGTCGTGTCGTCGACCGTGATGTCCTTGGCCGTCAGCAGGTTCCAGCTGTCTCCGAGGGTCCCCGTCTTCACACCGACGACGCCGGCGTCCGCCAGCATCCCGTTCGTGTTCACGACGGTCCCCGCGCCGGGCAGGTCGACCGACGTCGTGCCGACGATGCTCGCGAACACGGGGTTCTGCATGGCGCGCTCCGCGAGGGCGACGAGCGCCTCGGGAGTCGCCGTGTTTCGAGCATCGAAGCCCGAGGGGGTCACCACGGTGATGCCCTCGAGGCCCCGGTCGCGGAGCCACACCTGCGCGGCAGAAGCGAAGGCAGCCTCCGACCCCCAGATCTCGCGCGCGAGCCGGTCGATGTAGTTGTTGGCCGACCCCATGAGCGTGCCCTGCAAGAGCTGGTACTCGGTGAGCGTGCCGCCGACGGGCACGTCGAGCGCCGACTGATCCGAGCGCCGGTACTGCCAGTAGGAAAGGTTGTCGGCGCGGGTGAACGCGAACTCGGGCCCCTGCTCGCCGGGCTGCAGCGGCATCTTGTCGAGCACCATGAGGCTCGACACGACTTTCGTCACGCTCGCGATCGCGGCGGGGTCCAGCGTCGACGCCGTCGTGTTGATGCCGCCGACTCCCACGGCGGCGCTTCCCTGCGCGGGCCAGAGGATGCCGGCGGCCGGCGCGGCCGTCGACGTGAACTCCGTGGCCTGCACCGTCGGGGGGATCTCGTGCAGCGGCCACAGCATCGTGGCTCCCGCATACGTGCCGACGAGCCCGACGAGCACGCCGATCGGCACGAGCACACCGGCGGATGCTGCCCGGGAGCGGAGGCGTGCGCCGCGCATGATCGTGCTTGCCGGGTCATGATCGCCATCCCCGCTGAGCGACGGCACCGCGGTCGACTCCTCCACGGTCGACGCGTCGACCCAGGTGAGCGCGGTGGCGCCGGTTCCGTCCTCGGCCCAGCGCGCTTCCGGAGCTCCGTCGATGTCTCGCATGCCGAGCTCGTCCAGACCGTCGCGATCCGCCGACGGGGCGGGGCGCGTCAGAGCCGGGGTCGCCTCGTTCGTGGTCGCGGACGGTGCGACGGAGGTGGCCTCGGCGGAGTCTGGAGCGGTCACCCCCCTCACGGTAACCGAATCACCGACGAGATCCGCGGTGCGCAGGACCGAGACGACACAAGTGTCGGCCGACTCGCTAAGATCGTCAGCACAACCACGGGAGTCCGGCGAGCCGGGCTGAGAGGGAGCGAATCGCGCTTCGACCGTCGAACCTGATCTGGGTCATGCCAGCGCAGGGAGGAGCATTCAATGAGCACATCCACGTCCGGATCCACCACCGGATCCGCCGCCGCCACCGCATCCGCGAAGGGACTCGGCCGTCGCGGCCTCTGGCGCTGGCGGGTCGTCGACATCGTCGTCGCCAGCGTCATCGCCGTCGCCTGCGCGCTGATCTTCCTGCTGTGGAACGTCGGATACGAGGTCCCCAGCAGCCTCCTGAAGCCGCTCCTGCCGGGCGTGCAGGGCCTCCTCGCCGGTCCGTGGCTGATCGCCGGCGTCCTCGGCGGGCTCATCATCCGCAAGCCGGGCGCCGCGCTCTACACCGAGCTCGTCGCGGCGGTCATCTCCGCCCTGGTCGGCAACGCGTGGGGCCCGCTCACGATCGTCTCCGGCATCGTGCAGGGTCTGGGTGCCGAGCTGATCCTCCTCGTCTTCCTCTACGGCGTCTGGCGGCTGCCGGTCGCGATGCTCGCGGGGGCCGGCGCCGGCCTCGCCTGCGGCATCAACGACCGCATCCTCTGGTACGCCGGCGCAGACACCCTGTTCACGGTCGTGTACATCGTGTCGACGACGATCTCGGGCGCGGTCATCGCCGGTCTCGGCGGCTGGCTGATCGCACGCGGGCTGGCCGCCACGGGAGCACTTGGCCGGTTCGCCGCCGGCCGCGAGGTCACCGCACGAGTGTGACCGCCGCCGTGCAGCCCGCCGCGCTCGAGGCGCGCGGCTGGGGGTGGCGGTACGCCACGCGCCGTCGGTGGGCGGTCCGCGACGTCGAGCTGCGCATCGAGCCGGGAGAGCGCGTGCTGCTGCTCGGCGCCTCAGGCTCGGGCAAGTCCACGCTGCTGCAGGGATTCGGCGGCGTGCTCGGCGGAGCCGATGAGGGCGAGACCCTCGGGCAGCTCCTCGTCGACCGGCAGGCCCCTGTGGATGCGCGCGGGCGCGTCGGCATGGTGCTGCAGGACCCCGACACGCAGACGATCCTGGCGCGGGTCGGCGACGACGTCGCGTTCGGCTGCGAGAATCTCGGCGTCCCGAGGGACGAGATCCGGGCCCGCGTGCGCGAGGCGCTGGATGCCGTGCAGCTCGACGTCGCGCTCGACCGCTCGACGGCGGCACTGTCCGGCGGACAGAAGCAGCGCCTCGCGCTGGCCGGCGTACTCGCGATGCGCCCCGGCGCGATCCTCCTGGACGAGCCGACCGCGAACCTCGACCCGGCGGGTGTGGACGAGGTGCGGGATGCCGTCGGCGCAGCGCTCGATCGCACCGGCGCGACGCTCGTGGTCATCGAGCATCGCATCGACGTCTGGCTTCCCCTCGTGACCAGGGTGATCGTGCTCGGCGCGGGCGACGACGGCACGGTCGTGCTGGCCGACGGCGGTCCCGAAGTCGTGCTGGGGGAGCGGGGCGCCGAGCTCGCGGCATCCGGCGTCTGGGTTCCCGGCCATCCGCCCGCGCTGCCGCCCGAGCCCCTCTCCGCGCCCGGCGAGCCGCTCGTCGAGACCCATGCCCTGCAGGTGTCGCGCCGTCGAGGGATCGCGGTGGCGGGCCCCTTCGACCTCGCCGTGCGTGCGGGCGAGGTGCTGGGCGTCACCGGATCGAACGGCGCGGGCAAGTCGACCCTCGGCCTGACCCTTGCCGGACTGATCCCCGCCGAAGCGGGCGTCGTGCGGGCGACGCCGACGCTCGCAGACGGCGAGACGCCCGATCCGCTCCGGTGGTCGTCGCGGGCGCTGCTGACGCGCATCGCGACGGTGCTGCAGACGCCAGAGCATCAGCTGCTCGCCAAGACCGTGCGCGAGGAGCTCGCGGTCGGGCCGCGCGCCCTGCGGCTCCCATCGGACGAGATCGCGGTCCGCACCGACGACCTCCTCGACCGGCTGCGGCTCCGCAGCCTCGCCGACGCCAACCCCTACACGCTGTCCGGCGGCGAGAAGCGACGGCTGACGGTGGCGGCCGCGATCGCCACACGCCCGCGGATGCTCGTGCTCGACGAGCCCACCTTCGGACAGGATGCCGTGACGTGGGCCGAGTTGGTGGGCCTGATCGCCGCTCTCCGCGACGAGGGCACCGCGATCGTCGCGATCAGTCACGACGAGGCCGTGCTCGGCGCCCTGCACGCTCGGCGGATCGAGTTCGGGCGATGATCGACCCGCTGACCGCCCGTGTCGAGCGAACCGGTCCCATCGCGCCGCGGTCCGCGCTCGCCAAGCTCGCCGCCGCGCTGCTCATCGCGCTGCCGCTCGTGCTGACGATCGATGTCGTCTCGGCATCCGTCGCCCTGCTGCTCGAGATCCCGCTGCTGCTGCTCGGCGGGCTACGGGCCCGGGAGTTCTGGCTCCGTACCGCCGTGCTGTGGATCGCCGCGCCGCTCAGCGCGGTGACGATCGCCCTGTACGGGGCGACGAGCGGCACCGTGCACGTCGAGTGGCTCGTGATGCGGGTGAGCGACGGGTCGCTCGCGCTCGCCGCCGCGACCGCGGTGCGCGTGCTCGCGATCGGCCTCCCGGCAGTCGTGCTCTTCGTCACGGTCGACCCGACCGACCTGGCCGACGATCTCGCGCAACGACTGCGTCTCCCCGCCCGGTTCGTCGTCGGCGCGCTCGCCGGGATGCGGATGCTGGGGCTGCTCGCCGACGACTGGCGAGCGCTCGCGCTCGCGCGGCGTGCTCGCGGCGTTGCGGACGAGGGCCGGGTGCGCCGAGCGTTCGGCATGGCGTTCGCGCTCTTCGTGCTGGCGATCCGGCGCGGTTCGTCGCTCGCCACGGCGATGGAGGCGCGAGGGTTCGGCGGTACGGGCGCACGCTCCTGGGCGCGCCCGTCGCGGTGGGACCGACGCGACACCGCGCTCGTCCTCGTGGCGGCGATCATCCCCGTGGTCGCGATCGGCGTCGCCGTCCTCACCGGCGCATGGAACTTCATCCTCGGCCCGACGGCCTGACCGGCGGCGCTTCCGTCGCGCCCGACATCCTGATATTCAGCTTTCTCATAGCGAGCGCGACCGACGGTTCGCTACCATCGTCATAACCCAAGGGGAGTACTCCGCCACGGGCGGCTCGTCATTACGGATGTCCCTGCATCCCGGGTCCCCGGTCCTCGTTCGAGGATGGAGAAGACCTTGGCGTAGACCCTGTCGCGCCATCTCTCGGAGACCCCTGTGAATATCACCCCCCTCGTCTGGATCATCACGATCCTCGTCACGATCGCCTTCTTCGTGTACGAGTTCTTCGCGCACGTCCGCAAGCCGCACGAGCCCACGGTCGGCGAGTCCGCCCGCTGGTCGGCCTTCTACATCGGCCTCGCGCTGCTGTTCGGCGTCGGCATCGGCATGGTCTCGGGGTGGGAGTTCGGCGGCGAGTACTTCGCGGGCTACCTCACCGAGAAGGCGCTGTCGATCGACAACCTCTTCGTGTTCCTCATCGTGATGGCCGGCTTCGCGGTGCCGAAGATCTATCAGCAGAAGGTGCTGATGATCGGCATCGTGATCGCGCTCATCATGCGCGGCGCGTTCATCGCCGTGGGTGCGACGCTGATCGAGAACTTCTCCTGGATCTTCTACCTGTTCGGCGCCCTGCTGCTCGTGCTCGCGTACCGTCAGGCGTTCGTGAGCGGCGACCACAACCCCGCCGACGGCCGCTTCATGCGCTTCGTGCGCCGCATCCTCCCCGTGAGCGACGAGTACGACGGCGACCGTCTCACGGTCGTCAAGGCGGGTCGTCGCTTCGTGACGCCGATGTTCCTCGTCATCATCGCGATCGGCTTCGTCGACCTCATCTTCGCCGTCGACTCGATCCCCGCGATCTACGGTCTGACGGAGGAGGCGTACATCGTCTTCACGGCCAACGCCTTCGCTCTCATGGGTCTGCGCCAGCTGTACTTCCTGATCGGCGGTCTGCTCGAGCGCCTGGTGTATCTCGCGCAGGGTCTCGCCGTCATCCTCGCCTTCATCGGCGTCAAGCTCGTGCTCCACGCGATGCACGTCAACGAGCTGCCGTTCATCAACGGCGGCGAGCCGATCCTGTGGGCCCCCGAGATCCCGATCTGGTTCTCGCTCGTCTTCATCGGCGCGACGATCGCCGTCGCCACCGTCGCGAGCCTCGCCAAGACCCGTCGCGACGACCGTCGCGCCGCCCTCGACTCCTCCGCAGGCACTCCCGCCGACACCGCCCCTCGCACAGGCAAGGACCCCTCGTGAACCAGTCGCGCCGCTCCGACGCGTCCGCAGACCCTGACAGACCCGGCGCCCGAATGACCTCGGGCACCACCTCGCCGCAGGAGGCGACCCGATGATGGGCGACCTGCTGTGGAACATCGCTCTCGTCCTCGTCTTCGTGCTCGTCGGCGGCGTCTTCGCCGCGACGGAGATGGCGCTGGTGACGCTGCGCGAGAGCCAGATCAACGCGATCGCCGCCCGCGGGCGCCGCGGCGCGAAGGTCGCGGGCCTCGCCCGCAACCCGAACACGTTCCTCTCGGCCGTGCAGATCGGCGTCACCGTGGCCGGCTTCGCGTCGGCCGCCTACGGCGCGACCTCGATCGCCCCGTCGGTCGCGCCGCTCCTGCAGTCGCTCGGCCTCGACGAGCAGCTGTCGTTCACGCTCGCGACCGTCATCCTGACCCTGCTGATCGCGTACCTGTCGCTCGTGCTCGGTGAGCTCGTGCCCAAGCGTCTGGCGATCCAGCGCAACGCGCAGTTCGCTTACGCCGTGGCCCCCGTGCTCGACGGCTTCGCGACCGTGATGCGCCCGGTGATCTGGCTGCTCTCTGTCTCGACCAACGCGCTCGTGCGCCTGCTCGGCGGCGATCCGCACAAGACCGCGGACGAGCTGAGCGAGGAGGAGCTGCGCGACATCGTCGCGACGCACCAGAGCCTCCCCGATGACGAACGCCGCATCCTCGACGACGTGCTGTCGCTGCGCGACCGCCAGGTCAGCGAGGTCATGCGCCCGAGGCCCGAGGTCGTCGCCCTCGACGGCACCGCGACCATCGCCGAGTCGATGGCCCAGGTCACGGAGCTGCCGTTCTCCCGGTACCCGGTGGTCGACGCCTCGATCGACGACATCGTGGGCTTCGTGCACGTGCGCGACCTGTTCGAGGTCGCGGTGGCCGATCCGTCACGCACCGTGCAGAACCTCGCGCGTCCCGTCGAGTACCTGCCGTCGACCGCGCGGGTGCTGCCGACGCTCACCCGGCTGCGTGCGGCCGGCCACCACATCGCCGTCGTCGTCGACGAGTACGGCGGCACCGACGGCATCGTCACTCTCGAGGACCTCGTGGAGGAGGTCGTCGGCGAGATCTTCGACGAGTACGACACCGAGGACCGCATCCCCGCCGCCGGCGGGTCGCTCGACGGCCGGCTGAATCTCGGCGACTTCGCCGAGATCACCGGGATCGCACTGCCGCGCGGGGCGTCGGACACGGTCGCGGGCTTCGTGACCGAGATGCTCGGCCGCCTCGCGGTGGTGGGCGACGCGGTCGAGGTGCCCGGCGCGACGATCCGGGTGACCGCGGTGGACCGCCGACGCATCTCGGAGATCCGGGTCGTGCTGCACGACGAGTCCGGCTCGTCGGACAGCACGGATGCCGCCGAGGGCGCCCCGGCCTGACATACCGCCCCACCGCTGCCGGCGGCTCAGGTCTCGTTCCAGAGCCGCCGGTAGTAGTCGATTCGCACCCGGTCGGGTGCGACGCCGTACGCCTCGATGAGCGCGTCCTCCCACCCGGGGCCGAAGTTCCACTCGGTGCTCATGGAGGCGACCGCGATGTCGGCCCAGCGGTCGGCGACGCCGAGCGCCGCGAGGTCGACGTGTCCGAGCGCATGGCCGTCGTCGTCGAGGAGGGTGTTCGGCACGCAGGCGTCGCCGTGACAGACCACGAGCACGTCGACGGGCGGGGGAGTGCGGAGGTCGTCGGGAACCCGGATGCCGCGCACCGCCGCATTCGCGATGCGCGACGCCGGGTCCCACGACCACGGGCACTCTGCGACCGGCAGGGCGTCGTGCAGCTCTCGGAGGCCGCGGCCCACGGCCCGCACCGCTGTCTCCGGATCGGCGATCCATCGCGGGTCGACCGCGCTGCGCCCCGGAAGCGCCGTCGTCACGAGCCACTCGTGCGCGGCATCCTGTCCCTGGTCCAGGACCTCGGGAACCGTCGTCCAGCGCCGAGCCCACCGCATCCGCTCCGCCTCGTCGCGCATGTTCGCCTCAGCGTCATGCGGGCCCCACTTGATGTACCGGCCGTCGTCCGTGCGGAAGGTCACACCCCCGAGGGAGTTCCGCCACACGGGGGTGAGCGCGGCACCGACGGCGAGTGAGCGGACGATCTCGGGCACCGGCAGCGCCGCCTCGGGGATGCTCATGCGTCCATCCTCGCGTCTGCGTCCGAGGCTCGGATCCGCCGCGCCGGGTGTCGTAGGCTCGGAGCGATCGACGGCGCGACGCCGCGATCAGGATGACACCGGGAATCAGTTAGGCTGAGACCGAGTCGCACACGTTCGAAGGGGAACCGCATGCAGATCCAGGGATCCAGCGCTCTCGTCACCGGCGGCGCATCAGGCCTCGGCCTCGCCACCGCGCGGGCGCTCGCCGCCGACGGGGCCGTGGTCACGATCCTCGACCTCCCGTCGTCGTCGGGTGCCGAGATCGCCGAGGAGCTCGGCGGAGTCTTCAGCCCCGGCGACGTGACGAACGCCGAGGATGCCGCAGCCGCCGCCCGCGTCGCACAGGACGCCGCCGCACTGCGCATCGTCGTGAACTGCGCGGGCATCGCGCCCCCGGCCAAGGTGCTCGACCGCGAGGGCAATCCGGCCGTGCTCGCCGACTTCGAACGCATCGTGCGCATCAACCTCGTCGGCACGTTCAACGTGCTGTCCCAGGCCGCAGCCGTCATCGCGAAGAACGACCCCGTCGAGGGCGGTGACCGCGGCGTGATCGTGAACACCGCGAGCGTCGCCGCGTTCGACGGCCAGATCGGGCAGCCCGCCTACTCGGCGTCGAAGGGCGGCGTCCACGCCATGACCCTCCCCGTCGCGCGCGAGCTCGCCCGCTACGGCATCCGCGTGTGCACGATCGCCCCCGGCATCATGGAGACCCCGATGCTGATGGGTCTGCCGCAGGAGGCGCAGGACTCGCTCGGCACCCAGGTGCCGTACCCCTCCCGCCTCGGCCGGCCCGACGAGTACGCATCGCTCGTGCGCCAGATCGTCGAGAACGGCTACCTCAACGGCGAGACGATCCGCCTCGACGGCGCGATCCGCATGGCGCCGAAGTGAGCACCCTGCCGGCTTTCGAATCGCGCGCTTTGCACGAATCGGGGCGGCAGAACGGCAATTCAAGCGATTCGAAACGGGAAGGTGGGCGATGAGCGCACTGGCAGGCAAGACCATCCTCATGTCGGGCGGCAGCCGCGGCATCGGCCTCGCGATCGCCCTGCGCGCGGCGGCCGACGGCGCGAACATCGCGATGCTCGCGAAGACCGACACCCCGCATCCGAAGCTCGAGGGCACGGTGCACACCGCGGCCGAGCAGATCCGCGCGGCGGGCGGGCAGGCGCTGCCGATCGTCGGCGACGTCCGTGACGACGACGACATCACCGAGGCCGTGCTGAAGACCCAGGGCGAGTTCGGCGGCATCGACATCGTCGTCAACAACGCCAGCGTCATCGACCTCTCCCGATCGCTGGAGCTCGGAGCCAAGAAGTACGACCTCATGCAGGACGTCAACGTGCGCGGCACCTTCATGCTGTCGCGCGCCGCGATCCCCATGCTCAAGGATGCCGAGAACCCGCACATCCTGTCGCTGTCGCCGCCCCTCAACCCGACGCCGAAGTGGCTCGGCGCGCACACCGGCTATACGCTCGCGAAGTTCGGCATGACCATGGTCACGCTGGGGCTCGCGGCGGAGTTCGCCCGCGACGGCATCGCCGCCAACACCCTCTGGCCCCGCACGACCATCGCGACCGCGGCCGTGCAGAACCTGCTCGGCGGCGACAAGGTCATGGCCGCGAGCCGCACGGCCGACATCTACGCCGACGCGGCGTACTCGGTGCTGACCAAGCCCGCCGGCGACTACACGGGGCAGACGCTCATCGTGGAGGACGTGCTCGAGGCCGACGGCGTCACCGACTTCTCGCGGTACGCGGCGGTGCCGGGCACCCCCGACGACCGCCTCTTCCCCGACATCTTCTTGGACTGACGGGGGCTGTGGGAGCCCTCAGAACAGCAGGTAGACCGCGCCGACCACGGTCAGGGTGATCACGATGCGGTCGAACAGCACCTGATCGAGTCGTCGTGCGACGAGCAGGCCGAGCAGCGCGCCGATCACCACGAGCGGCGCGAGCGCGGCATCCATCCACAGCACCGGCGCGTGAAAGAGGCCGAGCCCGGCCAGGAACGGCACCTTCGTGACGTTGATGATCGCGAAGAACCAGGCAGACGTGCCGAGGAACACCTGCACGGGTGTGCGGGTCGCGAGGAAGTACATCGACATCACGGGTCCGCCCGCGTTGGCCACCATGGTGGTGAAGCCGCCGAGCGTTCCGTAGGTGCCGGCGAGCAGGATGCCGCCGCGCGGCGTCTCCTGCACCTCTCGCCGCCTCTGCCGCCACCGCCGCCACAGCGTCACCGCGATCATGAGCAGCAGGATCACGCCGATCGCCCGACGAACGATGCCGTCGCCCGCGATCGCGAGGAAGGCGAAGCCGACCAGGAGCCCGGCGACGACCGCGGGCGCGAGCCGCAGCAGCGTCGGCCAGTGCGCGTGGCGGCGGTACGCGAGGATCGCGAACACGTCACCGACCATGAGCAGCAGGAGCATCGCGGCGGTCGACGTGCGCGCGGGGAGCACGGTCGCGAACAAGGCGATCGCGAGGATGTTCGCCCCGGGGAGGGCGGTCTTCGAGATGCCGATCGTGACGGCGGCGACACCGAGAGCGACCCACGCCCAGGGATCGAGTGCGGGCACGATCAGACTCCGACCGTCGGGCGGGTCAACTCCGCGAAGCGGCGAGGGCCGCGGCGAAACGCGTCGCGCGCTGCTCGAGATCGGCCCAGTCGGCGTTCGTGATCGACGCGCCGTTCGCGAGGTCGCCGCCGGCTCCGACGGCCACCGCCCCCGCGCGGAACCAGTCGGCGAGGTTGTCGGGGGTCACTCCGCCGGTCGGCATGAGAGGCGCGTCGGGGAACGGCCCGCGCAGCGCGCCGAGGTACGAGGGGCCGCCGAGCGAGGCCGGGAAGATCTTCACGACGTCGACGCCGAGCTCGAGAGCGCCCATGACCTCGGTCGGGGTCATGGCCCCGGTCATGACGACGCGACCGGTGTCGAGCATGGTGCGCGTGAGGGCGGGGAGCGTGCCCGGGCTCACCAGGAACTCGGCCCCCGCGTCGGCCGCGGCGGTCGCCTGCTCGGCCGTCGTGACGGTGCCGGCACCCACGTAGGCGGCGTCGCCGTGGCGGGCGATGAGCTCGCGGATGACCGCGGGAGCATCGGGGGTCGAGAACGTGACCTCGATGCCGGTCACCCCGCCGCGGATGATCGCGTCGGACGCCTCGAGAGCGAGCTCGGGGGAGGGGGCGCGGAGAACGGCGAGGACGCCGGTGGCGCGGGCGCGGTCGAGACGGTCGGGCATCGAGGCTCCTTCGGTGGGGATGGATCCATTCTTCCGGACGCGTACTTGTCGTTACAACTTCGGCGCGGGAGGCCACGCGTCGATCGCGTCCTTGGAGTCCTTCAGACCCAGGCCGCTCTGCTCGCGAAGGAGCTTGATCGCGGCGATCGGCTGTTCCGCCGCGACGAGTCGGTCGATCTCGGAGGCGACGGATCCCGGAAGCGACGAGCGCAGCGCCGCGGCATCCGTCGGCGAGGATCGCTGCACCGCGATCGCGGTGGTGGCGGGCGCGGAACCCACAACCCAGCGGTCGATCGCGTTCTTCGCCTCGCGCAGACTCACGTCGGTGTGGTCGCGGTAGACCTTGATCGCCTGGATCTTCTGCTCCGCGGCCACGAGCCGGTCGATCTCGGCGACGGCATCGCGCGAAAGCGTCTCCGTCGGCACAGCGGTCGGACCGAGCGAGGACGGGGCGGCGGGCACCTGCGGCCGCGTCGCGCGAAACGTGCGTGACAAGACGGCCACCACGATCAGCGCGCCGACGACGATTCCGATGATCCAGACGAGGTCCATGGCCGCCAGTCTAGGGAGACTCCCCGCCCCGCCGCCCAGCCGCCTCCCACCCGCCCGCCGGTACCCTGGAGGGTATGACCGAGAATCCCCGCACGCGCGAGACGCGCCCCGCGACCGCGCCCGCCCGTTCGGGGACCGCGATCCGTTCGACCGGTGGCACGCAGGTGCGCCCGGCGACCGAGGGATGGACGCAGCAGAAGGATGCCGAGGGCCGGCCGCTCCTGCAGTTCGCCAGTCCGAAGCGAGGCAAGCCGCCCGTGCATCTGGCCGACCTGACCCCGGGCGAGCGCATCGAGAAGGTGAAGGAGCTCGGGCTGCCTGGGTTCCGCGCGAAGCAGCTCGCGACCCACTACTTCCGCCACTACACGTCCGACCCCGCGGAGATGACCGACCTTCCCGCCGGCATCCGCGACGAGCTGGTGGCGGGAATGCTGCCTCCGCTCATGACCGAGGTGCGCCGTCTCGAGACCGACCGCGGAGACACGATCAAGTTCCTCTGGCGTCTGCACGACGGCGCGCTCGTCGAGTCGGTGCTCATGCGCTACCCGGGCCGCATCACGCTGTGCGTGTCGTCGCAGGCCGGGTGCGGCATGAACTGCCCGTTCTGCGCGACCGGCCAGGCCGGGCTCACCCGCAACATGTCGACCGCCGAGATCATCGAGCAGATCGTCCGCGCCAACCGCGCGATCGCGAACGGCGAGCTGGGCGGCAAGCGCCGCGACGACCACTCGATGGAGCGCGTCTCCAACATCGTCTTCATGGGGATGGGCGAGCCGCTCGCGAACTACAAGCGCGTGATGGACGCCGTGCGCATCATGGTCGCCCAGCAGCCTGACGGGCTCGGGATGAGCGCGCGCGGAATCACCGTCTCGACCGTCGGCCTGGTGCCGGCGATCAAGAAGCTCGCCGACGAGAACATCCCGGTGACCTTCGCGCTGTCGCTGCACGCCCCGGACGACCACCTGCGCGACGAGCTCATCCCGGTGAACTCGCGGTGGAAGGTCGACGAGGCCCTCGATGCCGCATACGACTACTACGCCAAGACCGGCCGCCGCGTCTCGATCGAGTATGCGCTCATCAAGGACATGAACGACCACGCGTGGCGCGCCGACCTGCTGGCGGAGAAGCTCAACGCCCGCGGTCGGGGCTGGGTGCACGTGAACCCGATCCCGCTGAACCCGACACCCGGTTCGATCTGGACCTCGTCGGAGACCTCCGTGCAGAACGAGTTCGTGCGCCGGCTGAACGACGCCGGCATCCCGACGACGCTGCGCGACACCCGCGGCAAGGAGATCGACGGCGCCTGCGGTCAGCTCGTCGCGACCACGGAGGACGAGGCGGCCTCGGCCGCCATGGCCTGACCCGCCGCACCGCGGAAGCTGGGGGCGTTCAAAGCCTTCTTCCAACGGATGCTCAGGCGACCTTTCGTAGATTGTCGGGATGCCCTATTCCGCTCACCGCCCCGGTCGTTTCGACTCCCAGGGCCGGATCGTCCTCGACAGCGACCCGAACGCTGACACCGACGACCTCGACTTCCTCCGCGCCTACGAGCCGACAGGTGCCGACGACCGCGCCGACGCGCAGCCGACCGAGCCGATCGACGACGCCGCGGTGGCGCCGGACGACGAGACGGATGCTGCGGCATCCGCCTCTCGCGAGCCGAAGCCGCGCCGGAAGCCCCGCGAGCGGAAGCCCCGGGTGCCCGGGTCGCGGTTGCGGACGCTCGCGATCCTCGGCGGCGCCGAGGGAGAGATCCTCGACCGGGTCCCCGGTGAGACGCCGCGCTTCGTGCAGATGTTCTTCGTGCTCGCGGGCACCGCCCTCGTCTCGGCGATCTCGATGCTCTTCGCCCTGACGACCGGAGTGCAGGCCGCGATCTGGCTGGCCGTGCCGTTGGCGATCGTGTGGGCGCTCATCATCTTCAACCTCGATCGGTTCCTCACGTCGACCATGACCTCGACCCGTAACGTGTGGAAGCTCATCGGCCTGGCCATCCCGCGTGTCATCATGGCCGCGATCATCGGGTTCGTCGTCGCCGAGCCGCTCGTGCTGCAGATATTCCACAACGACATCTCGCGCGAGGTCGCCGCCACCAACATCACGCAGGCGCAGTCCGATCAGGAGGCCCTCGAGACGGGGCCCGAGAAGAAGGCCCTCGACGCGGCATCCGATCGCGTCGCCGAGCTCGAGAACCAGGCCGCGACGGGCATCGTGGCCGGAACCGAGTCGTCGTCCGCGACCGAGTCCGCCGCGCAGGCCACGGTCGACGACCTCACGGCGAAGATGACCGCGCAGCAGGCCGTGATCGACCAGGCGCGCGTGCTCTACCAGTGCGAGCTGACCGGCGAGGGGGCGGGCACCGTGCCCGGCTGCACCGGCGTGAACGGCGAGGGCGCGAGTTCCGATGCGGCGCAGGCCCAGCTCGCCGAGGCGCAGCAGACCTACGACGCGCTCGCCGCGCAGCTGCGCACCGCGAACGAGGAGCTCGCCGCTGCAGGCACCGCCGCGAAGGAGAACACCTCCACGTCGGAGGCGCAGAACCGCCAGCAGGCGCAGGACCAGCTCCCGGCCGCCCGCGACACCTACGAGTCGGCGCTCGCCGCGTACAACGCGCGCGCGGAATCCGTGGCATCCGGCAACGCCGGCGCGACCGGCCTGCTCAGTCAGATCAGCGGCCTCAACAGGCTCAGCGAGAAGGAACCCGCGATCCTCTGGGCGCACATCCTGATCGCGGCGCTGTTCTTCATGATCGAGCTGCTGCCCGTGCTCGTGAAGGTGCTCACGTCGTACGGCGACCCCTCGCTGTACGAGCGGGCCGTGGCGATCCGCAAGCAGGTGGCGCTCGACCGGGTGACGGCCGAGGGCTTCCGCGACCGCGCGTCGATCGTGAACGAGCAGTCGACCGGCATCCAGGCCGAGACGGACGCGGCGGCGCCGCAGACCCGCGCCGAGCGGCGTGAGGCGGAGCAGGAGCGCGAGCGCGCCGATCAGCGTGCGCAGGCGCAGACGCTGGAGGAGCAGGAGCGGATGCTGCAGTCGCAGGGGTGACGACGCGCCGAGATCAGGAGGGTGCACCGAGATCAGGACGCTTCATCGGCATCCGTCCTGTTCTCGGGGCATCCTCCTGATCCGGGATGCCGGAACCCGACCCAGCATGCCGATATGCGCGAGTAGCGTATGACCATGGTCAACTATCGCTACCTCGGAAACAGCGGCCTCAAGGTCTCGGAGATCACCTACGGCAACTGGGTCACCCACGCCTCACAGGTCGAAGACGACGCGGCCGTCAAGACGGTGCACGCGGCACTGGATGCCGGCATCACCACGTTCGACACGGCGGACACGTACGCCAACACCGCGGCGGAGGTCATCCTCGGCAAGGCCCTCGAAGGGCAGCGCCGCGAGGGTCTCGAGATCTTCACGAAGGTGTACTTCCCGACCGGTGAGAAGGGCCCGAACGACACCGGCCTCAGCCGCAAGCACATCATGGAGTCGATCAACGGCTCGCTGAAGCGCCTCGGCACCGACTACGTCGACCTGTACCAGGCGCACCGCTTCGACTACGAGACCCCGCTCGAGGAGACGTTCCAGGCGTTCGCCGACATCGTGCGCCAAGGCAAGGCGCTCTACATCGGCGTCTCGGAGTGGACCGCGGAGCAGCTGCGCGACGGACACGCGCTCGCGAAGCAGCTCGGCATCCAGCTCATCTCGAACCAGCCCCAGTACTCGATGCTGTGGCGCGTCATCGAGGGCAAGGTCGTGCCGACGTCGGAGGAGCTGGGCATCTCGCAGATCGTCTGGTCGCCGATGGCGCAGGGCGTGCTGAGCGGCAAGTACCTCCCCGGCCAGCCGCTGCCCGAGGGTTCGCGCGCGACCGATCCGCACAGCGGCGCCGACTTCATCAAGAGCTTCCTCAAGGACGACATCCTCGAGGCGGTGCAGAAGCTGAAGCCGATCGCGGAACAGGCCGGTCTGACGATGCCCCAGCTCGCGATCGCCTGGGTGCTGCAGAACCCGAACGTGGCCGCCGCGCTGGTCGGGGCCTCGCGTCCCGAGCAGCTCGCCGACACGGTCAAGGCGTCGGGTGTGAAGCTCGACGACGACACCCTCACTGCGATCGACGAGGCCCTCGGCGACACGGTCAACCGCGACGCCGAGCGCACGTACGAGACGTCGCCGAAGTCCCGCCTGGTCTGACCGGAGCGTTCCCCGCCCTGCGCCCCGCGCCGAGACCTACCACGAACGCCGAGACCCACCACTGCCGACGTCGGCGGTGGTGGGTCTCGGCGGTTCCGGTGGGTCTCGCCGCGAGGGAGGGCTTACTCCTTCACCGCACCCGCGGTCAGGCCCTGCACGATCCAGCGGCTCGCGAGGGCGAACATCGCCATGGTCGGCAGGATCGTCAGCACGGCGGCGGCGCTCATCGAACCCCAGTCGATGTTGAACGTCGAGATGAAGCCGTTCAGCGCCGACGGGACGGTGCGGTTCTCGTCGGTGTTCATGAGCACGACCGACAGGAACAGCTCGTTCCAGCAGTTCACGAAGTTGAAGATGAACGCCGCGATGATGCCGGGCGTCATCACCGGGACGAGCACCCGGAACAGGGCGCCGAAGCGCGAGCATCCGTCGATCATCGCCGCCTCCTCCAGGGCGTCCGGCACGTTCTCGAAGAACCCGCGGAGCATGACGGTGGAGAAGGGGATGCAGATCGCGATGTACACGAGGATGAGACCGGGCTTGGAGTCGACCAGGCCCAGGTCGGTCATCATCGAGTACAGCGGTCCGAGCGCGATGAACGCGGGGATCATCTGCGTGAGCAGGAACGCCACGAGCACCGTGCCCTTGCCGCGGAACTCGAACCTCGCGATCACGTAGGCGCTGAGCAGCGCGATGAGCGTCGCGACGGCGCCGGCGACCACGGCGACGATTGCCGAGTTCGCGAGGAACGTCCCGAACGAGCTCTGCTCGAAGAGGCTCAGGTAGTTGTCGAGCGAGGGCTCGCTCGGCCAGTACTCGATCGGGAACCGGTTGATCGTGCCCGGCGACTTGAACGACGTCAGGGCGATCCAGTACAGCGGGAACAGCGTGATCAGCAGCCACAGTCCGAGGCCCACGACGCGCACGACGCCGCCGACCGTGATCCTCCGCTGCGTCGAGCGGGGGGCCTTCGCGGCATCCGGCACCGTGATGCGCCGGGTCTCGGTGATGGTGGTTCCGGTGGGGGTGGTGACGGTCATCGCTGGGCCCTCCGCATCGCCATCAGGTAGAACGCGCAGAACACGAACAGGAAGGCGACGACGATGAGGCCGATCGCACTCGCGATGCCGTAGTTGCCCTGCTGCGTGTAGTTGATCATCCAGGTGGTGACGATGTGGGTCTGGTTCGCCGGTCCGCCGTTCGTCATCGCGTAGATGATGTCGGGGAAGTTGAAGATCCAGATCACCCGCAGCAGGATCGTCAGCAGTAGCGTCATGGAGATGTACGGGATGATGATCGAGAACAGCTGTCGGACCTTGCCCGCGCCGTCGAGGCTCGCGGCCTCGAGCATCTCGTCGGGCACCGACTGGAGAGCTGCGAGGATCATGATCGCGAAGAACGTCACGCCGTACCAGATGTTCGCCACGATGACCGCGAACATCGCGAGCTTCGGGTCGGCCAGCCAGGGCAGCGGCGCGTCGATCAGACCGGCCTTCATGAGCAGGTCGTTGACGACGCCGAACTCGGCGTTGAACATCCAGCGGAACAGCATCCCGATGAGGAAGCCGGAGACGGCCCACGGGAAGAACACGAGCGCCTGGTAGAGTCCGCGGAACTTGAAGCGCTTGCGCAGGGCGAGCGCGATGAGGAACCCGATCACGAGCTGCGGCACGAGGGAGCCGACGACCCACAGCACCGAGTTCCACGCCACGACCGGGAACGCCGGGTCCTGGAAGACCGTGACGAAGTTGTCGAAGCCCACCCAGGGCGTGGAGGTGAGGTCCCACAGGTTCCAGTCGTGGAAGGCCATGCGCGCACCCTGCAGCATCGGCCAGTACGTGAACCACACGACGAACACGATCGCCGGGGCCATGAAGGCCAGCAGGGTGAGAGCGTGACGCGCCTTGAACGGGCGCCGGCGCGAGCCGGGCGCCGACCGACGGGCCGTGCCGGGGGAGGCCCCGCCGGCGACGCCGGCGGAGCCTCTCTCACGAAGAGCGGATGACACGGGTCAGCCCTTCTCCGCTGCGTACTTCTCCGTCCAGAAGGTGTCCCACGACTCCAGCAGCTCGCTGGTCGTCATGTTGCCCAGGAGCACGTTCTGCACGTCCTGGTCGGACTTCTGGATCCACTCGGTCCACCAGCTGACGCCGCGCGGCTGGCGCACGTTGACGTACGTCTCCGGGTCCTCCGTCATGGTGACGTAGCTCGTCCACGGGCCGGTCGAGTAGAACTCGTCGTCCGCCGCGTCGGCGATGATCGGCACGAGGCTGTTGGCCTGCGCGAACTCGGTGGCGGGCTCGGCCGACGAGAGGAACTCGACGAGCTTGACCGCGGCATCCTTGTTCTCGCTCTTCTCGGCGACGCCCCAGCCGGCGACGGCCAGCGGCTGCGCGGCCTTGCCCGAGGGGCCGACGAGCAGCGGAGCGGTGTCCCACTGGTCCTCCGTGAGCGAGGAGTCCTGCACGGTGGCGATGACCTCGGGGTCCTGCAGCAGGAACGCGGTCGTGCCGTTCGTGAAGCCGGCGACCATCTCGGGGTAGCCCCACGACACGGCCGACGGCGGCGAGGCCTTCTTGAAGAGGTCGAAGTAGTCGTCGACCGCCTCCTGCGCCTCGGGAGCGGCGAAGATCGTCGAACCGTCCTCCATGAGGAACGCGTCCTCGGTGTCGAGGCCGTCGATCGTGTACGCCTCGATCGCGGCGACGACGTTGCTGTTCGCGTTCGCCCCGCCGCGGAAGGCGTAGCCGTAGATGTTGTTCGACGGGTCCTGGATCGCGCTCGCCTGCTCGAGCAGGTCCTTCCAGCTGTGCGGCGGACCGTCGAAGCCGGCCGCCTCGACGAGGTCGGTGCGGTAGAACAGCGACAGGCCGTAGAAGCCGTAGGGGACGAAGTAGCTCTTGCCGTCGGCCGCGACCGACGCCGACTGCGCGTTCTCGGTCAGGGCGTCCCAGCCGTCCCACTTCTCGAGGTCGGAGCCCAGGTCGTACAGCCAGCCGTTGTTCGCGAACGGCCCGACCGTGATGTCACGGACCTCGAGCACGTCGACGCCCTTGCCGGACTGCAGCATCTGCTGGATCTTCTGGTCGGCCTGCTCGGTGGGCGGAGAGACGAGCTTGACCTTGATGTCGGGGTTCTCCTGCTCGAACTGGTCGAGCAGTCCACGGATCAGCTCGGTGCGGGCCGGGTTGGTCAGGCTCTCGACCATCTGCAGGGTGGTGGTGCCGTCAGCGGACGAGCCGCCGGAGCCGCCGGAGCAGCCGGTCAGCGCGAGGACGGCGACGGTGCCGAAACCCGCGGCGGCCGTCAAGATGCGGTTCTTCTTCACGAGGTGCCTCTCAATTTCTGGTGTGGTGGGTCGGGTAGGGAAGGGATCGGGAGTCAGGAGACGACGACGCGGTCGGCGGTGCGGATGCCGGCGCGGTTGAGGATCTGCGGGACGCAGCGGTCGACGAAGGCCTCGAAGTCGGACTGCTCCGTGTACAGATGCGCCGAGAGGCGGAAGTAGCCGACGCCGCGGAAGCTGGTGAACGCGGTCTCCACGCCGACCGCGTCGAGCAGGTCCATGCGGAGGGCGTCGGCCTCCTCACGGGAGGCGCCGAGACCGAGCGGCAGACGCACGAGGCGCATCGACGGCACGGGGGAGGGCAGCGGGGTCAGCGGATCCTCGTCGCCGTAGGGTCGCAGCGCCTCGGCGATCATCTCGGCACCGGCATCCGCGATCTCCGCCATCGCGACGCGTGCGGCGGCCCAGCCGAACTCGCTCTCGACGAAGTCGATCGCGGTGGGGGTGGCGAGGTAGGTGGTCGCGTCGATCGTGCCCTGGGTGTCGAAGCGCTCGGGGTAGGGCTCGCGCGCGGCCCACGAGTCGATGAGCGGCCACAGCTCGTCGCGGTCGGGCGCGGTGGTGACGAGCAGCGCGGATCCGCGCGGGGCGCAGGGCCACTTGTGCAGGTTGCCGAACCACCAGTCGCCGCCTGCGACGGCCGCGGCATCCGCGATGAGCCCGGGGGCGTGCGCCCCGTCGACCAGCGTGCGGACGCCGCTCTCGCCGGCCAGGTCTGCGATGCGGCGGGTCGGCAGCACGCGCGCCGTGGGCGATGTGATCTGGTCGACGACGATCAGCCGGGTGCGCGGGGTGAGGGCTGCGGCGAAGAGCTCGACGACCTCGTCGTCGGAGGCGAGGAGCGGCAGGGCGACGGTGCGGACGGTCGCGCCGAAGCGGCGCGCCAGGCGCTCGGCGCCCATGGTGATCGCGCCGTACCCCTGATCGGTCACGAGGATCTCGTCGCCCGCCTCGAGCTGCAGCGCGTTGTAGACGACCGTCGCGGCGGCCGAGGCGTTCGGTACGAAGACGCTGTCGTCGGGGCGCGCACCGACGAAGGGGGCCGTGCGCTCGCGCGCTTCGCGCACCCGCTCGGAGATCCGCGGGAACCACTCCACCGGGCTGAGGTCGGCCCGGCGGCGCAGGGCGTCCTGGTGCGCGACGACGGTGGACGGGACCGCACCGAACGACCCGTGGTTGAGGTGGACGACCTCGGGGTCGAGGGGCCACGCCTCACGCGCACGGATGCCGGACTTCAGCGTGAGCGGTGCAGGGAACAACGGATCGGGCATCGGTCCTCATCGGTGAGTTGTCGGGCGAGTTGTTGCACAACTTTGCCACACTGCTCCCAATAGCGCTACGAAAACGGGAAGATGAAACATAGTTGTCATACGAGTTTTCGCAGTCGGCACATTCCGACAGACTTCACGAGGGGTGGGGCGGTGTCAGAGAGGATGACGATGAGCGCACTGGACACGGCGCTGCACGGGCTGCGCGCCCTGATCGCCGACGGTGCGCTGCGCCCCGGAGACCGCCTCCCCAGCGAGGGCGAGCTGTGCGAACGGCTCGGCGTCTCCCGCGGGTCGCTGCGCGAGGCGATCAGGATGCTGGCCGCCCTCGGCGTGCTCGAGACACGGCACGGCTCGGGCAGCTACGTCGGCGAGCTGCGTGCCGCCGACCTCATCGGCAGCCTCTCGCTGACCGTCGGGCTGCTGCCCATGGCCGGGGTGCTCGAACTCACCGAGCTCCGCCGCGTGCTCGAACCGCACGCGGCAGCGCTCGCCGCCGCCCGCATCGACGACGACACCGTGGCGGTGCTCGACGGCATCCTGTCGGAGATCGAGGCGAGCGACGACTTCGAGGAGCACTCGCGCCTCGACCACGCCTTCCACATGACGATCTCGGAGGTCGCGGGCAACGACGCTCTCACGAGTCTCATCGAGGTGCTGCGGTCGCGATCGCGCGCCTACCGCATCCCGGATGCCGACGACGCGGCCGAGCTCAAACGGAACTCGGACGCCGGGCATCGCGCCATCCTGCGCGGACTCGCCGCCGCCGACCCGGTCGCGGCGAGTGCGGCCGCGTCGTCGCACGTCGCGGCGACCGAGTACTGGGTGCGGCTCTACACGGAGGGCGAGGACACGCCCGACGACTGACTCGGCCGACCCGGGCGGCGGCCTGTCCCGATCTGCGGACTTCGGCCCGATCTGCGGACGTTCTCGGCCGATCCCTCAGCGGATCGTGGCAAGGTCAGCGGATCGGGGCGCTTCGTCGGGCTACGCGAGCGTGATGTCGACCTGGATCTCCGTCGCGAGGCGCTCCAGATCGGCGCGGAGCGCGTCGAGATCGACGGACGACGGGACGCGCGCCGCGACCGTGGCCTCGAACAGGCGGCCGCCGGCCATCGCCGCATCGCGGGTCTCGGTCGACAGCTCCTCGATGCTCAGCGCGTGAGCGTGCAGCACCGTCGACACCTCGCGCACGATGCCCGGTCGGTCGTTGCCGAGCACGCGCAGTTCCAGCAGCCGGTCGGGCGCGGGAGTGTGCTCCGTGCCGGTGCGCACGGCGACCGTGAGCAGCCCGTCGAGCTCGCGCAGCGCCGCTTCGAGGTCTGCCGATCGGTCGGGAGCGACCGAGACCTCGATGACGCCCGCGAAGGTCCCGGCGAGTTCGGCGAGCTGGCTGGACTCCCAGTTGCCGCCGTGGGCGTCCACGACATCGGCGACGGCGGCCACGAGGCCCGGACGATCAGCACCCGCGACGGTGAGGATGAGAGTGGTCATGCCGCCAGCGTAGCCCGGCGGGACCGTGGGCTGGCGGGAGAGAGTCCCTCTCTTCGCTCACGACACCATCCACGAGGCGGTCAGCACGTCGGTGACGAGCCGGGTCAGCTGAAGTCCAGCGTCCCGCGCACGATCGAGTTCCCCGAATGACTCGGGTCGCCGTCGACCGGCTCGAACGAGACATCGACGAGGTCGTACTCCGCGAGGTCGACAGCCGCCGGAATCGTGAACACCCCCGTCCTATCGTTCAGGACGCCCAGGCTGATGAGCGCTTCGCCGTCTGCGCGGATCAGCCACACCTCGCGGTACTCGTCCGACGCGGCCTGCCCGTCCAGCGTGATCGTCAGGGTCCGCGCACCGGACCGGTCCTCGTCGACCTCGGCGCTGCCCGCCGCGTCCGGATGGCTGGGGAAGGCATCGAGCGTGGCCGTCGCGACGATCACCGGACGCTGGGCTACGGCGATCGCCGCCCAGATGCCCCCGCCGACGGCGAGGACGAGAGCGGATGCCGCGGCCAGCACCCACCACGAGCGTCTTGGCCGACGGGCCGGCTGTGCGGACCCCGCCGGCACCGCCCCTGATCTCAGCGGATCCGGGGCGAGCCCGCCGTCGAGGTGCAGCTCGTCGTGGATCCGCGTCCACACATCGGTCCGCGGCGACTCGAGATCCCCGTCGGCGACGGTCGAGCGGGCGACGCCGGCGGCATGCGCGAGGTCCGCGACCTCGCCGGCGCAGGCGGGGCACTCCTCGAGGTGTGCCTTCTCCTCCGGGGAGGCGACCGGCTCCCCCAGTGCGAGCAGCGCCAGCTGCTCCGGGTCAAGGTGTGACACGGTCGACCTCCAATCGGTCTCTCATCCGGGTCAGGCTCCGCCGTATGTGACTCTTCACCGTACCCAGAGGCATGCCCGACCTCCGCGCGATCTCCTCGTGGGTGAGGTCGTCGAAGAACGCCATCCGCATGACCGCGTATGCGTCCGGGGGCAGCTGGCGCATCTCGTTCGCGATGAGGATCGACTGCGCGAGATCCACCGGCTGGCTGACCAGATCGCTCGGCGATGCCACGCGCACCAGTTCGTCGTGCAGCCGCCTGATCCTCGCCCTCGACTCGTGCATGTCCGCGATGCGGTGCCGGGCGATCGTGATCAGCCAGGTGCTGAGCCGCGCCTTCGATGGATCGAAGCTCCCGCGGGACGTCCAGGCGGAGACGAACGTGCGCTGCGTGACGTCCTCGGCATCGGTCCGGTCGTCGAGAGAACGCAGAGCGAGCGTGAACACGACGGGGGACCAGCGCCGGTACAGCTCGGCGAGAGCAGCCTCGTCTCCGCGGACGAACCTGCCGTTCAGCTGCGACTCCTCATCCGGATCATCGACGGATGCCACCGGAACCTCCTTCCCGCACTCGGTTCACGGACATCAGGGGCGCGCGATTGCGACGACGTTATCGCGGTAGTGCCCGGTCGTGCTGTCGAACGGACCCCCGCAGGTGATGATCACGAGCGCCGGTGCCCCGTCCCGAGCGAAGAGCTCGCCGATCGGCAGCGCCGATTTCTCATAGAGGGTGAGCGATTCCAGGGTCCAGGATCGCACGTGTCCGTCGGATGCTGTGGTCTCGATCACCGCGCCGGCTCTGAGCTCTCGCAGTCGGGACAGCGGGCCGATCGGATAGCCGACGGCGTCCACATGGGCGGCGAGCATGGTCATTCCGGCAGTGCTCGCAGCATCCGGTCCGTACCGATACCACCCCGCGACCGACGGATCCTCGGGGAGCTGCATCTGACCCGTGGACTCGACGCCGACGCCGACCACGGGCATATCGATCCCGAGATCGAGGATCCGCAGCCGGACCGGAGGGACGGACGACGAGACGGGCGGAAGCTCGGCCGGCTTCGTGGCGGGACGAAGCGTCGAGGTGGGGGCGGGTGACGGTGCGATGAGGGAATCGTCGGGGGGAGTCGACGTCGCCACCTCGCCCACCCCCACGGGGGTGCAGGCGATCAGGAGCGCTGCGCAGACGGCGCCGCAGGCGGTCAAGAGAACCCGCTTGCGGGTGCGCGACGCCCCTGATGTTCTCAACGCCTGATCTTCTGTCGACGGATCGCGACGGTCGCGCTCACCGCACCGATGATCAGAGCGACGCCGATGAGAGCGGCGCCTGCCAGAAGGATCTCGCTATCGCGCTGCACCGCCGCGTAGCCCGCCGTACCCGAGGGGACGCCGTCCGGGTTCGAGTGCAGACCGGTGATGGTCTGCGCGGCGATCGCGAGGTTGCCCTCCTCCGCGCTGCCCCAGGCATACAGGACCGTCAGCGCACCGTCCTGCACGGCTACGTCCTGCGGCCCGAGGACCGGGTCGGTCGTGCCGGCGAGGGCGACTGCGGCCGACACGGTGCCGGCGGGGAGGTCGAGGGTCTGCTCGTTCGGGTTGGTCAGCCCCGAGATGACCGGGGAGCCGCTCGCGAGGACGTCCACTGCAGGAGCAGCGGCCACGTGCCGCACCGTGAGTCGCCCCTGCCCGGGGGCGGTCGTCGAGATGTCGTTCGTGAAGACGTTCAGACCGGGCTCCCCGGCCTCGGTGAGGTGCGCCACGGCGGTGTAGTCTCCGCCGGCGGCGAGGGAGACCGTGGCGGGCCCGAGGATCGGGGCGCTGGCGTCCGCGGCGTCGGGGGCGGTGAGGGCGACCTCGTAGTTCCCGGCAGGAAGCGACAGCGGTCCGGCGAGCGTTCCGGGCTGGAAGTCGTCCAGCGTCCGCTCGCCGTTCACGTAGACATCGACCGGAGTGTCGGGGATCGCGTGGAGCACGGACAGCTGTGCGGTGCTCTGTGTGGCTGCGCTCGCCGGCAGTGCCGAACCCAGCGCGATGAGTGCTCCGACGACGAGGCCGGCTGCGGTTGTCCTTCGCACGATACTCCTCCTTGAGCGGGGCTGCGGATGCTGCCCGATGCAGGGTTATTCGCCGTGGAGGCGGCTCTTGGATGCACCTATGCGGAATTCCTTGCGTCGACCCGATCGCCTTTCTGAACTCCGCTCATCAACCCCTGGACGTCGGGGAACACGGCGCGCATACTCTCATTCACAGGCATGGACCCAGCAAAGGAGAACGCCATGAGCGAGACGAACGCACCCACGGAACTGTTCTCGTCCTCCTCGGGACCGACCGGCGCGTCGATCACCGACTGGACGGACCTCGGACGCGAGATGTGGGCCTATCTCACGGGCCGAGGAGCGGCCGTGAACTACACCTTCGAGGACATGACGGTCGAGGTTCCGCGCGACATCGGTCCCGACGCACCGCGCGCGACGTGGAAGTTCAACGGAACTCTGCGCGTCACCACCAGCGACAGCGCGTCCGGCGAGCGCCGGCCGGACTGAGCGGGCACCGCCATGCTCCGCCTGGACATCGACCTGGACATCGAGCAGATCGGGTCGGAGGACGAGGCTCCCGTGCACCTCGCCGTTCGCGCCGCCGGCACCGAGGTCGTCATCACGGTCGACGACACCGCCGCGCTCGCTGGAACGGGTCGACACGATCTCGCGCAGCTCAAGCCCCTCGCCGACGGACTCGCGCGCCGCGGCATCCGGGTGCGTGTGGACGGTCCGAAGGGGACGCTCGTGCAGTTCGGCGACGTCAAGGCAGGAACCGTCGGACGTATCGTCTCGGGGGCCCCGAACATCAGGCTCGGCAGTCTGGCCGCGCTGCTCGCGGAGGTGCGGCGCCCGGGTCGGAGGAGCGGCGGTTTGTTCGATGTGCCCCCACCGACGCTGTTCCCCGTGGCGCCGACCCTGGCTCGCGGAGCCAGGCGGCGGGTGACCACGACCCACTACCTCCCGGGCTCGGGCCGACCGCGGCTGCTCTTCTCCGTCGGCTCCGGCGACTGGGACCGCAGCAGGCCGCGCGAGTTCGACCTGCTCCCCGATCGCACGGTGATCGGTTCGGCACCGGATGCCGATCTGCGCCTCGAGGGGGTCGAGACGCATCACGCCGAGATCCGCCACAACGAGGACGACGAGTACGTGCTCTACTCCTTCGCACCCACCGGTGGCGGGCGGCCGAATCTGCCGCACAGCAGCGACGACGCTCGGATCCTCCGCACCGGCTCCCGGATCGAGATCGGTCCGTGGAGGTTCGCGTACTACCGCGAGGAGTTCGCCGACCACGGCCGTCCCTTCGGCGGCCGACAGGGAGGGGAGTACGAGTGGCAGAAGCAGCAGCCGGTGCGCCCGTACGGGTCGGGGGAGCTCGGCTGACGGGGATGAGGGCACCTCGACGCGTCGGCGTCGCAGTGGACCGCGGAGAGCCGCGACCCCTTCAGGCTGCGGAGCTAGGAAGGGAGCGGGTCCCACTCGCCGGTGTCGAGGAAGCGGTCGAGGCGGGCGCGGTGCGGGGCGAGATCCCAGCCCTGCGCGGCGACCCACTCGTCGGAGTAGTAGGTGCCCGCGTAGCGGATGCCGCTGTCGCAGATGAGCGTGACGACGCTGCCCGTCTCGCCTGCCGCACGCATACGGGCGATCAGCTGGAAGGCGCCGTAGAGATTCGTGCCCGTCGAGCCGCCGGCGAGATGGAGGGTGCGCTCGCGCAGCATCCGGATGGCGGCGATGGACCCCGCGTCGGGGACCTGGATCATCTCGTCGATCACGGTCGGCACGAACGACGGCTCGACGCGCGGGCGGCCGATGCCCTCGATGCGGCTCGGGCGGCCGGCCGGCGGATCGACGGTCCCCGCCCAGCCGTCGTAGAAGGCCGAGCCCTCAGGGTCGACGACCGCGATCTGCGTGTCGTGGCGGCGGTACCTGACGTAGCGGCCGAACGTCGCGCTCGTGCCTCCGGTTCCCGCGCCCACCACGATCCAGCGGGGGATCGGATGCCGCTCCTGCGAGAGCTGGCTGAACACGCTCTCGGCGATGTTGTTGTTGCCCCGCCAGTCGGTCGCCCGCTCCGCGAACGTGAACTGGTCGAGGTAGTGGCCGTGGCAGTCGCTCGCCAGGCGCCGGGCCTCGGGCGACATGTCCTCCGCGCGATCCACGAAGTGGCAGGTGCCGCCGTAGAACTCGATGAGGTCGATCTTTTCCTGGCTTGTCGAGCGCGGCACGACCGTGATGAACGGCAGCCCCAGCATCCGTGCGAAGTACGCCTCGGACACCGCGGTCGATCCGCTCGAGGACTCGACGAGGGTCGTGTCCTGCGTGATGCGTCCGTTCACGAGGCCGTAGAGCAGCAGCGAGCGCGCGAGGCGGTGCTTGAGCGACCCGGTCGGATGCACCGACTCGTCCTTGAGATAGAGGTCGATGCCCCACTCGGCCGGCAGCGGGAACAGGTGCAGGTGCGTGTCGGCGCTGCGGTTCGCGTCGGCTTCCAGCAGGGCGATCGCGGTGCTGGTCCAGTCGCTCATGCTTCGAGCGTAACGCGCGGTCTACTCCTCGAAATAGCCGCCCTCGCCCGTCTCGCCGTCGTACCGGAACACCCGGCCCTCTTCGAGAGTGATCTGGATGTCATCGCCGAGCGGCTGCTGGGCGAGCAGCTTCTCTTCGAGCATCGTCATCCGCTGTTCGTACTCGGCGGCCGTCTGCGCATCGACGCCCCAGATCGTCGCGACCTTCATGTCGGTGAGGAAGTAGAGGAAGGCCGACACCGCCGTGCGGTTGAACTCGGTGTCGGGGATGCTCTGCCACAGCGCGCCCGAGTCGCGGAGACGCTTGTACTCGTCGGCCTTCGCCTCCAGGAGGTCGGCGATCTCGGCGCCCGCCTCGGCGTCGGGGTCGGATTCCGGGCCGTCGGACGGATCTGACGGGCCGGACGACGGGAGCGGCGTGGGTGCCGCGATCTCGGTCGGCTCGGCGACGGGAGTCTGGGCCCCGTTGGCCAGCACGCCGATGATGACGGCCACGCCCACGATGATCACCGCGAGCAGACCGCCGACGAGGGCGAGCACCAGACCGTTCGCTCGCGCACTCGACGGCGCGACCGGCGGTGCCACGGACGCTATCGGGTACCCGCCGTTCGGCTGCGGGTACGCGTACGGCGGCTGCTGCGGGGTCGCGTACGGGGGCTGCTGCGGGGCGCCGTACTGCGGTGGCTGACCGAGCGGCGGCTGCGGCGGCATCCCGTACGGGTGGGTCGGCGGCGGCGCGCCGTTCAGCGACGGTGCGAGGGGAATCGTGGGCGAGGTGTTCCCGTCCTGCCTTCCCGGGGCGGGCGGAGGCGGCGGAACGACCTGCTCGTGCCGCGCTCCGGCATCCTTCTCATCCTGCGCCATCGTGCCCCCTGATCTGCCGTGCCGGTCTTGACCAGGCTAGCCGCGTGCGCCGATCCGGCGCCGCGCAGACGGGTCAGCTGACCGTGCCTGCGCGAGACGCCGCGCCGTCGTCGTCGATGTGCAGAAGAGAAGCCTGCGACTGCTCCTGCTGCAGCTGGAACTCGAACCGCGATCGGTCGCCGCGGTGGTGCGCGACGAAGTACTCCATCGGGATGCCGTCGGCGCCCCGACTCACGCTGCGCAGCCGCAGCAGGGCCGAACCCGCGCTCACGCCGAGATGCTGCGCCTGCTCGTGCGTCGCCACGGTCGCCTCGGCGGAGCGGACGCCGCTCGTCGCCACGATGCCGCTCGCAGCGAGCACGCGGTAGAGCGATGCCTCCGACAGATCCACGCCGAGCGTCACCGCGCCGACGGCCTCCGGCATCCAGGTCGTGGAGAGCGACCACGGCTCGCCGTCGACGTGGCGCAGACGCTCGAGCACCACGACGGGCGTGCCGGGAGCGACCTCGAGCGCGGTCGCGATCTCGTCGTCGGCCAGCGCCTGCTCGTGCCGGAGGACGTCGCTGTGCACGTGTCCGCCGCGGCGCTCCACGTCGTCGTAGAGACCGACCAGCGTGTGCACGAGGCTCTCGCTCGTTCGTGGGCGCGATACGAAGGTGCCCTTGCCCTTGACGCGTTCGACGAGTCCCTCGTGCTCGAGCTGGGCGAGCGCCTGGCGCACGACGGTGCGCGAGATGCCGTACCGCTCGCACAGTCGGTGCTCGCCGGGGAGCGGGTCGCCCGGCTGCAGACCGTCGCGTTCAATGCCCTCGATGATCAGCTGCCGCAGCTGGTCGTACATCGGCGCCGCGGAGTGCCGGTCGATCGAGTCCTCCATGTCAGTACGCCACCCCCGCGTGCAGGATCACGTTGGCGTAGGGCGTGAACTCGCCGGAGCGCACGAAGGCACGCGCGCTCTGCGACAGGGCCTTGAACTCGACGTGCGGGATGAGCTCGATCTCGAAGTCCTGATCGGCGAACCGCTCGCGCAGAGCCGCGAGCACCTCGGGGCTCTTCTCGGCGACCTCGGCCGACACCGTCGCGCCCTCGACCACCAGCTCGGCGAGCACGGTGTCGAGCACGTCGAAGAACGCCGGAGCGCCGGGACGGTAGGCCAGATCGATGCGCTCCGACCCCGTCGGGATCGGCAGCCCGGCGTCGGTCACGACGATCAGGTCGGTGTGCCCGGTCTCGCTGATGACGCGGGAGAGGGCGGGGTTGATGGTCGTGGGGGTCTTGCGCACGGTGCTCCTCGACTCGGTGTTCGACTCTGGATGACGGACCGGATGCCGCGTCAGGCGGCCTCGCGGGTGGAAAGGAACGCGTCGACCTCGGCGCGCAGCGGCAGGCTCGGCGAGGCGCCCTGCTTCGTGACGGCGAGGGCACCGGCGGCGGTGGCCAACCGCACGGCATCCGACAGCGTGCTGCCGTTCGCGAGCGCGGCGCCGAGATAGCCCGCATACGCGTCGCCCGCGGCGGTGGTGTCGACGGCCTCGACGGGGAACGGCGGGATGACGGTCGCGCTCTCGGCCGTGACGACGCACGATCCCTGACCCGCGAGCGTGATGACGGCGGCGCCGACGCCCCGGTCGAGGAACCATCGGCCCGCCTGCTCGGCCGTGGCTGCGTCGACGACCTCGACGCCGCTCAGCAGCGACGCCTCCGTCTCGTTCGGGGTGACGATGTCGATGTTGCGCCATACGTCGTCGGGCAGCGGGGCGGCGGGAGCCGGATCGAGGATGACGGTCATGCCGTGCTCGCGGCCTCGCGCCGTGATGTGGGCGGTGAGGGCAGACGGGGTCTCGAGCTGCGTGAGCAGCACCGACGTGGTGGGGGCGAGGGCGGTCAGCGCTTCGTCGATCTGGGCGGCGCTGAGCGCGGCATTGGCGAGGGGCACCATGACGATGTCGTTCTGCGCGGAGGCGTCGACGCGGATGTGGGCGATACCGGTGGGCCCGGGGACCGTGCGGAGATGCGCCAGGTCGACGCCGGCATCGCTCAGGCCGTTCACGACGAGGTCGTGGAAGAGGTCGTCGCCGACGCATCCGACGAAGCTCGTCCGGGCGCCCGATCGACCGGCGGCCACCGCCTGGTTGGCGCCCTTGCCGCCGAGCATGAGCGTGAACTCGTCGCCGAGTATCGTCTCGCCCCGCGCGGGCAGTCGAGTGGAGAAGGTCGTGACATCGGCGGTGACGCTGCCGACGATGACGACGCCCGAACGATCAGCCGAGGTGGCGGGTGTCATGTGGCTCCTGATCGTCGTCGATCCGCGGTGCTTTGACATCCCCCGCGGCTGTCATTACATTAGCCGAATCCGAACCTGTAACGACAGGTTGTGCGCAAGGAGATCCATGACCGTGTCGTCCCCCCGCCTCTACGTCGACAGCGCCGATCTCGATCGGGTCTCCTCCCTTCTCGCCACCGGTGTCGTGCACGGCGTCACCACGAATCCGACGATCCTCGAACGCGGGGGGCGCACCGCTGCGGAGATCCCCGATCTCTACGCGCGCTGGACCGATGAGGGCGCCCGCGAGGTGTTCTTCCAGACCTGGGGTGGCGACACCGCGTCGTTCCTGCGCAACGCCGACGGCATCCGCGCGCTCGGCGACCGAGTGGCCGTGAAGGTCCCCGCGACGCGCGACGGCGTCGCCGCGGCATCCGCCCTCGTCCGCGACGGTGCGACCGTGCTCGTCACCGCCGTCTACTCCGTCGCGCAGGCGCTGGCCTGCGCGAGCATCGGCGCTCAGTACATCGCCCCCTACCTGGGGCGGATGCGGGATGCCGGGATCGACGGCGACACCGTGATCGCCGAGATGCAGCAGATGTGCGCAGGCAGCGGATCGAACGTGCTCGCCGCGAGCCTGCGGTCACCCGACGACATCACCGGCCTGCGGCTCGCCGGTGTGCCGTACTTCACCGCGGCGCCCGACGTTCTCGACGCCGTGCTGTTCCACGAGGTGAGCGACAGCTCGGCGGCCGAGTTCGACGCCGCCATGCTGCGCCTCGGGGCCTGAATTCGGGGCCCGAACTCGGGGTCCGGGTGCGCGACGCGGCCGTGCCGATCAGGCCGTCGCCGCTTGGCGCAGCCACCGCTCGACGCCCGCGATGTGCGCCGTCGCGAGTGACGTCGCCAGAGCGGGGTCGTGCTGCGCGATCGCGTCGGCGATGGCCCGGTGCTCCGACAGGGTGCGCTCGGCCGCGCCGCCCTCGGTGAGACCGCGCCAGATACGTGCGCGCACCGTCTGACTGCTGAGGTGCTCGATGAGGCTCGCGAGGTAAGCGTTGCCCGACATGGCCACGATCTCACGATGGAAGCGGATGTCGTGCTCGACCAGCTCCTCGATGCTCACGTTCGCGTCGATCGAGTCGACCTCCGCCTCGATCCGGGCGATCGCATCGTCGGTGGCGAGGGATGCGGCGAGACCGGTGGCCTGCGACTCCAGCATCCGTCTCACCGCGAAGATCTCGAGCATCGAGTCGTCGTCGTGCATGTCGACGACGAACGAGATGGCCTCCAGCAGCAGGTGCGGCTCGAGGCTCGTGACGTAGGTGCCGTCGCCGCGGCGGACGTCGAGCACGCGGATCACCTCGAGCGCTTTCACGGCCTCGCGCATCGAATTGCGCGACAGCCCGAGGCGCTCCGACAGCTCCTTCTCGGGCGGCAAGCGATCGCCCGGAGCGAGCTCACCGGACACGATCATCGCCTTGATCTTCTCGATCGCCTCGTCCGTCACGGCCATGGCGTCATCCTAGCGATTGATCCGATGTCTCAGGCAGGATGGTCGCATGCGCGTACTCGATTCGCACCTGCACCTGTGGGATCCCGAGATCCTGCACTACTCCTGGCTCGAAGGACCTCTCGCATGGCGATTCGCCGACACCGAGATCGACCATGCGCGGATCGCCCGCGCGACCACCGAGAACGCCGTGTTCGTGCAGGCGGCCACCGACGACGAGGACTTCCTCGCCGAGGTGCAGTGGGTCGCGAGCCTCGCGCCGGCCATCGGCGTGACCGGCATCGTCGCCGGTGCCCGCCTCGATCGGGGCACCGACACGACCGCGCACCTCGAGGGACTCGAGACCGAGCCGCTCGTCGTCGGCGTGCGGCACATCCTGCAGGACGAAGCCGACGGGCTCGCCGTCTCCGCGGGATTCATCACGGGCGCCCGCGAGGTCGCCGCGCGCGGCTGGACCTTCGACGCCTGCATCCGCGAGGCGCAGCTGCCGGAGGTCTCGCGCCTCGCCGCGGCCGTGCCCGAGCTGCGCATCGTGCTCGACCACCTGGGCAAGCCGGCCGTCGGCACCGGGGAGCGCCCCGTCGCGCCGAGCCCGGAGTGGGCGCGGGACCTCGACGACCTCGCGCGGCATCCGCAGGTCTCCTGCAAGCTTTCCGGGCTGCCGGCCGAAGCCGGCGGCGACTGGACGCCGGAGCAGTTCGTCCCCTTCCTCGACGCCGCGGCCGACGCCTTCGGCGGGGACCGCCTGATGTGGGGGAGCGACTGGCCGGTCTCGGTCATCGGACCGGCGGAGGACGGCGACCCGCATGCCCCGGCGGATGGGTCCGCGACCTACCAGCCCCACGCGCGCGACCGCTGGGCGGAGACGGTGATCGACTGGGCGCAGGCGCGCGGTCACGACCTCGACGCCCTGTTCTGGCGGAACGCCGAGGAGTTCTACGGCCTCGGCCGCCGCAGGGCGCAGGATGCCGACGAGTCGCCGCGCCGCGGCATCCTGGGCTGGCTGCGGGGGGAGTGACCCGGCTGCGCCGCGCGCACGACATCGCCGCGCCCCCGACCGCGGCGATGTCGTGCCGGGCGGTCGTCAGGGAACCGGCACGTGAAGGACGCGCCCTGCTTCACAGTCACGCTGGGCGCCGTGGCGTCGACCGTCCCCGTCTTGGAGACGTTGCCGGCGAGATCGCGCGCCCGGTGCGCACCTGGAACGCGCCCTCCGCGACGGCGCGCTGAGCAGGTCGCGCGCCGTCAGGCGGTCGAGTCGAGTCACGTTGCAGGTAGCAGTCGAAGGGCGGCCGTGGCCGTGTAGTTCGCCGGCAGAATGATCGGTGCCCCTGCGTCATTGCCCCACACGAGGTCGTGGTACGACGTCTGGGCACTCGTGATGATGTCCACCGGGCCGGCGAGCGCGTCCATAGGATCGGGACTCACGATCTCGAAGGCGTCGAGGGTCACGAACGTGCCCGTGGATGCGGAGCGCTTGTCGCCCGCGACTTTGACTGTGATCTTGTGCTGCGCATCCGACAGGCCCAACGACTCGAAGATGTTCTGTCCGGCGATCTTCGTCGGCGAGTACAGGTCGACCTGTACCTCCGGTGCTCCGTCCACGGACACGCGAGCATATCCGCAGTTGGGGCCCTTGGGTGAGAGTACGCGTACCCCGGTTCCGATGAACACGTGCTCGGCGATCGCTCCCGTCTGGTTGCTGAACGACTCGGTGCGGTCGATCTCTCCGACCGTCCAGGGATCCGCAGCGGTGCCGCGGCCCCACGTGCCGGTGTAGGTGATCTGGTCGGAGGCGTCGTCGATGATGGAGCTGACGACTCTGAATGCATCGATGATCGCCCACGTCCCTTCCGCGAGCTGGTTCTTCTGACCCGTCACTTCGACACGGAGCGTGTGCTGTCCGTACGTGAGGACCGGGCTGGTGTAGACGAGCGCGCCGCCTGCCTTGCCGCGGAGGAAGGTGTCGATGAGCGTCGGCGTGCCGCCGTCGAGGATCACGCGGATGATGCCTGAGTTCATGGCGCGCACGGCGTAGAGCCCGACCTGCGTACCGGTGAAGGTGAGTTGGGCCGCATTTCCCGTGGTGTTCGAGAACGATTCCGTGCTGTAAAGATCCGGACCGGTGTATCCCTGGGCGAAGTTCGCACGTGTCCACGCCCCGGTGTACGTGATCCGCGAGGATGCATCGTCGATGACTCGGACGGGTGCGAGGCCCAGGCGGACCGAATCGACGGCGGCGGATTCGACGCGCACGCCGGGCCCGGACTCGCCTGATCGAAGGGTGGCCGTGCGCACCTTGGTGCGAGCGGCCCGGAAGTCGTTCGTCCAGTGCCCGGCGCCGTTCTTACCGAAGAGGTAGTAACTGTGCGTGTCCTGCTCCCATGACCAGGACGGTGCGCTGCGATACCCGTCCGCGCCGGACGCGCGACGCTTGACGGCGGTGCCGACCGGTCTGCCGAGATGACCTTCCGGATAGGCGGTCCAATGGGCGTCTCGAACCCAGCTGAGCGTGTCAGACGTGCTGACGGCCGTGTAACCGACGCCGACATCGGTCGTCGCGGTGCTGTGCGGATTGGACAGCGTATAGGTCGTGGTGAGCAGACCGCGGCCGTCGACAACGATCTGGAACGAGACACCGAGAGGTCCGAATGTCCCCGCGAGCGACACGATGGCCTTCCCTCCGGAGGAAGAGACGGAAGCGGACGTCCCTGTCCATGGTCCGGCCAGCGACCGGCCGACGAAGATGTCGGGTCCGCCCTGCAGCACCTGCTTGCCACCGGCGGTCGCTTCCACGAGCCGAGCCGAGGCCACGTCGAAGACGACGGTGAAGGGTTCGTCGACCCCCGTTATCGTGATGCGTCCGCCGCTCGTCTGAACGGTCGGAGCCGTCCCACCCGCTGACGGAACGGTGGGCGCGACCCGGCTGCCCAACCAGATCCGGTACTCGTCCACGAGGCGAGCGCCTCGCTTGACGATCAGATGCAGCTGATCCCCGTTCGACCATGCTCCCGCTGGGATGGTGAGCGTGCCGCTCTGCCGTGGTGCGAGAGAGACGCCCGCGAGCGTACCCGAACGCGCTCCGACGGCCCACGTGAAAGTGAGCTCCGACAGATCCGTGAAGTCGTACCAGTTCTTGACCGGGATCGAGATCGCACCACCAGGAGTCTGCCCGGTGAGCACGCCGTCGGCGATCTGCACGGGCGAGAACGCCTTCTGCGTGTGCCAGAACTCCGGCTTCCGTCGGCGGTAGAGATCGATGATCCCCCACTCGCCGAATCCGACAGGACCGCTCGGGAGGAGGAAGACGTCGTCTATCGCCGCCCAGATCGCCCCTCCGACGACTCCCGCTGTGGTGCGGAACTTCTGCGCGAAAGCCGAGATGCTGCGCGCCCACCCCTCACGGACCCCCGGGTCGAGGGCGAGCGTCGAAGTGTTGTAGCACGCGACATGGGCGAACTCGCCGTACTGGATCGGTTGGGTGGCGTTGCCAGACGCGTTGGCGATCGTGGGGTAGTGGCCGGCATAGATGTCCGTGAAACGCCCGCCGTTGTTCTGGTAGGCGTCCTCGTAAACCGTCGGTCGAGAAGGATCTATGCGTTTGGAGTACTCGTGCGAGTTGTAGAGATTCTGCCCGAACACGCCGGCCGAGATGCTTTCATTGCCCACCGACCACTCGATGACGCTGGCATGGCTCCGGTCGCGTTCGAGCATCTCGGCGTATTGCGTGATGTATTCCTCGGCATAGGCGGAGTTCTGCACCGTGGGATTTTGGAAGCAGACGGGAGCCTCGACCTCGACGAAGAGGCCCAGCTCATCGGCCCAGTCCAGCAGGGCGGGCGTGGGTGGATAGTGCGACGTGTGAATGAGGTTGCAGTTCGCTTCTTTGTAGAGCCTCACTGTCTGCTCTTCGAGCGAATCGGTGGCAGACCGTCCCATCTCGGCCGAGACGCTGTGGTGGCACACGCCCAGCAGGTGCACGGGTTTCCCGTTCACGAACAGCTGATTGCCGGTCACGCCGACCTGCCGGAAGCCGACCTTCTGGGTCACGGTCTCCACCACGGACCCGACTGTCATCGTCGTCGTGAGCGTGTACAGATGCGGGTGCTCGGCCTCCCACTTGAGCGGAGCCGAGATCGGAATCGAGAGGGTCACTTGCGTATTCGCCGCGTTCAGCGTCGCCGTGGCCGGTGAGAGCGCGAGGGAAGACCCGCTCGGATCCTTCAATGCGAGAGTGACTGTGGCGCTCTGGCCGGCCGCGACCGACGCGGCAAGGGTCACCGATAGAGTCGCATTCACGAAATTCGCATCGAAGACCGTATCCGTGTGCACGCGTGACAGGAAGGTCGTCGGGAGCGCAACCAGAGTGATGTCTCGGAGCACTCCGCCGATCGGGTGATGAGCGTAGTTGGATCCCCAGGAGAGGTCGGCGCCCCGATCGGTGACGCCCAGAGCGACGCGGGCCGTGGTCCCGGGGGTCACGTGAGCGGTGATGTCGGCGTACCAGGTGGTGAATCCACCCTGATGGTCGCGGATGAGCACGCCGTTCACCCAAAGGCGGCTGTAGCTGTAGACGCCGTCGAAACGAAGGAACACCTTCTTGCCCGCGAAGTCGGCGGGGATGGGCAGGTCGACCGCATAGGCCGTCTCCACGTCCTTGGCCACGGAGATACCCTGCATCGCAGGTTCTCCGGGGACCGTGATCGGGGTCCAAGAGCTGGTGTCCGTACCGACGTTCCAGAACGACGCTGGTGGAGCGGTGGTATGACGCCACCCTGACGCTATCCGGATTCGAGCATTCGACACTCCGGTGACTGAGGCGGGAAGTGGGGGCACAAGGGGGAGAGCCGGATCCGCCGCGTGCGCCGCAGGTCCCGTGAGGAACACGTCGTGTCCGGCGAAAGCCACTAGTGCGCCGGCGGCGACAAAGCCCTGGAGCACCCGGCGACGCGAGATCTTCGATCTGAGTATCGAGTCATCGGCAGTCGGGGTGGCCGCGCGGAGGGGGCGAGACGTCATTGTCATACCTTTCGAGGCAACTTTGCTTTGAAGATGCTCCGAAAGGTAGGACTCAACGAGATCGGCTGCAAGTGGGTTTCATAATCGCATTCTCGAACGAACGCGAACCGCTACCGGGGCCCACCGCCGGACTACACGGGCCGGAGGCGCAGTCGCGCCATGCCGCCGTCGACCTCGATGAACGTCCCGGTCGTCGAACCGGCGTCGGGCGAGACGAGGTAAGCCACCGCGGCCGCGACCTCGCTGGGCGACACGAGGCGTCCGTGCGGTTGTCGGGCCTCGAGCGCCGCCCGCTCCGCCTCGGGGTCGACCGCGCTGTCGAGCAGCCGGCCCACCCACGGGGTGTCGGCGGTGCCGGGGTTCACGGCGTTGACGCGGATGCCCTCGCGCAGGTGGTCGGTGGCCATCGCGCGGGTGAGCGCTTCGACCGCGCCCTTCGACGCGCTGTACAGCGCGCGCTGCGGCAGACCGGTGGTCGACGCGATCGACGCGGTGTTGCAGATCGACGCGCTCGGCGACTTCCGCAGCCACGGCAGTGCGGCGGCGGTGACGCGGGCGATGCCCGTGACGTTGATCGACAGCACGCGTGCCCACTCGTCGTCGTCGTTCGCCGTGACGTCTCCCTGCGCCCCGATGCCCGCGTTGTTGACGACGATGTCGATGCGGCCGAAGCGCTCGCCGACGGCCGCCACCGCGGCATCCACCGAGGCCCGGTCGGAGACGTCTGCGGTGAACGCGGGGAACGCGGCATCCGCCCCCGAGGTGTCGCGGTCGAGCACCGCGATCTGCGCGCCGTCGGCGTGCAGCCGCGCGGCGATCGCGGCGCCGAGGCCAGAGGCCCCGCCCGTGACGATCGCGACGAGTCCGTCCAGTGCTCCGGTCATTTCTGCGCCTCCCAGGCCACGAACTCCTGGCGCTGATGCCCGAGTCCTTCGATCTCGATGTCGACGACGTCGCCCGCCGTCAGATAGGGGAACTTCCCGCCGAACGCGACGCCCTGCGGTGTGCCGGTGAGGATGAGGTCGCCCGGCTCGAGCGTGACGTACTGCGACAGGTGATGCACGATCGTGCGGACGTCGAAGATCATGTCGTTCGTGTTCGAGTCCTGCCGCGGCTCGCCGTTGACCCAGCTGCGCAGGCGCAGGTTGCCGACCTCGACCTCGTCGGGGGTGACGAGCCACGGGCCGGTCGGGTTGAAGCCCGGCGCGATCTTGCCCTTCGACCACTGACCGCCGGAGACCTCCATCTGGAACGCCCGCTCAGAGACGTCGTTGGCCGTGACGTATCCGGCGATGTGCGCGTCGGCCTCCTCGGGGGAGTCGAGGTAGGCCGCGCGGGCGCCGATCACGATGCCGAGCTCGACCTCCCAGTCGGTCTTCTCGCTGCCGCGGGGAATGGTCACCGCGTCGTCCGGCCCGACCACGGTGTTCGGGGTCTTCAGGAACATGATCGGCACCGTGGGCGGCTCCGCGCCCGACTCGCGCGCGTGGGCCGCGTAGTTCTGGCCGATGCAGATGACGGCGCTCGGGCGCGCGATGGGGGCGCCGACGCGCATCGACGCGGCATCCTCGAGCTCGGGCAGGCCGCCGTCGGCGAGCGCGGCCTCCACCTGGGCGCGCACATCACCGGCGAGGAATGCACCGTCGACATCGGATGTCACGGACCGCAGGTCGAAGTACCGATCGCCCTCGACGAGGACGGGGATCTCGGCTCCGGGGGCGCCTAGGCGTGCGAACTTCATGTCTCTCCTGCTCGGTCGGATCGTCGTCGGCCCGGACCACGTCGCGGTGGCCCGCCTCGTTGACAGTATAGACATCGGATGTTTACACTCCAAGGGATCTGCACGGACTCCCCTGCCGTGCCCGAGAGGAACCCGTGAGCCGCATCGTCGCCCTCGACACCACCGACATCCGCTTCCCCACCTCGCTCAGCCTGGACGGGTCGGATGCCATGAACCCCGACCCCGACTACTCGGCGGCGTACGTGATCGTGCGCACCGACGCGGCGGACGGCATCGACGGGCACGCCTTCGTCTTCACGATCGGCCGCGGCAACGACGTGCAGGTGGCCGCGATCGACGCGCTCGCCGGACACCTCGTCGGACGCGAGATCGAACCGCTGCTCGACGACATGGGCACGACGTTCCGCGACATCATCGGCGACTCGCAGCTGCGCTGGCTCGGCCCCGAGAAGGGCGTCATGCACATGGCCATCGGCGCGGTCATCAATGCGCTGTGGGACATCAAGGCCAAGCGGGCGGGGCTGCCGCTGTGGCAGCTGCTCGCCCGGATGACGCCTGAGGAGCTCGTCGGCCTCGTCGACTTCCGCTATCTCACCAACGCGCTCACGCCCGCCGAGGCGCTCGAGATCCTCCGTGCCGCCGAACCCGGCCGGGCCGAGCGCGAGCAGGAACTGCTCGCCACCGGCTACCCGGGATACACGACCAGCCCCGGGTGGCTCGGCTACTCCGACGCGAAGCTCGAACGGCTCGCCCGCGAGGCGATGGCCGACGGGTTCACGCAGATCAAGCTCAAGGTCGGTGCCGACCTCGACGACGACATCCGCCGGTTCCGCAAGGCGCGCGAGGTGTGCGGTCCCGACTTCCCCATCGCGATCGACGCGAACCAGCGCTGGGAGGTGTCGGAGGCGATCGAGTGGGTGAACGCGCTCGCCGAGTTCCATCCCGCCTGGATCGAGGAGCCCACGAGCCCCGACGACGTGCTCGGTCACGCCGAGATCGCGCGGGGGATCGCCCCCATCCGCGTCGCCACCGGCGAGCACGCCCAGAACCGGGTGATCTTCAAGCAGCTGCTGCAGGCCGACGCGATCTCGGTCATGCAGATCGATGCGGTGCGCGTCGCCGGGGTCAACGAGAACATCGCGAACCTGCTGCTGGCCGCCAAGTTCGGGGTGCCGGTGTGCCCGCACGCCGGGGGTGTCGGCCTGTGCGAGGCCGTGCAGCATCTGTCGATGTTCGACTTCGTCGCCGTCACGGGCACCCGCGAAGGACGCATGATCGAGTTCGTCGACCACCTGCACGAGCACTTCGTGGTGCCCACCGACATTCAGGGCGGCTCCTACATGGCGCCCACGTCGCCGGGTGCCGGCATGGAGATGAAGGCCGAGAGCATCGCGGCCTACACCTGGACCGGCGAGCATGTCGCGGTCTGACCGGCTGACGGTTCCCGCGCTCGGCTACGGGGCCGCGAACGTCGGCAACCTGTTCCGCGAGCTCAGCGACGACGAGGCGCTCGCCGTGCTGAACGCGGCGTGGGACAGCGGCATCCGCTACTTCGACACCGCGCCGCACTATGGGCTCGGCCTGTCGGAGCGGCGCCTCGGCGCCTTCCTGCAGACCAAGCCGCGCGACGAGTACGTGCTGTCGACCAAGGTCGGGCGCCTGCTGCGGCCCAATCCCGGGTACGACGGCGGGCTCGACACGGCCAACGACTTCCACGTGCCCGACGACCTGCAGCGGGTGTGGGACTTCTCGGCCGACGGCATCCGCGCCAGTCTCGACGAGTCGCGCGACCGGCTCGGCATCGAGCGCATAGACCTCGTGTACCTCCACGACCCGGAGCGGCACGACCTCGACCTCGCGGTCGCCGAGGCGCTCCCCGCGCTCGAGCAGTTGCGAACGGACGGCGAGGTGACGGCGATCGGGATCGGCTCGATGGTGTCGGATGCTCTCGCCACGGCGGTCCGCGCGGCCGACCTCGACCTGGTGATGGTCGCGGGCCGCTACACGCTGCTCGAGCAGCCGGCCGCGGCGGAGGTGCTGCCGGCGTGCCGGGAGCGCGGAACCGGCATCGTCGCGGCATCCGTCTTCAACTCCGGCCTGCTCGCGTCCAGCGAGCCGCGACGCGACGGTCGGTACGAGTACGGGCAGCTGCCCGAGGAGCTGTGGGACCGGGTCGTGCGCATCGCTGACATCTGCACGAACCACGACGTGCCGCTGCCCGCTGCGGCCGTGCAGTTCCCGCTGCGGTCGGACGTCGTGCGGTCGGTCGTCGTCGGCGGCAGCCGACCGGAGCAGCTGCGGCAGAACGCCCAGTTCGCGGCGGTCGACATCCCCGAGGCGCTGTGGGAGGAGCTGGCGGGGGAAGGGTTGATCCCGGGCTAGGGCCGGCGGCTCACGGGCCCGCGGTCGACTCCCGCACGACGAGCTCCGCCGCGAACGGCGTCGGCTCGGGCAGGTCGGCGGTCGGATGGGCGAGCTGCTGCAGCAGCACCGCGCCCGCCGCGCGCCCGATCTCGTACCCCGGCTGCCGCACGCTCGTGAGCGGCACGACGGTCTGGTGCGCCTGGATGACGTCGTCGAAGCCGACGAGCGCGATGTCGTCGGGCACGCGGATGCCGTGGCGCAGCAGCTGCGTCATCACGCCGATAGCGACCATGTCGTTGGCGGCGAACACGGCATCCGGTCGTTCGGTCGCAGGGAGGGCGGCGAGGCGCGCGCCGACCTCCAGGCCGTCCTCGGTGGCGAGGTGCACCACGTCGACGACCTCGACCGAGGCGCCGCTGCCGTCGACGGCATCACGGAGCCCCTGCAGGCGATCGTTCGACTGGCTCACGGTCGGCGCGCCGACGAACAGCAGACGTCGTCGCCCGATGCCCAGCAGGTGCTCGCCCGCGAGGCGGCCGCCGCCCCGGTCATCGAACAGCACGGATCCCACGGTCGCCGACTCGCGGGTGGGTCCGACGACGACCGAGCGGATGCCGCGCTCCGCGAGCTGCTCCAGGCGGGGCACGACGTCGCCGAGCGGGTAGATCACGATGCCCTGCACGCGGTGCGCCTCGAACATGTCGATGTTGCGGCGCTCGAGCTCGCCGTCGCGGCTGCTGTTGCTGAAGAACAGCGACCAGCCGCCCTCTCTCGCCACATCCTCGACGCCGCGCGAGAGCTCCTGGAAGTACGGGATCCACGCGTCGAGCAGGATCAGCGCGAGCGTGCGGCTCGCCCCCGCGCGCAGCTGGCGAGCCGACTCGTTCGGAACGTATCCCAGCTGCTCGATCGCGGCGCGCACCCGCTCCGCGCTCTGCGCGCCCAGCACGTGGGGGTGGTTCAGGTAGTTCGACACCGTCGACGAAGAGACGCCGGCGAGGGCTGCGACGTCTTTGACGCTGGCGGGCATGGGGTTCCTCCTCGGATGCGCCGACGCGCGGCATCCGACGGCGGCCGGACCAGCCTACTGCGGCGATTGGCACGTGCCAAGAAAGTTCTTGACACGCCCGTCGACCGACCGTAGCGTTGGCCTCCGGATCGAGTTGGCACGTGCCAAATCGATCGAGGCGACGGTGCCGCACACCCGCCTCCGAGGGGTCGCATGAACATCGGATGCCACGGACTGGTCTGGACCGGACGCTTCGACGCCGAGGGCATCCGCCTGTCGGTCGAGAAGACGAAGCAGGCCGGTTTCGACCTCATCGAGTTCCCCCTCATGGACCCGTTCGCCTTCGACGTCGACGCCGCGAAGAGCGCGCTCGCCGAGCACGAGCTCGCGGTCAGCGCCTCGCTGGGGCTGTCGGAGGCGACCGACATCACGAGCGCCGACCCCGCCGTCGTGAAGGCGGGGGAGGAGCTGCTGCTCCGCGCGGTCGACGTGGTCGCCGACCTCGGTGGCGAGAACTTCTGCGGTGTCGTCTACAGCGCCATGAAGAAGTACATGGAACCCGTCACGGTCGAGGGGCTCGAGAGCAGCCGACGCACGATCGCCCGCGTCGCGGACCACGCGGCGGAGCGCGGCATCGCGGTGTCGCTCGAGGTCGTGAACCGTTATGAGACCAATGTGCTCAACACGGCGCGGCAGGCGCTCGGCTACCTCGCCGAGGTCGACCGGCCGAACCTCGGCATCCACCTCGACACGTACCACATGAACATCGAGGAGTCGGACATGTTCGCGCCGGTGCTCGACGCAGCTCCCGCTCTGCGCTACGTGCACATCGGCGAGAGTCATCGCGGCTACCTCGGCACAGGCACGGTCGACTTCGACACCTTCTTCAAGGCGCTCGGACGGATCGGCTACGACGGGCCGATCGTGTTCGAGTCCTTCTCGTCGGCGGTCGTGGCGCCGGATCTCAGTCGGATGCTGGGGATCTGGCGCAACCTGTGGACCGACAACGACGAGCTCGGGGCGCACGCGAACGCGTTCATCCGCGACAAGCTCGTCGCCGTCGACTCGATCCGGCTGCACTGACGCCCACATCAGGGAACCCTCCATCTGAAATCGATTTCTCCTAGACTGGACGAGTCGGCGGGGGTGAGACGTTTCCGACTTGTTATTACAGGCTGTTCCGTTTCGGGCGCGGACTAGATACATTTAGATACATCTTGCGGTGGGGACACCGCAGGACGCAGAATTGATCCGATGTTTCCGGGCCCGACCGGAGAGCATCGGATACACGACCTTCAAGGAAGCAGGTGAGCACATGGGTGAGCCCATCCTCAGAGTCGAGGGGATCAGCAAGGGATTCCCCGGCGTGCAGGCGCTCAAGGACGTGCACCTCGAGGTGCGCCCCGGCGAGGTTCTCGTGCTCGTCGGCGAGAACGGCGCCGGCAAGTCGACGCTCATGAAGATCCTCTCCGGGATCTACACCAAGGACGAGGGCACCATCACGTTCGAGGGGCGGGAGGTCGAGCTCACCAGCCCGCTGCAGGCCCAGCAGCTCGGCGTCACGATCATCCATCAGGAGCTCAACCTGATGCCCGATCTGACCGTCGCGCAGAACATCTTCGTGGGCAGGGAGCCGAAGATCGGCCCGTTCCTCTCGGAGCGTCGACTCAACTCGCAGACCGCCGAGCTGCTGAAGCGCCTGGACATCCGCCTCGACCCGCGGCAGAAGGTCGGTGAGCTCACCGTCGCCGAGCAGCAGATGGTCGAGATCGCCAAAGCGCTCTCGTTCAACGCGAAGGTGCTCATCATGGACGAGCCCACCTCGGCCCTCACCGACTCCGAGGTCGAGACCCTCTTCGTGCTGATCGAGCAGCTCAAAGCATCCGGCACCGGCATCGTCTACATCTCGCACCGCATGGACGAGCTGCGCCGTCTTGCCGACCGGGTCACGGTGCTCCGCGACGGCGCATACATCGGATCACTGGAGAAATCCGAGGTGAGCATCCCGAAGATCATCGAGATGATGGTCGGCCGCGCGATCGACGAGGGAACTCGCCCGCAGGCGCGCGAGCACGCGAACGGCCCGGTCGTCCTCGACGTACAGGGGCTCTCGACCAAGAGCCTGCTGAAAGACGTCTCGTTCCAGCTGCACCGCGGCGAGATCCTCGGATTCGCCGGGCTCATGGGAGCCGGGCGCACCGAGACGGCTCGCGCGGTCATCGGGGCCGATCGCCGCGACGGCGGCACCATCACGATCGCCGGGCGCTCGGCGCGCATCTCCCAGCCGTCGGATGCCGTGCGGCATGGCGTCGGGTACCTCTCCGAGGACCGTAAGCTGCTCGGCCTCATGCTCGAGCAGGACGTGACGTTCAACACGGTCCTCGCCTCGCTCGGCTCCTACGCGAACGCGATCGGGTGGATGGGCGACGGCAAGGCGAAGAACCGCACCAAGGACTACGTCCAGCAGCTGCGGGTCAAGACGCCGTCCGTCAACCAGGTCGTCAAGCTCCTCTCCGGAGGCAACCAGCAGAAGGTCGTCATCGCCCGGTGGCTGATGCGCGACTGCGACATCCTCATCTTCGACGAGCCGACCCGAGGCATCGACGTCGGCGCGAAGGAAGAGATCTACCGCCTCATGCAGCAGCTCGCTGACGCGGGCAAGTCCATCATCGTCATCTCGTCGGAGCTGCCGGAGATCCTCCGCGTCGCGAACCGCATCGCGGTCTTCGCGAACGGTCGCATCACCGGAACCCTCCGCAACGAGGACGCCAGCCAGGAGAAGATCATGCAACTCGCAGCCCACGGAGAGGAAGACTGATGAGCGCTCCGCAGAACGGATCGTCCACGACGACGATCATCCAGACGGCCATCGACGAGAACACCGACAAGCGTGACGTCGTCGGATTCCTCAAGCGCCAGGTCCAGCAGTCGCTCGCGTTCGGCACGCTGATCGTGCTCGTGATCTTCTTCTCGATCGCCAGCCCGAACTTCTTCACCTTCAGCAACATCGCGACGGTGCTGCTCTCGACGGCCGTCATCGGCATCCTCGCCCTCGGCACCACGTTCGTCATCATCACCGGAGGCATCGACCTGTCGATCGGAACGGGCATGGCGCTGTGCGCCGTGATGACCGGTGTCGTCGTGACGAACATGGGGCTCCCCGTGTGGATCGGCGTCATCGGCGGCGTGCTGACCGGTGTGCTGATGGGGCTCGTGAACGGCATCAACATCACGTTCCTGCGACTGCCCCCGTTCATCGCGACCCTCGCGATGATGATGATCGCCGGCGGCCTCGCGCTCGTGATCTCGAACGTCGCGCCGATCTACTTCTCGACCTCCGCTCCGGATTTCAAGAAGATCGCGCTCGGCGTGATCATCCCCGGCATCCCGAACGCCGTTCTCATCACCGCCGCCCTCGCGATCGTCGCGTGGCTCGTGCTGTCGAAGACGCTGCTCGGTCGGTACACCTTCGCGATCGGCTCGAACGAGGAGGCCACCCGCCTCTCGGGCGTGAACACCCGCCGCTGGACGATCTTCATCTACATGTTCGCCGGAGCCTTCACGGGTATCGCGGGCATCGTCATCGCCTCGCGCCTCGACTCCGCCCAGCCGCAGATCGGCATGGGCTACGAGCTGCAGGCCATCGCCGCGGTCATCATCGGCGGCACCTCGCTGCTCGGCGGTCGGGGTTCGATCCTCGGCACCGTGATCGGAGCGCTCATCATGAGCGTGCTCGTCAACGGCCTGCGCATCATGTCGATCCAGACCGAGTGGCAGAACATCGTCGTGGGCATCGTCGTGCTGCTCGCGGTGTTCCTCGACTCGCTGCGCAACCGCCAGCACACCTGACCCACCCTCACAGCAGCACGTTCCACAGCACGACCCATCCCGAACCACCCACCACAGAGAACAATGGAGTTTCCATGAAATTCGGCAAGAAGACCGCATTCGCGGCACTCGTGGCCGCATCCGCCCTCGTGTTCGCCGGCTGCGCCGGCGGCGGTGACGTCATCGAAGAAGGCGGCGGCGACGCAGGCAGCGGCGACGGCGAGATGTACATCGCGCTGGTGTCGAAGGGCTTCCAGCACCAGTTCTGGCAGGCCGTCAAGAAGGGCGCCGAGCAGAAGGCCGAGGAGCTCGGCGTTCGGATCACGTTCGAGGGCCCCGCGGCCGAGACCGAGATCGCGCAGCAGCTCGAGATGCTGACCAGCGCCATCGACAAGAACCCGAACGCCATCGCGTACGCCGCGCTCGACCCCGAGGCGTGCGTCGCCCCGCTCGAGCAGGCGAAGTCGAAGGACATCCCGGTCGTCTACTTCGACGCCCCCTGCAACGGCGACGTGGGCCTGAGCCTCGCCGCCACCGACAGCAAGGTCGCCGGTGCGCTGGCCGCGGAGCACATGGCCGAGCTGATCGGAGGGTCGGGAGAGGTCGCGATCGTCGGTCACTCGCAGATCAACTCGACCGGTGTCGAGCGTCGTGACGGATTCGTCGAGAAGATCGAGGCGGACTACCCCGACATCGAGATCGTCGACATCCAGTACGGCGACGGCGACCACCTGAAGTCGGCCGACATCGCGAAGACCCTCATCGCGGCGCACCCCGACCTCAAGGGCATCTACGGCACGAACGAGGGCTCCGCGATCGGCGTCGTCAACGCCGTGAACGAGCTCGGCCTGGAGAAGGGCAAGATCACGATCGTCGGCTTCGACTCGGGCGCTGCGCAGATCAACGCGATCAAGGACGGCACGATGGCCGGCGCGATCACGCAGGACCCGATCGGCATCGGCGCGCAGGTCGTGCAGGCGGCGTACGACGCGGCCAACGGCGACTCGGTCGATGAGTTCTACGACACGGGTTCGTACTGGTACGACAAGACGAACCTCGAGGACGAGAAGATCGCTGCGGTCCTGTACGAGTGATCCTCTGACGTGAAGGGCCCCTCACCTCCGGGTGAGGGGCCCTTCTGCGTATCCGTCTTCTCCGCCGAGCCACCCCCTTTGGCGCGAGCCACCCCTCTGCGCCGTGCATGCAGAGGGGTGGCTCGGGGGTAGAGGGGTGGTTCGCGGGGATGGGGATGGGGATGGGGATGGGATGGGGAGGGGGATGCCGTCAGATGCGGCGGAGGAACGTGAGCTGCGACGACGGCTCGACGATGAGGTCTTGCAGCGCCGCGTTGAAAGGGACGCCGGCGGGCGAGGAGAGGTGCGCCTGGAACGCGGCCTCGTCGCGATACACCTCGTACACGAAGAAGCGGTCGGGGTCGTCGACGAGGCGGGTCGCGTCGAACACGACGTTGCCCTCCTCGGCCCGCACCCCCTCGGCGAACTCGGCGAGGAGCGCGGCGACGCGGTCGCCCTCGCCTGGGCGCGCGGTGAAAGTGGCGTGGAGGATGATCGGCTCGGTCATCGTGGCTCCTTCGGTGTGGTGATCTGCGGGGGTGGCGCGTTTCGTCTCGCTTCGCTCGCTCAACGGCCCGCGGAGGACGGGAGGGCGAGCAGTCGGGCCGGGTTCGCGCGCAGCATCCGCTCGACGGGGTCGTCGCCGACGGCTGCGCGCAGCCGGGGCAGGTACCTCTCACCGAGGTAGGCGAGACCCGGCATGCCGCCGTACGCGACGTACCGGGTGCGGCGGGCGACGTCGCCGCCGAGCACGACGCGATCGACCGCACCCGCCGCGACGACGGCCTCGGTCAGGGCGAGCAGCTCGGCATCCGATCGTGTACGCGGCCGCGCGAACCCGTCGTACCCGAGGTAGGCGCCGCGCTCCGCGAGGGAGGCGTGCAGGCCGGGGTCGGGGTCGCGGTCCGCGTGCGCCAGCACGATGCGGTCGGCCGAGACCCCCTCGGCGGCGAGCAGGTCGAGGACCTCGTGCGCGGCCGTGCAGAACTCCAGGTGCACCATGATCGCGGCGCCCGTGGCGCGATGCGCTGCGGCGAGGGCGAGCAGCGTCGTGCGCTCGAACCGGCTGATGCGCCAGTAGTCGATGCCGCCCTTGAGCAGACCGGCGCGCACGGCGGAGCCGTCGGGGCCGCTCGCGCGCTCTCCGTCGGGGTCGGCGTCGACCAGCGGCATCCCGTCGTCGATCTCTCGGGTGAACTGTGCGGCGAGCGTCTCGGCATCCGTCGCTCGCGTGGGGTGGTCGGCGGCGTAGTGGGCCTCGCGGTGGCGCCCGGTCGTGGCGACGATGCGCAGTCCGGTCGACGCGCTGATCCGGGCGAGCGCGCCGGGGTCACGACCGAGGCCGAACGGCGTGGCGTCGACCATCGCCGCGAAGCCGCTGTCGCGCAGCATCGCCGCCTCGGCGCCCGAGCGCTCCTCGTCGTCGAGCTCGTCGCCCGGCAGCAGCGGCGAGACCTGGAACAGGTGCTCGTGATAGTTCGTCGGCCCGAGCTCGGTCGGATCGACGTCGCCGAGGACGGTGCGGATCATCGCCGTGCCGACTCCGCCGCCTCGGCGAGACGCTCGACGATCTCGGGCGTGAGGTCGAGCTCGAAGACGTCGGCGACCACCTGCGACCAGCCGTGGATGAAGTAGCGCCACCCGTCGATCACGTGCAGTCCGCGCGCGGCCTCCTGAGCACGGGCCTGATGCAGGAACTCCAGCGACCCGCGGTAGTTGAACTCCCACACCCAGGCGCCCTCGGGAAAGACGACGTCGTCGGGCAGGGGCGAGCCGGGGCGGTCCTTGCCGAGACCGGTCGCGTTCACGATGAGCGATCCGGCAGGAGCCGCGGCGACGACGGCGGCGGCCTCCTCGACCGTGTCGGTGCGCACGTACTCGATGAACCCGTCGCGTGTGCCGTGCTGGCGGTGCACGTCGCGCAGGTGCTCGAGCTTCCCGTCGTCGCGCGCGGTCACGGTCACCTTCGACGGAGCGTCGACCCGTTCGGCGAGCGCCCAGCTGAGCGCGGTGCCCGATCCGCCTGCGCCGAGGATGACGACCTCGGCGCCCGTGCGGGCGAAGTGGTCGGACGGCAGGAAGTCGTTCAGAGCCAGGTCGACCGTGATCGGGTCCTTCGCGCGGCCGATCAGCCGGTCGCCGCGCTTCGAGATGCTCGAGATCTCGGCGCACGACACCGCGAACGGGTCGAGCTCGTCGAACAGGTCGGATGCCGCGGCGAACACGTTCATCTTGTGGGTCGTCACGAGGGCCCCGCGGTGGTGGGGGTCGTCGCGGATCTGCTCGACCATGGCGCGGTACTGCGCTGGTCCGGCGTCCATCGGGAGGTCGTGGCCGACGAGCTCGGTGGTGGGCAGCCCCAGGACCTCGGCCCATCGGGGGAACACCTGCATGATCGACGACGAGCCGGTGCTCACGCCGACGAAGCCCATGTAGCCGCCGGTCGTGGTGGCGTTCTCGGTGATGGTCATGGTCGGGCCCTTCAGGGTCGGGAGGAGACGGGGTGGGCGGGCGTCGAGCCCGCGAGGACGGCGAGGACGTCGTCGAGCGACATCGAGCCCATGTTGTCGACGGCCTGCGTGGTCTGCGCGCCGAGGTGCGGGGTGACGGTGACGCGCTCGATGAGGTCGGCGGCCAGCAGCGGGCTGCCGCTCGCGGCCGTGTCGCCGGACAGGGTGTCGGCGGCGTAGGCGCCGAGGCGCCCGTCGCGCAGCGCCGCGGCGACGGCATCCTCGTCGACGAGGTCGGGGCGCGCGGTGTTCACGAGCACGCTGCCCGGGCGGATGCCGTCGAGCCGCGCCGCATCCACGAGCGTCTGCCCGCCCGGGGCGTGCAGCGTGATCACATCGGCCGTGCGGAACAGGTCGTCGAGCGGAATCGGCACGGTGCCGAGCGCGACGATCCGCTCCGGTGCGAGGAACGGGTCGGCGGCGAGCACGGCGCAGCCGAAGCCGCTCAGGCGGCGCGCGACCCCTTGCCCGATGCGACCGAAACCGACGATCCCCACGGTTGCCGCGCCCAGCTCGCGTCCGCGGCGGACGCTCCAGTCGCCCCGGCGCACCCGTCGATCGCCGTCGGCGATGCACCGCAGCGCTGCGAGCATGAGCCCGACCGCGTGGTCGGCGACGGCATGCGCGTTCGCGCCGGGGGTGTTCGTGACCGGGATGCCGCGTCGCTCGGCCGCCGCGACGTCGACAGCCTCGGTGCCCACGCCGTACCGCGCGATGACCTTCAGGTTCGGAGCCGCGTCGAGGTGCGCGTCGGTGACGGGGCCGGTGCCGGCGATCCAGCCGTCTGCCGCCGCGAGCAGCGGGCCCAGCTCGGTGAGTCCGTGGTGGGCGGGTCCGCGCACGATCTCGTGCCCGGCATCCCTGGCGCGCGCCACGAGGTCGAGGTCGCCGTCCGAGAACGACCTGCTGGTCGCGAGGATCACGCCCATCAGATGCTCCCGGCCGACGGGGCGGACGGTGCCGCCGCGAACCACGGCGCGAGCGCGTCGTACGCGGCGGTGAAGCGCGCGTGGCGCTGCGCGTAGACGGCGTGGCGCCCGGCATCCGGAGTGAACTCCGCCGTGACCTCGCTCAGCGCGCGGGCGGCCGAGAAGTCGGCGAGGCCGAGTCCGACGGCACCGGTCACGGCGGCGCCCAGGCTGTTCGCCTCCTCGACGATCGTGCGGCGGCGGACCGGGACGCCCCAGACGTCGGCGAGGATGCCGAGCCACACATCGCTCTGCGCGCCGCCTCCCACCGCGTCGATGCGATCGATCGCCGCACCCGACTCGCGGAACGCGTGGATGCAGGTGAGGAGGTTGAACGCGACGCCCTCGAGCACGGCGCGGGTGAGGTGCGCCCTCGTGTGGTGGCGGCCGATGCCGACGAACGCGCCGCGGGCCGACGGGTCCCAGAGCGGCGACCGCTCGCCGAGCAGGTAGGGGAGGAAGTAGAGGTCCTCGGTGTCGAGGTCGCCGCCGGCGTCGGCGCTGAGCCGGGCGGTCTCGGGCCGAGCGGGGTCGGACGAGAGGGCCTCGGCGATCCACTGCACGGATGCCCCGCCGGCCTGCATGGTCGCGGTCGGCACGAACGATCCGGGCACGACGTTGTCGAAGGTCATGGTGCGCATGAGCGGATCGAGCAGCGGGGCGGGGCTCGCGAACGAGATCCACGATGAGGTGCCGAGGCAGACGTACGCGCCGTCCTCGGGGGCGACGACGCCCGAGCCGACCGCCGCGAGCGGGCCGTCGCCGCCGCCCATCACGACGCGGACGGTGCGGGGGAGTCCGAGGGCGTCGGCCGCCTCGGCCGTGAGCGCACCCGCAACGCTCGTCGATTCGAGGATCTCGGGGAACAGCGCCGGGTCGAGGCCGGCCGCGGCGAGCACGTCGGCCGACCACGTGCCGGAGAGCTGGTCGTAGGCGTTGGTGCCGGAGGCGTCGGAGCGCTCGGTCGCCAGGCGGCCGGTGAGCCGGTAGACGATGTAGTCCTTCGCGACGCAGAAATGACGCACCCGCGCCCAGACGTCGGGCTCGTGGTCGCGCACCCACATGATCTTCTCGAGCGAGTAGGTCGGGTTGAGGCGGTGGCCGAGCACGCGGTAGGCGGCCTCGGCGCCGAGGCGCTCTTCCAGGGCGCGGGTCTGCGCGCCCGAACGGGTGTCTGCCCAGATGATCGCCGGACGCACGGGGTCGCCGTGCGCATCGAGCAGCACCGTGCCCATCATCTGGCCGCTCACGACGAGACCGACGACCGCCTCGGGGGAGACGTCGGCCTTCGCGATCAGCTGTCGGGTGGCGTCGACGACCGCGCCCCACCAGTCCGCCGGGTCCTGCTCGGCGACGCCGCCCGCTGCGAAGTGCGCGGGGTACGGGACCGTGACCGCCGTCACGAGGCGTCCGTCGTCGTGGTGCAGCGAGGCCTTGTCGCCCGTGGTGCCCAGGTCGTGAGCGATGATCATGCCCGGAGCCTATTCGGCGGTCTCGGGGGCGGCAGCCGGTTCGGACGCTGCGGCGTCGGGACCGTCGTACGGCCGCAGGTCGACGCCGTCTGCCGCGCGGTAGGCGCGGGAGCCCATGCCGTGCTCGAGCACCCATCCGTAATCGTGGCCGGCGCCACCAGGGTAGACCGCGAGGAACGCGTAGGGCTCCTCGCCCGTGTTCACCGAGCGGTGCGCCCAGCCCGGCGGGATGTAGCCGATCGTGCCGGGCAGCATGTCGAGCCATTCGGTGCGCTCGCCGTCGAACATGAGGAGTCCGCCGCGGCCCGTCAACGCGAGGTAGATCTCGCCCTGGTGGTCGGGGTGCTGGTGGCCCTTCGTCATCCAGAGCTCGCCCGAGGTGTCGCCCGGCATGATCGTCGTGATCGACTGCGGAAGCTCGCGGTCGACCTCGGGGACGGGTGAGCTGACGACGGTGTAGACGACGGGGTTGTCGCCCTCCGCTGCTGCCTTCCAGGCATCATGGTCGAGGAAGAGCCCCTCAAGATCGGACATGCGACGCGTGAGCGTCGGTCCCTCCGGCGAGAGCGTGAGCTTCTCGGCGTCGAAGGCGATCGCCATCGGCGCGATCGGAGGGGTGTGGAACTCGGGCATCGGCGCTCCTCGTTGCGGATGCTGCAATGCATCGCAGCCTGTAATGACAGGTCGAGTGTACCTGTAATGACAAGTGCTGTCCATTGCTCATTCGCGCGGGAGCACGAGCGCAGGTGTGGGGAGTCGAATCCTAGGCGCTCCGGTCGCAGCTGGTGCCGCTCGCGCGGCTACTGGGGATACCGGTCGCGGTTGGTGCCGTCCGCGTGCCGATCCGGCGGCGCGAAGTGCGACCGGAGCGCGAGGGAGGCGGGTGTCGACGGCGCGAAGTGCGACGGGAGCGCGGGGTGGTGAGTGCCGGATGCTCAGGATGCGGCGCGCAGGTCTCGCGCGAGGTGGGCGCGTCCGCCGCGGACGGCGTCGGATGTCACGGCATCCCACCCCGGATACTCGGCGTGCCCGGCGGGCAGGATCGCGAGCTCGAGGTCTCGCGCGGCGTTCGCGACGCCGAACTGGCCGGGCGGCGGCACGTACTGGTCCCACAGCGCTGCTTCGACCCGCACCGGGATGTCGGCGAAACCCAGCGTGCTCGACGCATCGAACGGACGCAGCTGCTCGCGCGCCTCCGGATGCTCGGCGACGTGCGCGCGGACGACCTCGCCGCTGCCGAGGCACGGCACCGCCAGGCGTTCGTCGTACTGCCCGAAGCTCGGCACGATGAGCGTCGCACCCACGTAGCGGTCGTCCCACGGGATGCCGAGGGCGCCGATGCCGCCGCCGAAGCTCTCTCCGACGTAGTACAGCGGCACGTCTCCGGCGAGGGCGAGGAGCGTGTCGGCGGCGAGCCACAGATCTCGCGCGCACAGGCCGAGCACGTACCGGTCGGGATTGTCGAGGCCCGCGAGCACGTGCTGCTCCACAGGTTCAGGGGCACCGACGCCGGGGTTCAGCGTCGGGAGTCCCCTGGCGACGGGGAAGATCGCCGCCGCGTCATCCGGCACCCGTGCGAGGTCGATCGCGTCGCGGCCGCCGTACCCGTGCGAGTGCACGATGCCCACCCGGGCCGGTGCGGACGCGGGCCCCACGACCCAGGACCGCAGGCGGATGCCGTCGGCGCCGGCATGCTCGACCACCGAGACGCTGCGCCCATCGACGGTCGTGGTCGAGAGAGTGCGCGGCGCGGCATCCACGGTCCTCGCCTCCGCTCGCCAGCGGCGCCACGCCTCGGCGAGGCCGGTCGGCGGCGCGACGGGGGCAACCTGCCGCAGCGCGTGCTCGTCGAAGCCGTAGGTGCCGTCGAACGCGGCATCCGGGAACCAGGAGTCATAGGGCGCAAACATGATGCGTCGACGCTATCGCGCGGGCCGCCCAGAACAGGAGGAGTGCCCGAGATCAGGACGATGCGTCGGGGATCCTCCTGGTCTCGGGAGATGATCCTGTTCTCGGAGCAGGAGCCGCGCCCGCCCGCCGGGCTCGGTACGCGGCGACGGCGTTGCGGTTCGTGCACGTCGGCGAGCAGAACCGCTTGGATCGGTTGCGGGAGAGGTCGAGCGCGAGCGCCGCGCACGTGTCGTCGTCGCAGACCGAGATGCGCGATCCTTCGTCGGCGCGGATGACGTCGATCAGCGCCATCGCGGTCTCGATCAGCACGCGCTCCGCGAGTGGACGGTCGTCGGCGACCGCGTGCAGGTGCCAGTCGGTCTCGTCGTGGCGCACGAGTCGGGGGGTGAGGCGCGCCTCCGCGAGGGCGGTGTTCACGTGCTCGGCCATCTCGTCGCGGGGCGCGAGCAGCATGGAGCGGAGGCGAGGGCGGATGCCGCGCAGCGCGGCGAGCTCGGCGTCGTCGCGGTCGAGCCTGCCGGAGTAGGGGAATTCGGCGAGGAAGCGGTGCTCGTCGTCGAGGGTCTCCAGCGTCTCGGGGTCTTCGGCCGAGTTGACGAGCCAGACGGCTGCGCGGAGCGCCTCTTCGGTGTCATCGGTGAAGATCATGTTGACACCTTACTCCGTGCGCGAGTAGCGTCACTTCTCATGGGCACCATCACCGATGACAAGAGAGTCGCGGGCGTGCGCCTTGGCCTGCCGCTGGCGGTCGCCGCCGCGTTCTCGTTCGGCATGTCCGGTGCCTGGGCGCGCGGGCTCATCGACGCAGGATGGTCACCGGGCGCGGCCGTCACCGTGCGCGTCTGGGTCGCCGCGCTCGTCCTGCTGATCCCCGCGGTCCTGTCTCTTCGCGGGAGGTGGGGCGCGCTGCGCAAGAACGCCGGGATGGTCGCCGCCTACGGACTCCTCGCCGTCGCGGCGACACAGCTCTGCTACTTCCAGGCCGTCGCCGTCATGGACGTCGGCATCGCCCTGCTCATCGAGTACACGGCGCCGATCGCCGTCATCCTCTGGCTGTGGCTGCGCCGTGGCGAGAAGCCCAGCCGGCGCAGCGTGATCGGCGCCGTGATCGCCTTCGTCGGACTCGTCCTCATGCTCGACATCGTCACGGGTGCCGAGGTCAACGTGCCCGGCATCCTCTGGGCACTCGCCGCGATGGTCGGCGCCGCGAGCTACTTCCTGCTCTCGGCGAGAGCCGACACCGGGCTCCCGCCGATCGCGCTCGCGGGCGGAGGGCTGCTGCTCGGAGCGGTCGGCCTCGCGGTCGCCGGTGCCGTCGGCATCCTTCCCCTCGCCTGGACGACCGACGACATCACCTACCGCTTCGGCACCGTGCCGTGGTTCGTCCCCGTGCTCGCGATCGGCCTCATCGCGACCGCGCTCGCCTACCTGCTCGGCATCGCATCGACCAGGATGCTGGGCTCGCGCCTCGCCTCGTTCGTCGCCCTGTCCGAGGTCGTGGCCGCGCTGCTGTTCGGCTGGCTGCTGCTCGGTCAGCTCCCGGATCTGCTGCAGGCCCTCGGCGGAGCGCTCGTGCTCGTGGGGGTCGTGGTCGTCAAGCTCGGCGAGCCCGCGTCGGCGGATGCTGTCTCTCCTCCTGCCCGGTTGGCACCTGCTGCCGGAATCCGCGAGGAATAACCGCACGAGGTGTCAACTGAATGTGCGAACACCGGGCACTGCTCGCGTTCGGTCGGCACCTGCTGCGGGAATTCTTCGCCAATTCCGGCGCGAGGTGCCAACTGAAGGTGAGCGGGCGGTGAGCCGGCGGGGAGCCCGCGGGGGCGGAGCTCGGACGGCTTGTGTATACGCGAGACGGCTTCGCGCGGCATCCTGGGTCGTAAGGGAGGCTTTGTGTATACACTGAAGGTATGTCCGTGGTCTCGACCGAGCGTCTCAGTGCGAGCAAGCGCGCGTATGCGACGCTGCTCGACGAGATCCAGTCCGGGGCTCTCCCGGCGGGATCCGTGCTCGGCGAGGTCGAGCAGGCCGCCCGTCTCGGCGTGAGCCGCACGCCGCTGCGCGAAGCGATCCGCCGACTCGCCGCCGACGGCCTCGTCGTGCAGCAGTCACCTCGGGTGACCGTCGTCGCCGACCTGGATGCCTCCGACATCCGCGCGCTGTTCGAGATCCGTCGCGCGCTGGAGGAGTCCTCGGCGCGCATCGCAGCCCAGCGAGGGGATGCCGAGCTGTTCGCCGCTCTCGCGCAGGAGTTCGCGCACGTCGAGCTCGACGCGCCGGCGGGACGCGACGACTACTACGCGCTCATCGCCCGCTTCGACGCGGCTCTCGACGAGGCCGTCGCCAACGACTACATCGCCTCGGCGCTCCGCACGGTGCGCACCCATCTCGTGCGGGTTCGGCGCATGGCGAAGGACAAGCCCGCGCGACTCGCAGCCTCCGCCGCGGAGCACCGCACGATCGCCGAGGCGCTCGCCGCCCGTGACGGCGATCTCGCCGCGCACGCGACCCACGTGCACCTGCACAACGCGCTCGCGGGGATCCTGGAATCCCTGGATGCTGCGGGGGAACGCGTTTCGTCTCGCTCCGCTCGCTCAACGATCTCTGCCGAACGATAGGAATACCCATGACCGTCACGCACCACGTCCGCGTCCACCCGAGCTCCGAGAACCTCGCGCGCGAGGACCAGCTCGCCTGGAAGATCGCCGAGGTCGCCGCCGACCCCGTCGAGGTCGAGCCCGCGGTCGTCGACATGATCATCAACCGCATCATCGACAACGCGTCGGTGGCCGCGGCATCCCTCACCCGTGCGCCGATCGTCGCCGCTCGCGCGCAGGCGTTCAGCCATCCCGTCTCGACCGGCGGGGCCGGCGCGACCGTGTTCGGCGCCGCGCTCGACCACCGGACGAGCCCGGAGTGGGCGGCCTGGGCGAACGGCGTGGCGGTGCGCGAGCTCGACTATCACGACACGTTCCTCGCGGCGGAGTACTCGCACCCCGGCGACAACATCCCCCCGATCATCGCGGTCGCCCAGCACGTGGGCTCCGACGGCCGGGCGCTCGTGCGCGCGATCGCCACCGGGTACGAGATCCAGATGGACCTCGTGCGCGCGATCTGCCTGCACAAGCACAAGATCGACCACGTCGCGCACCTCGGACCGTCGGCCGCCGCGGGCATCGGCACCCTGCTCGGACTCGACGTCGAGACGATCTACCAGGCGGTCGGCCAGGCGCTGCACACGACCACGGCGACCCGGCAGAGCCGCAAGGGCGAGATCTCGACCTGGAAGGCGCACGCCCCCGCCTTCGCCGGCAAGATGGCGGTCGAGGCCGTCGACCGCGCGATGCGCGGCCAGACCAGCCCCGCGCCGATCTACGAGGGCGAGGACGGCGTGATCGCCTGGATGCTCGACGGCAAGGATGCCGCGTACGAGGTGCCGCTTCCGGCATCCGGCGAAGCGAAGCGCGCGATCCTCGACTCGTACACGAAGGAGCACTCGGCGGAGTACCAGGCCCAGGCGTGGATCGACCTCGCCCGCAAGCTCGGCACTGCCAACCCGGCGCTGCGCGACCCCGCGAACATTGAGAGCATCGTCTTGCACACGAGCCACCACACGCACTACGTGATCGGGTCGGGCGCAAACGATCCGCAGAAGTACGACCCCACCGCCTCTCGCGAGACGCTCGACCACTCGATCCCGTACATCTTCGCGGTGGCCCTGCAGGACGGCGGCTGGCACCACGTGGACTCCTACACGCCCGAGCGGGCCGGGCGCCCCGACACGGTCGCGCTGTGGCACAAGATCACCACGGCCGAGGATGCCGAGTGGACGCGCCGCTACCACTCCGAGAACCCCGACGTGAAGGCGTTCGGCGGCCGCGTGGAGTTCCGCCTCGCCGACGGCACGACCGTGGTCGACGAGATCGCCGTCGCCGACGCGCACCCGCTCGGCGCCCGACCGTTCGCACGAGCGGACTACATCGCGAAGTTCCGTCTGCTCGCCGAGCCCATGCTGGAGCCGGCCGAGATCGAGCGCTTCCTCGAGCTCGTGCAGCGTCTGCCCGAGCTCACCGCGGCCGAGGTCGGCGAGCTGTCGATCATCGCGAAGCCCGGGCTGCTCGACGCCGCCGAGGTGCCGAAGGGGCTGTTCTGATGGCGCCCCTCCCGTTTCGAATCGCTTGAAATGCAACTTTTCGACCGGGCTTGCTGCAAATCACGCGATTCGAAACAGAAGGAGAACTGATGCTGTACTCCACGACGACGCCCGCCGAGAAGCGGCGGCTGTTCCGTGAGCGTCTCGCTTCGGGTGAGCTGCTGCGCTTCCCGGGCGCCTTCAACCCGCTGAGCGCCAAGCTCATCGAGCAGAAGGGCTTCGACGGCGTCTACATCTCGGGCGCTGTGCTGTCGGCCGACCTGGGCCTGCCCGACATCGGCCTCACGACGCTGACCGAGGTCGCCGGACGCGCGAAGCAGATCGCCCGCATGACCGACATCCCCGCGATCGTCGACGCCGACACCGGCTTCGGCGAGCCGATGAACGTCGCCCGCACGATTCAGGAACTCGAAGACGCCGGGCTCGCCGGCACGCACATCGAGGACCAGATCAACCCCAAGCGCTGCGGCCACCTCGACGGCAAGAGCGTCGTCGACGAGAACACCGCGATCAAACGCATCCGCGCCGCCGCCGATGCGCGCCGCGACGACAACTTCCTCATCATGGCGCGCACCGACATCCGCGCCATCGACGGACTGGATGCCGCGATCGATCGCGCCAAGGCGCTGGTGGATGCCGGGGCCGACGCGGTCTTCCCCGAGGCGATGCGCGACCTCGCCGAGTTCGAGGCCATGGCGAGCGCGCTCGACGTGCCGATCCTCGCCAACATGACCGAGTTCGGCAAGAGCGACCTGTTCTCGACGACGCAGTTGCAGGCGGCGGGGGTGAGCATGGTGATCTGGCCGGTCTCGCTGCTGCGCATCGCGATGGGCGCGGCGGGCCGTGCTCTCGATACGCTGAACGACGAGGGGCACCTGACCTCGCAGCTCGGCGAGATGCAGCACCGCGCCGATCTCTACGACCTGATCGACTACGAGTCGTACAACCACTTCGACTCCGGGGTCTTCAACTTCACCATCACGAAGGAGTGAGCATGAGCGAACCGGACATCAGGAAGGGTCTCGCGGGGGTCGTCGTCGACACCACGGCGATCTCGAAGGTCAACCCCGAGACGAACAGCCTGCTCTACCGCGGGTACCCCGTGCAGGAGCTGGCCGACACCCAGCCGTTCGAGGCCGTCGCCTACCTGCTGTGGCACGGTGAGCTGCCGACCCCCGAGGAGCTCGCCGCCTTCCGCCATGAAGAGCGCAGACACCGCGCGCTCGCCGAGAACGTCAAGCAGGCGATCGACCTCATCCCGCTCGAGGCGCACCCCATGGACGAGGTGCGCACGGCGGTGAGCGTGATCGGGGCCTCCGATCCCGGCGCCGGGGGCTCGGTGCTCAACGCGGGCGGGAGCCCCGAAGAGAACCTCGAGCGCAGCATCCGCCTCTTCGCCGCTCTTCCGGCGATCGTCGCCTACGGACAGCGTCGTCGTCGCGGGCACGCGATCATCGAGCCGCGCGACGACCTCGACTACTCCTCGAACTTCCTCTGGATGACGTTCGGCGAGGAGCCCGACCCCGTGGTCGTCGACGCCTTCAACCGCTCGATGATCCTGTACGCGGAGCACTCGTTCAATGCGTCGACCTTCACCGCGCGGGTCATCACCTCGACGCTCAGCGACCTGTACTCGGCCGTGGTCGGCGCGATCGGCGCCCTCAAGGGACCGCTGCACGGCGGCGCGAACGAGGCCGTGCTGCACATCTTCGACGAGATCGGGGATGCCGGGAACGTCGAGGCGTGGCTCGACAAGGCCCTTGCCGAGAAGCGCAAGATCATGGGCTTCGGGCACCGCGTGTACAAGAACGGCGATTCGCGGGTGCCGACCATGAAGGCGGCGCTCGACACGCTCGTCGCGCACTACGACAAGCCCGAGGTCGCCGCGCTGTACGACGCCCTCGAGTCGGACTTCGTGGCGCGCAAGGGCATCCACCCGAACCTCGACTACCCGTCGGGACCGGCGTACAACCTCATCGGCTTCGACACGCTCACCTTCACGCCGCTGTTCGTCGCCGCGCGGGTGACGGGGTGGACCGCGCACGTCATCGAGCAGGCGAGCGCGAACGCGCTGATCCGTCCGCTCTCGCACTACGACGGCGTCGACGAGAGGCACGTGCAGAGCTGACGCTTAGCGCGCGGCGCGCTCGGAATCAAGCGGTCGCGCCGAATCGCGTCGGAGGAGTATCACTGATCCGGGACCTCGGTGGTCCTGTGTGAAGGAGGCTCCATGTCCGCGTCGGATGTCAACGTCAAGGAGGTCCGGTCGCTCGTCCCCGCGCGCATGGACCGGCTGCCCTGGGCGCGATTCCACTGGATGATCGTCGTCGGGCTCGGGTTCTCATGGATCCTCGACGGCCTCGAGGTGCAGATCGTCGCTGCGAACGGCTACGCGGCGACCCTCGGCATGGGACCGGCGGAGGTCGGCCTCGCCGGTACCTGCTACCTGCTCGGCCAGGTCTTCGGCGCGCTGGTGTTCGGGCGCCTCACCGACCGGCTCGGGCGCAAGAAGCTCTTCATCCTGTCGCTCGCGGTGTACCTGGTCGGATCAGCGGTCGCCGGCCTCGCGTTCGCGCCGTGGTTCTTCTACATCTGGCGCTTCGTCGCCGGCGCCGGCATCGGCGGGGAGTACGCGGCGATCAACTCGGCGATCGACGAGATCATCCCGGCGAAGTACCGCGGACGCGTCGACATCGCCATCAACGGCACGTACTGGGGCGGTGCGGCCCTCGGCGCCGTCGCGAACCTGTTCTTCCTGAACACCGACATCCTCCCGGAGGACCTCGGCTGGCGCCTCAGCTTCTTCCTGGGGCCGATCCTCGGACTGCTGATCATCTGGCTGCGCCGACACATCCCCGAGAGCCCCCGCTGGCAGATGACGCACGGCCGCGAGGACGAGGCCGAGCGCAACGTCGACGGCATCGAGAAGCGCATCCGCGAGGAGGGCAAGGAGATCCCGCCCGTCGACGAGTCGAAGGCGATCACCGTGAAGGAGTACGGCCAGGTGCCGTTCCTCGTGATCGCGAAGGTGCTCTTCAAGAAGTATCCGCGGCGGACCCTCGTCGGGATCACGATGATGGTGACGCAGTCGTTCCTCTACAACGCGATCTTCTTCACCTACGCGCTCGTACTCGAGAACTTCTACGACACCCCACCCGCGTCGGCGTCGCAGTACTTCATCATCTTCGCGGTCGGCAACCTCGCCGGCGCACTCGTGCTCGGCCACTTCTTCGACACGTGGGGACGGCGACGGATGCTGTTCCTCACCTACGTCCTCGCGGGGTCGATCCTGCTCGTCAGCGCCTTCCTGTTCAACGCGGGAGTGCTGAACGCCGGCACCCACACGGCCTTCTGGTGCGCCTCGTTCTTCTTCGCCTCAGCCGGCGCCTCGGCGGCATATCTCACCGTCAGCGAGATCTTCCCGCTGGAGCTGCGCAGCCAGGTCATCTCGTACGTCTTCTCGATCGGCCAGCTCGTCGGCGCGATCGCTCCGGTGCTCTACGGCTCGCTGATCGGTCAGAGCGCCGAGACCGGAGACCGCGGTCCGCTGTTCTGGGGGTACGTGCTCGGCTCGGGGATCATGATCTTCGGCGGGGTCGTGTGCGGGATCTTCGGCGTGAGCGCGGCGGGCAAGTCGCTCGAGGACATCGCCGACCCGCTGTCGCTCGTCGAAGCGGGAGAGAAGCCGGTGACCCCTGACAGAGGTCGTTGAGCGAGGAGAGAAGCACCGAGACGAAACGCGGTGAGGGGCGTTGGACGCATTCTCACCGCGTTTCGTCTCGCTCGGCTTCGCCGGGCTCGCTCGACGACCGGGGCTACGCCAGCTCGATCACCGACCACGACAGCGGCGGCAGGGTCGCCCGCACGGCGCCGTCGACGACCTCGGCCGCGCCGAGAGGCACCATGTGCACGGCATCCGGGGTCGTCTCCAGGTTCGACGTGTGGCGGTCGCCGCCCTCCGGGATCGTCAGGGTCTCGGCGTTCACGACGCGCAGGTCCCCGAGGCCGTGCAGGTCGACCGTGAGGTCGCTCTCCTCGGCGAGCGAGCGGTTCGCCACGAAGACGACGACCCGTCCGGACGCCTCGTCCCAGGTGGCGGCGGCGTCGACGGCATCCACCCCGCCGTAGCGCTTCGTCTCGATCTGCGGGGCCGAGACGGCGAGACGCAGGATGCGCCCCTTCGCCAGGCGCGCCATCCGCTCGAAGGGCCAGAAGCTCGTCTGGCGCCACGCGGCCCCGCCCTCCTCCGACCGGATCGGCGCGATCACGTTCACGAGCTGGGCCTGGTTGGCGATCTTCACGCGGTCGCCGTGGCGCAGCAGGCTGTTGAGCAGGGTGCCGACCACGACGGCGTCCGTGACGTTGTACGTGTCCTCGATGAGACGCGGATGCTGTCGCCAGCCGGCCTTCGCGATCTCCTTCGCCTCCACGTCGTTGTACTTCACCTGGTCCCACACGTTCCACTCGTCGAACGAGATGTCGATCTGCTTGGTGTGCTTGCCGGCGGCCTTGACCGCGTCGACGGTCGCGATGACTCCCTCGATGAAGGCGTCCATGTCGACCGACTCGGCGAGGAACGACTCGGCGTCGCCGTCGTGCTCCTGGTAGTAGGCGTGCATCGAGACGAAGTCGACCTCGTCGTAGGCATGAGTGAGCACCGTGTGCTCCCAGGTGCCGAAGGTCGGCATCGAGCGCCCGGACGACCCGACGGCCACCAGCTCGATCGTCGGGTCGACCAGGCGCATCGCCTTCGCGGCCTCCTGTGCGAGCCGGCCGTACTCGGTCGCGGTCTTGCCGCCGATCTGCCACGGGCCGTCGAGCTCGTTGCCGAGGCACCACAACTTGATGTCGAAGGGCTGCTCGGCACCGTTCTTGCGCCGCAGGTCCGACCAGTAGGTGCCTGAGGGGTGGTTCGCGTACTCGACGAGCGCCCTGGCCTCCTCGACTCCGCGGGTGCCGAGGTTGATCGCCTCCATCACCTCGACCTCGGCATCCTTCGCCCAGTCCATGAACTCGTGCAGGCCGAAGGCGTTGGTCTCGATCGTGTGCCATGCGCCGTCGATGCGCACCGGGCGGTCCTCGGCCGGGCCGACGCCGTCTTCCCAGCGGTACCCCGAGACGAAGTTGCCGCCGGGGTAGCGGACGACGGTCGGTCCCATCTCCTTCACCAGCGCGAGGACGTCCTGACGGAAGCCGCGCTCGTCGGCCTGCGGGTGACCCGGTTCGTAGATGCCGGTGTACACGCAGCGCCCCATGTGCTCGACGAACGAGCCGAAGAGCCTCCGGGGGACGTCGGCGATCGTGAAGTCGCGGTCGATGGTGATGCGGGCCTGAGACATTGCTCTCCTTGCAGTGGGCCGTGATGGGTGGGGATGCGGGACTACTGACCGCCGAAGCCGCTGGTCGCGACTCCCTTGACGATCTGCTTCTGGAAGATGAGGAACACGACGATGAGCGGTACGGCGGCGAGCACCGCCTGCGCCATGACCTGCGCGTACTGCACGCCGTAGGCACTGATCACCGTCTGGAGCCCGACCGGCAGCGTCATGAGCGTCGTGTCGCCTACGACGAGGAACGGCCAGAGGAAGTTGTTCCACGCGGTGATGAACACGAAGATCGCGACGGAGGCGAGGATCGGCCGCGAGAGCGGCAGCACGATCGACCAGAAGATGCGGAACCGTCCCGCGCCGTCGACCCGCGCGGCGTCTTCGAGCTCGATCGGAACAGCGTCGAAGAACCGCTTGAGGATGAACACCATCGCCGGGGCGACCACCTGCGGGAGGATGAGGCCCCAGTACGTGTCGATGAGGTTGAACGCGAGCATCTCGTAGAACAGCGGGATGATCAGCACCTGCGGCGGCACGACGATCGAGGCGATGATCACGACGAACAGCCACCGACGGCCGGTGGAGTCGAGCCGCGAGAGGGCGTATGCCGCCAGCGCGGAGATGGCGAGCGTGATCAGCGTGATCGCCGCCGAGGTCCACAGGCTGTTGAACGCCCAGGTGTAGACGTTGCCCTGCGACAGGATCGCGACGAACGCGTCGATCGTCGGTCCGGAGGCGCCGATCCATCCGGGGTCGCCCGACGCGGCATCCGTCTCGGTCTTGAAGGCGGTCGCGACCGCCCAGAGGAAGGGCAGCAGCCAGCCGACGGCGAGCAGGAGCAGCACGACGAACGCCGTGATTCGAAGCGGGCCGAACGGCTTCTGGCCGGGCAGGCGGGTGCGGCGCGGTGCTCCGGTCGCGGCGGTCGTGATCGTCTCGGTGGCGGTGGGAGCGGTGGTCGTGGTGGTGGACATCAGAGCTGCTCCTTCCGGCGGCGCGTGATGAGCGCCTGCGCGACGCCGATGATGACGATGAGGGCGAAGAAGACGTACGAGATCGCGGCCGAGTAGCCGAACCGGTAGCTCACGAAACCGGCTTCGTAGATGTACTGCACGATCGAGCGGGTCGTGTCGCTCGCGACCCCTCCGAGCATCTGGTACGCCTGGTCGAACAGCTTGAGCGAGGCGAGGATCTGCAGGATGAGGATGAGGACCGTCGCCGGGCCGAGCTGCGGGAGCGTGATCGACCAGAACTGGCGCCATGCGCCGGCCCCGTCGAGGGATGCCGCCTCGTACTGCTGCGGCGGAATGTTCTGCATCGCTGCGAGGTAGAGGAGGAAGTTGAATCCGACGGTCCACCACACGGTCGCGATCACGATCGAGAGCATGTTCGTGTCGGGGTTCTGCAGCCAGGCGATCGGCTCGAGTCCGAAGAACTCGAGGATGTTGTTGGCCGCGCCCACCTGCGGATTGAAGATCCAGACCCAGATCTGCGAGATCACCGTCGAGGCGAGCAGGAACGGCATGAAGAACGACAGACGCCACAGCCATTGACCGGGGATGCCGCGGTCGACGAGCGCCGCCATGAGCAGGGCGATCACGACGAGCGGAACGGTCGACAGCAGCGTGAACCACACCGTGTTGCCCATCGACTGCCACATCTTCGGGTCGCCGAGGGCTTCGGCGTAGTTCGCGAACCCGACGAACGCGCCGCCGGCGCCCGTGAGGGACTGGTCGGTGAAGCTCAGGATGATGCCGTGGATGATCGGCCAGACGAGGAACAGGGCGAACGCGACGAGGAACGGCGCGAGGAACGCCCAGCTGATGAGCTGCTCGCGCCCGCGGGAGCCCGCCCGCCGGCCGCGGGGCGTCGTGCGCGAGCCGGTGACGATGGTGCGCGTGGAATCGGTGACGGCGGTCATGACGCGAACGCCCCCTCCGGGTCAGCCGGATTGGGCTGTCGCAGGAGCGCGTTGACCCGCGCCTCGAAGCGGTCGATCGCTGCTGCCGGGTCATCGCCCGACAGCAGAACGCCCTGCACGGCCGCGCCGAACTCGCTCTGGAAGTTCGATCCGGAGCCGGTGAACCACGCCGTGGGGTCGTAGACGACGTGCTGCGCCGCCTCCGCGTAGTGCGCCTGGGGGATGAGGTCGTCGTACTCGGGCGACTCGGTGACCGGGAGGAACGCGGGGATGTGACCGGCCTCGGCCCAGCCGAACGAGCCCTTGAGCATGTCGGCGACGAAACGGTACGTCAGCGCGCGCTTGTCGGGATCGGCGTTGGTCTGGTGCGGGAGCACGAAGGAGTGCGAATCGGCGTAGACCGCGGGAGTGCCATAGAGCGTCGGGATCATGGTGGCGTCGAACGGCAGGTCGGCGCTCTGCATGGTGCGCAGCTCCCAGACGCCGGTGAACAGCATCCCGCTCTTGCCCGTCGCGAACTCGGCGATCGCGCTGCCGTAGTCGGCCTGGGCGAGGGCGATCTCGCCGTCGAGCAGGGTGGTCATGAGCGTGAGCGCCTCGACGGCGGCATCCTTGTCGATCACCGCCGTGCCGCCGGCCGGCAGCTCCATCGCGGCGCCGTGCTGCGAGTAGAAGGTGTAGAAGAGGCGCCACATCTGCGCGCCGTCGCCGAGGTAGCCGAACGAGAGCGCATGCCCCTCGGCGGAGCCGCCGATCGCGCGCAGCTGATCGACGAACTCCTCGGGCGACGTGGTGGGCAGCAGTCGTCCCTCGCTGTCGAGCACGCCCGCCGCGTCGCAGATGTCGCTGTTGAACATCGCCACGAACGGGTGGGCGTCGAGCGCGACGCTGTACATGTTCTCGCCGACGAAGCCCTTCTCCCAGATGGGCTTCGGGAAGGCGGAGGAGTCGACGCCGAGGGATGCGAGCTCATCGAGATCCCACGGGTCGAGCAGGCCGCCCGGCGCCCAGCCCACGGTGCGGGTGGCGTGCATGATCGCGACATCGGGGGCGCGGCCGCCTGCTCCGGCCATGGCGAGCTTGGTGTAGTACGGGGTGCCCCAGGCCAGCACCGTGGGGCGGACGCGGTAGGCGCTCTGCGCGGCGTTCGCCGTGTCGAGCAGCTGCGACATCGTGACGCCGTCGCCGCCCGACAGCAGATGCCAGAACTGCAGCGTCTTCGCGGTCGAGCCGGGGGTCGTGCCCGGTGCGCATCCTGCGAGCAGGGCGGCGCCGGCCATGACGGAGGCGGCGGTGAGGAACTGCCGTCTGGACAGATCGAGCGGGGGCGTCATCGTCACTCCTTCGTGACTGCGGTCAGGGTCGCTACATCATTACATCGATGTAATCGCGGAGCAAGAGCGAGTTCCGGAGCACGACAGCGCCCCGGATCAGGGGTGGTAGCCGGCGGGGCTGCCCTCGGTGCTCGCCCGTTCGAGGAGCTGGTGCGAGAGCGTCAGGCCTCGTGGCGGCACCGTGCGGTCGTCCATGCGCGACTCCAGCAGGGCGAGCGCCGCATCGGCGAACGCGCGGCGGTCGAACGCGACGGTCGTGAGCGCGGGCGAGGTGTAGCGCGAGAACTCCACGTCGTCGAAGCCGGTCACGATGACGTCGTGCGGAACCCGCACGCTGTGGTCGTGCAGGGCGTGCAGCGCGCCGAGCGCCAGGCTGTCGGTGAACGCGATGATCGCGTCGAAGGCGACACCGCGACGGAACAGGGTCTCGACGCCGAGCGCGCCGCCGGTCATCGACCACGGCATCGGGTTGACCTCGAGCGCGGTGTCTCGAGGGATGCCCGCCTCGCGGAGGGCGTCGTGCACCCCCTCGAGGCGCAGTCTGCTCGTCGCGGTGGCGAAGTTCGGGTCGTCGTCTGCGCCGATCACGGCGATGCGTCGCGCGCCTCGCGCCAGCACGTGCCGGGCGACCTCGGCCGCCGCCCGGCGGCTGTCGATGCGTACGTGATCGGCGCGGTTCTGCTCGACCTCACCGAGCACCACGAGCGGCGGCAGCCGGTCGGCGTACCTCAGCACGCTGTCCTCGAGCCGGATCGGGTTGAGGATCAGCCCGTCGACGAGATGCGCGCGGGCCCGCGAGACGAGCTCGCGCTCCCGCTCGGGGTCGATCGCGGTCTCCTCGATCTGCACGGCGAGCCCGCGGTCGTGCGCGGCGTCGACGATCCGATGCATGAGCTCGGCCGAGAACGCGGTCGCGAGGTCGGGGAGGGCGACCGCGATGATCCCGGAGCGTCCCTTGCGCAGCCCCCGCGCGCTGAGGTTCGGCACGAAGTCCAGCTGCGCCATCGCCGCCTCGACCTTGCGGCGGGTCTCCTCGCTCACCGTCGTCGTGCCGGTGACGACGTTCGAGACGGTCTTCGGCGAGACGCCGGCGAGCGCGGCGACGTCTTTCATCGTGGCTCGGGGAGGCGGCACCGCGGTCATCCGGTCAGCCTATCCGCGCTCGCCGCCGCGTGCTGGTTACAACGATGTACGGCCGAACGTGCTGACTATCATGGCGCCATGACGATCGAACGCAACTGGGCAGGCAACGTCGCATACCGGGCATCGCGCATCGAGCATCCGTCGTCGATCGACGAGTTGCAGGGGCTCGTCGCGCAGGGCGGTCCGATCCGGATGCTGGGGTCACGCCACTGCTTCAACGACATCGCCGACACGGACGGCGTGCTCGTGGCGCTCGATCGGATGCCGGCGGTGATCGAGGTGAACGAGGCGCGCGATGCCGTCCGCGTCTCGGGCGGGCTGCGGTACGGCGATCTGGCACCCCGGCTCGTCGCGGAGGGGCTCGCGCTGGCGAACCTCGCCTCGCTCCCGCACATCTCGGTCGCCGGAGCCGTGGCCACCGGCACACACGGATCGGGAGACGCCATCGGCTCGCTCGCGAGCGCCGTGCGCGCCCTCACGATCGTCACCCCGTCCGGCGACGTGCGGACGCTGCGCCGCGGCGAACCCGACTTCGACGGCGCGGTCGTGAGCCTCGGCGCGCTGGGCGCAGTGGTCGACCTCACGCTCGACGTCGAGCCGACCTACGACGTCGCGCAGCACGTGTTCGAGCACCCGTCGTGGGATGCGATCCTCGCCGACTTCGACGACGTGACCGGCGTCGGCACGAGCGTGAGCATCTTCTCGACGTGGCAGCACACCGATCAGGCCGACCAGATGTGGGTCAAGCAGCGCCTTCCCGAGGCGCGCGAACTGACCAGGGCCGACCTCTTCGACCGCCTCGGCGGTGAGTCGGCGACCACGAAACGCCACCCGATCCTCGGCGTCGACCCCGTCGCCTGCACCGAGCAGCTGGGTGTCCCGGGGCCGTGGTCCGAGCGCCTCCCGCACTTCAAGCTCGAGTTCACACCGTCGGCGGGCGCCGAGATCCAGAGCGAGTACCTCGTGCCGCGCTCCGACGCCGTCGCGGCCATCCAGGCCGTGCGCACGCTGGCCGGCCAGATCACGCCGCTGCTGCTCGTCAACGAGATCCGCACGGTCGCGGCCGACGAGCTGTGGCTGAGCTCATCGCACGGGACGGATGCCGTCGGCATCCACTTCACCTGGAAGCCCGATGAGGCCGCCGTGCGCGCCTTCCTGCCGACGCTCGAGGCGGCACTGCCCGCGACCGCGCGACCGCACTGGGGCAAGGTGTCCACGCTCGACGGCGCAGAGATGCGTTCGCGCTACCCACGATGGGCCGACTTCGCCGACCTGGCGGCCCGCATGGATCCGCAGCGGCGGCTGGTCAACCCGTACCTGGAGCATCTCGGCCTCTGATCCCGCCTCTCGTCGGAGCGAGGGTGGACGCGGCGGGATCTCGGGGCGAGACTGGACCGACCGCCGGGCATCGGACTCGGCGCCGGAAGCGAGGGAGCTCACATGGGATACAGAGTCGGATACTTCGTCGGAAGTCTGTCGTCGACGTCGATCAACCGGACCCTCGCGCACGCGCTGATCGCGCTGGCGCCCGACGACCTGGAGTTCTTCGAGATCCCGATCAAGGACCTGCCGCTGTACAGCCAGGACTTCGACGACTCCTACCCGCCGGTCGCCCAGGCGCTGAAGGAGGCCATCGATTCCGCGGATGCCGTGCTCTTCGTGACGCCCGAGTACAACCGGTCGATCCCCGGCGGGCTCAAGAATGCGATCGACTGGGCGTCGCGCCCCTGGGGACAGAACTCCTTCGACCACATCCCGGCAGCCGTCATCGGGGCCTCGGTCGGCGCGATCGGCACCGCGGTCGCCCAGCAGAGCCTGCGCGGGGTGCTCAGCTTCTGCAACGCGAGGCAGATGACGGCACCGGAGGCGTACATCCAGTTCACGCCCGAGCATTACTCCGATGACGGCACGGTCTCGCACCCCGACACGGCCGACTTCCTGCGCGGCTACATGGCGGAGTTCCGCGATCACATCGAGCGGGTGCTGACGGTGCTGCCGAGGGACACCCCCGACGCGTGACGTGGTCGCTTTCGAATCGCGCAACTGGTAACTCCACCGGCCGAAAAGTGACCATTTGCGCTATTCGAAAGCGGCTAGACGTGGTCGCGCCAGGAGTGCTGCGGGTCGAAGCCCAGCACCCGGCGCGCCCTGTCGATCGAGAGCAGGGTCTCGTTCGGGCCGAACTCGCCCTTCACCGGCACGTCGGCGAACACCTCGGCGAGCAGCTCGTCGTTGGGTCGCGACATCACGGTGTCGGCCGCGGCGATGATGAACCGGTCGAAGCCGGGCGCCGCGACCTCGAGCGCGCGCTGCACGGCCTGGGCGCCGTCGCGCGCGTCGATGTAGCCCCACAGATTCCATTTGCGCAGACGGGCATCGGCGTCGAAGGAGGGGAACTCGGCGTAGTCCTCCGGGTTCATCACGTTCGAGAACCGCAGCGCCGTGATCGACAGATCCGGGTGCCAGCGAACGAGCTCCGTCGCCAGGTGCTCCTCGAGCGTCTTCACGAGCGAGTACACCGACTCGGGCCGCGCCGGGTAGTCCTCGTCGACGGGGACGTACGGCGGCGGCACGTCGAACGGCAGGCCGAGAACGGTCTCGCTCGACGCGTAGACGATGCGACGGATGCCGAGCCGCACCGCCGCCCAGAACACGTTGAACGTGGCCGGCATGTTGTTGTGGAAGGTCGCGACGTCGCTGCGGATGCCCGGAGCGGGGATGGCGCCCAGGTGCACGACGGCGTCGATCCCGTCGTGTCGATCGCCGACCGCGGTGAGCGCGTCGACCACCTGGCCGTAGTCCGTGAGGTCGACCTGCACGAAGTCCGGCCCGCGGACTCCCGCGACGTCCATGCCGATGACCTCGTAGCCCTGGGCGCGGAGCTCCCGCGCGACGACGCTGCCGAGCTTGCCCGATGATCCGGTGAGTGCGATGCGCATGTCACCAGAGTGGCACGCCGTCGGGCGACGAGGGCCGCGCGGCATACACTCGTCCGCGTGGGTGACATGAGCGACGAGCGGCGACGCACCGTGGGCGTCCGCGACGTGGCGACACTCGCCGGAGTCTCCCGGCAGACCGTCTCGCGCGTCCTGAACGATCACCCCGAGGTGGCCGAGTCGACCCGCGAGCGCGTCGTCGCCGCGATGGACGAGCTCGGGTACCGCATGAACAACGCCGCCCGCGCCCTCGGCACCCGGCGGTCGCGCACGCTCGGCGTCCTCGCATCCGACGCCCTGCAGTACGGACCCTCGCGCAGCATCGCGGCGCTCGAGGCGTCGGCGCGACGCGCGGGCTACTGGGTGAGCGCGGCGTTCGCCGACGCGGGGGATGCCGAGGCGGTCGCGGCCGCGGTCGACCACCTCGTCGCGCAGGGCGTGGAGGGCGTCGTCGTCGTCGCGCCGCACGCGCGCACCCTCGAGGTGCTCGACGAGCTGCGCATCGGCGTGCCGGTCGTCACCCTGCACTCGGCCGACCGGGGAGCACGGGGTCTCTCCGTCGATCAGGCCGCCGGTGCCCGTCTCGCCGTGGCTGCGCTCGCCGATGCCGGGCACACACGCATCGCGCACCTGGCGGGCCCCGCCGACTGGCTCGAGGCCGAGTCGCGGGCCGAGGGGTTCGCGGCGGAGCTCGCGGCGCGCGGACTCGCCGCGGGGCCCGTGATCGCGGGGGACTGGTCAGCGGGTTCGGGGTACGCGGCCGTCGACCCCGTTCGCGCCGCGGCCGTCACGGCGGTGTTCGCCGCGAACGACCAGATGGCGCTCGGCCTCCTGGGCGGCCTGCACGAGGCCGGTCTGTCCGTGCCCGGCGACATCAGCGTCGTCGGGTTCGACGACATCCCCGACGCGGCCTTCTACTGGCCGAAGCTCACGACGGTGCGGCAGGACTTCGACGAGCTCGCCCGCCGTGCGGTCGCCGCGGTGATCGGCGGGGCAGAGGCGGTGGCACCCGACCTGTCGCCGGTCGCCCCCGTGCTGGTGCGGCGCGACTCCGTCGCCCCGCCGCGCTGACCCGCCTCGCGTGTCTTGACGTCGTAACGCCCCCGTGACACACTTCTGTGACCGGTCACAGTCGCCGTCCCGAAAACCACGAGGTCCCGTGAGCAACGAAGCCCCCACCTTTCCCGCCGAGGTCGACGCAGCCATCGCGGTGATGCGTGCCGAGGTCGCCCGACTGCACGGCGAGCTGGTCCGCTACGGACTCGTCGTCTGGACCGGCGGTAACGTCTCGGGCCGCGTCCCCGGTGCCGATCTGTTCGTGATCAAGCCCAGCGGCGTGAGCTACGACGACCTCGCACCCGAGAACATGATCCTCTGCGACCTCGACGGCGTGGTCGTGCCAGGCACGCCCGGCAGCGACCGCTCGCCGTCGAGCGACACCGCCGCGCACGCCTACGTCTACCGGAACATGCCCGACGTCGGCGGCGTCGTCCACACGCACTCGACGTACGCCGTGGCCTGGGCCGCGCGCGGCGAGGAGATCCCCTGCGTCATCACCGCGATGGCCGACGAGTTCGGGGGACCGATCCCGGTCGGCCCGTTCGCGATCATCGGCGACGACTCGATCGGCCGCGGCATCGTCGAGACGCTGCGCGGCCACCGCTCCCGCGCGGTGCTCATGCAGAACCACGGCCCGTTCACGATCGGGGCCGATGCGAAGGATGCGGTGAAGGCCGCCGTGATGGTCGAGGACGTCGCCCGCACCGTGCACCTTGCCCGCGAGGCGGGACCGCTGATCCCGATCCCGCAGGCCGCGATCGACAGCCTGTTCGACCGGTACCAGAACGTCTACGGCCAGACCGAGGACGCGCGCCGATGAGCGCCGTCGACGACCTCCGCGAGGGCCGGACGAGCCTGGGCATCGAGCTCGGATCGACCCGCATCAAGGCCTGCCTGATCGGCTCCGATCCCACCGCCGTGCTCGCGACCGGCTCGTTCTCGTGGGAGAACCGCCTCGAGGACGGTCTGTGGACCTACCCGCTCGCCGAGGTGTGGACGGGCCTGCAGGCCGCGTACGCAGAGCTCGTCGCCGATGCCGAGCAGCAGCACGGCATCCGCCCCACGGCGTTCGGGGCGATCGGGATCTCCGCGATGATGCACGGCTATCTCGCGTTCGACGAGGCGGGCGAGCTGCTCGTGCCGTTCCGCACCTGGCGCAACACCAACACCGGCGCGGCCTCCGCCGAGCTCGGCGAGCTGTTGGGCGTCAACATCCCGTTGCGGTGGTCGATCGCCCACCTGCATCAGGCCGTGCTCGACGACGAATCGCACGTGCCGCGCATCGCGAGCGTGAACACCCTCGCCGGATACGTGCACGAGAGGCTTACCGGCGAACGGGTGCTGGGGGTGGGCGACGCCTCGGGCATGTTCCCCATCGACTCCGCCACCGGCGACTACGACGAGCGGATGCTGCGCGCGTACGCCGCACGGACGGGCGACCTGCTTCCCCGCCCCCTCGACGAGATCCTGCCCGAGGTGCGCCCCGCCGGAGCGCCGGCCGGCGTGCTGACAGACGAGGGGGCGGCGCTGCTCGACCCGACCGGTGCCTTGCGCCCCGGCATCCCGCTCTGCCCGCCGGAGGGCGACGCCGGAACCGGGATGGTGGCGACGAACGCGGTCGCCCCTCGCACCGGCAACGTGTCGGCGGGAACGAGCATCTTCGCGATGGTCGTGCTGGAGCGACCGCTCGCCGGGGTGCATCACGAGCTCGACCTCGTGACCACTCCGGCGGGCGACGCCGTGGCGATGGTGCACTGCAACAACGGCGCCAGCGAGCTCGCCGCCTGGGCGGGACTGTTCTCGCGGTTCACCGCGGCCGCCGGACAGCCACTCGACGATGACGAGGTGTTCGACCTGCTCTTCCGCGAGGCCCTCGACGGGGAGGCGGATGCCGGTGGCCTGCTCGCCTACAACCACCTCGCCGGCGAGCCCATCGCCGGGCTCGACGCCGGACGCCCGCTCTTCGTGCGCACGCCCGACAGCGCCCTGACCCTCGCCAACGTCATTCGGGCGCAGCTCTACGGCGTGTTCGGCACGCTCGCGCTGGGCATGCAGGTGCTGAGCGACGAGGGCGTCGAACTGGACCGGATGTTCGCGCACGGGGGCATGTTCCGCACCGCGGGCGTGGCCCAGCGCTTCCTCGCCGGGGCGCTGGGAGCACCCGTCGCGGTCGGCGACCTCGCCTCGGAGGGCGGCGCCTGGGGCATCGCCGTGCTCGCGTCCTACCTCGCGCACGCCGACGACCGGTCGCTGGGGGAGTACCTCGACGAGACGGTGTTCGCCACGGCATCCGTCTCGCTCGCCGATCCCGACCCCGCCGACGTCGCCGGTTTCGCGACCTATCTCGACCGCTATCGGGCGGGGCTGGCCATCGAGGCCGCCGCCGTCGCGTCCCTCTGAAAGGCAGCACCGCATGACGCTCACCACCTCACTCGACGGCTACGAGGTCTGGTTCCTCACCGGCAGCCAGCACCTGTACGGCCCCGAGACGCTCGCGCAGGTCGCCGAGCAGTCGCAGGAGATCGCTCGACTGCTCGACACCGCCGCCGACGTGCCCGTGCGGATCGTCTGGAAGCCGGTGCTGACGGATGCCGCGGCCATCAAGCGCATCGCGCTCGAGGCGAACGCCGACGACGCGGTCATCGGGCTCGTCGCCTGGATGCACACGTTCAGCCCCGCGAAGATGTGGATCGCCGGTCTCGATGCGCTGCAGAAGCCGCTCGCCCACCTGCACACCCAGGCGAACGTCGAGCTGCCGTGGGCCGACATCGACTTCGACTTCATGAACCTCAACCAGGCCGCCCACGGCGACCGCGAGTTCGGCTACATCCAGACCCGCCTCGGCGTGCCGCGCAAGACGATCGTCGGCCACGCGTCCGATCCGCGCGTGCAGCGCGAGCTCGGCGTCTGGCAGCGGGCGGCCGCCGGGCTCGCCGCGTCGCGCGACCTGAAGCTCGCCCGTTTCGGCGACAACATGCGCTACGTCGCGGTGACCGAGGGTGACAAGACCGAGGCCGAGCTGCGCTTCGGCGTGCAGGTGAACACCTGGGGTGTGAACGAGCTGGCGGACGCCGTGGCGGCGGCATCCGATGCGCAGATCGACGCGCTCGTCGCCGAGTACGAGGAGCTGTACGAGGTCGCGCCCGAACTGCGGCGCGGCGGCGAGCGGCACCAGTCGCTGCGCGACGGCGCGGCCATCGAGATCGGACTGCGCTCGTTCCTCGAGGAGGGCGGCTTCGGGGCCTTCACCACGTCGTTCGAAGACCTCGGCGCGCTGCCGCAGCTGCCCGGTCTCGCCGTGCAGCGGCTCATGGCGGAGGGCTACGGCTTCGGCGCCGAGGGCGACTGGAAGACGGCGATCCTCGTGCGCATCGCGAACGTCATGGGTGCGGGGCTCCCCGGTGGAGCGAGTCTCATGGAGGACTACACGTACGACATGACCCCCGGTGACGAGCTGATCCTCGGCGCGCACATGCTCGAGGTGTCGCCCTCGCTGAGCACCGCGACGCCCACGCTCGAGATCCATCCGCTCGGCATCGGCGGCAAGGACGACCCGGTGCGCCTCGTGTTCACCGCCGACCCCGGCCCCGCTGTCGTGGTCGCGCTGAGCGACATGCGCGATCGGTTCCGCCTCACCGCGAACGTCGTCGAGAACGTCGCGCCGCGCGCCGCGCTGCCGAAGCTCCCCGTCGGCCGCGCGGTCTGGAAGCCCGCCCCCGACTTCACGACCTCGGCCGCCGCGTGGCTCACCGCCGGAGCGGCGCACCACACGGTCATGTCGACCGCCGTCGGGATCGAGGCGTTCCGCGACTTCGCCGAGATGGCCGAGGTCGAGCTGCTCGTGATCGACGAGAGCACCACGCTGCCCGAGTTCCAGAAGCAGGTGCGCTGGAACCAGGCGTACTACCGACTGGCGCAGGGGCTGTGATGGCGACCGTGCCGAGGTCGGGCCGGCAGCTGCACCTCGCCGCCCACGGCTACGAGGCCGACATCGCGAGCGTCGGCGCGACGCTGCGCACGCTGACGTTCGAGGGCCGCGACCTCGTCGTGCCGTTCGAGGCCGACGAGGTGCGTCCGGCCTATCGCGGGGCGACGCTGGCCCCGTGGCCCAACCGCATCGTCGACGGACGGTACCGCTTCCGCGGCGTCGAGCACCAGCTCCCGCTCACCGAGCCAGCGCGCGGGCAGGCCCTGCACGGGCTGCTCGCGTGGACGGAGTTCGAGGACAGACTCGTGCTCGACGACCGCGTCGTGCTCGCTGCCGTGATCGAGCCGCAGACCGGGTACCCGTTCCGCGTCGAGGTCGAGGTGGAGTACCGCCTCGACGCGAACGGTCTGGAGCAGACGGTGACGGCACGGAACCTCGGGGCGGATGCCGCGCCCTGGGGCACCGGACCGCATCCGTATCTCGTGGCGGGCCCCTCTCGCGGGTCGTCGAGCGAGAGCAGCGTCGATGCCTGGACCCTCAGCCTTCCGGCATCCGAGGTGCTCACGGTGACGCCGGACCGGCTGAGTCCCGTCGCCGTCGAGCCGGTGACCGAGCATCCGGAGTGGGATTTCCGCACCGCACGCCGGATCGACGACGTCTTCATCGACCACGCCTTCACCGGGCTCGCCCGCACGGACGGCAGCGCCGAGGTGCGCCTCACGACCGACGACGGCTCCGGGGTCGCGATCAGCTTCGACGAGCGCTGCCCGTGGGTGCAGGTGCACACGGCAGACACTCCCGAGACAGCGTCGACGCACCGGCTCGGACTCGCGGTCGAGCCGATGACCTGTCCGCCCGGCGCGTTCACCTCCGGGACCGACCTCGTCGTGCTCGAGCCGGGCGCCGTGCACGCGGCATCCTGGCGCATCCGCGCCCTCTGAGAGCGGGTGCGCGAGAGCTAGCGTGCGAGCCAGCGACGCAGCGAGCGCGTGACCCAGGGCAGAACCCAATAGGTCATGATCGGCGTGAGCACGAGGGTCGTCGCCAGTACCCGCAGCCAGATCGGCAGCTCGTTCCAGCCGGGGATCGGGCTCATGGCGTACGTGAAGAGAAGGTTCACGGGGAAGAACCCGAGCCAGATCGACACCGCCTGCTTCCACCGCGGGGGCGCCTTGACGATGGCGCCGGATGCCGTGCCCTCGGCGGTCTGCACGGTCACCGACCCGGTCGCCGGCTCGTCGAACCACCCCTCGATGCCGCTGCGGCGGCGCGAGCGCTCGCTGAGCACGAGGCCCTCGCCGGTCGCCAGCCAGGCCGCGCGCTCGGCCGAGTCCTCCCAGGCGACCAGCGTCTCCTCGTCGGCGAAGCGGTAGAGCATGTGCCACACGTGCGAATCGGCACCGGCGCGCACCCATCCGGATCCGAGGAAACCCGGGTACGTGTTCGCCATGTTGACGCCGCGCTGCACCCACTCCGTGGTCTCGCTGATGCGCGCGGGGTCGACCTCGCGGCGGATGGAGACGGTGATCGCTTCACTGGACATGACGGAGCCTCGCAGAGTGCGGCCCGGATCGCGGGCACATCGGAACGGGGGAGCGCCGGGGTGCGGGCGCCCGTCGATTCTAATTCGGATGCCGCGGCTCCCCGCGCGCGTTTCGCACCGCGCGAACCCTCGGACCCGCGAACCTGAACGCGCGTACATGTTCGCCCCGTACGGTCGGGGCATGATCAGTCATCCCTCGTCCGACCAGGACGCAGACAGACGCCCGAACCTTTCCCGCACGGAAGAGTCCGTGTCGGCCGACGAACCGGCGAGGGCCTCGCGGTCCCGCTCGGTCAAGCCCCGCCACATCTTCTCCCGCCCGCCGCTGCCCGCCGACTGAGGCGCCGCACCCCTCCGGCGCCGGCCGGGGAGAGAATGAGGGCATGAGCACGCGCAGCGAAGCCGTCCTGATCGATGTCGTCCGCACGCCCGTCGGCCGCGGCAAGCCCGGCGGGATGCTGTCTGGCGTGCACCCCGTCGACCTCGCCGCCGGAGTACTCGCCGCGATCCTCGACCGCAGCGGCCTCGAGTCGCGTCAGATCGACGACGTGCTGCTCGGCTGCGTGAGCCAGGTGGGAGAGCAGTCGTCGAACATCGCGCGTCAGGCCGTGCTCGCCGCCGGATTCGACGAGACGGTCCCCGCGGCGACGATCGACCGGCAGTGCGGGTCGAGTCAGCAGGCCGTCCAGGCCGCGGCGCAGGGCATCATGGCCGGAGCTTACGACGCGGTGATCGTCGGCGGCGTGGAGTCGATGAGCCGGGTGCCGCTCGGATCGTCGGCGTCGGTCGCCGGGAGCCCGATGTCGCCGCGCCTGCGCGCCCGGTATCCCGACGGGCTCGTCAATCAGGGCGTCTCGGCCGAGCTCATCGCGGCGCGGTGGGGGCTCGACCGCGAGGAACTGGACGCGTACGCGGCCGAGTCGCACCGGCGCGCGGCCGTCGCGTGGGAGGAAGGGTTCTTCGACCGCACCGTGATCTCCGTCGACGAGGCGCCTGAGGCGCGCGGCGACGAGACCGTGCGGGCGGGGACGACGGCATCCGCTCTCGCCGGTCTGCAGCCGGCGTTCCGCACCGATGCGCTCGCCGAACGCTTCCCCGACCTCGACTGGCGCATCACGCCGGGCAACTCCTCGCCGCTCACCGACGGAGCCTCGGCGGCGCTGATCATGAGCGCGGAGCGCGCCGACCAGCTGGGGCTCACGCCGCGGGCGCGGTTCCACTCGTTCGCCGTGGTGGGCGACGACCCGCTGATGATGCTGACCGGGCCCATACCCGCGACGCGGCGGATCCTCGACCGCGCCGGGCTGTCGATCGACGACCTCGACGCATACGAGGTGAACGAGGCGTTCGCCTCGGTGCCGCTCGCATGGGCCGCCGAGACCGGGGCGGATGCCACGAAGCTCAACCCTCGCGGCGGGGCGATCGCGCTGGGACACGCGCTGGGGTCATCGGGTACGCGCCTGCTCGGCACGCTGGTGGATCATCTCGACGCGACCGGCGGCCGTTACGGGCTGCAGACCATGTGCGAGGGCGGCGGCATGGCGAACGCGATGATCGTGGAGCGTCTCTAGCACCTGCTTTCGAATCGCTTGCCTTGCAGCTTTCGCTCGGTGAGAACTGCAATTCAAGCGATTCGAATGGTCGAGGCTCAGTGTCGGAGCGCGGCGGCGACACGGCGCACGAGAGTCTCCGGGGATCGCAGAAGGGGAGCGGTGACCTCGATCACGGTCCACCCCGCAGCTCGCAGCGCGGCGAGACGCTCGACGTCGGCCGCCCATCTCTCGCCATGGAGCATGCCGAGATACTCGATCGCGACTCGCTGCGCGGGGTACGCCATATCCACGCACGCGATGAATCGTCCGCCCACGCAGACATCGAAGTTCAGTCGAGGCTCGGGAAGTCCGGCGTCGATGAGGATGCAGCGGACGAGGCTCTCGCGCGGCGACCACGCGTCGGTGCGAATGAGGTCGAGGGCGGCCCGAAGCCGGGCGGCGCCGCGACGACGACCCGCCTCCATCGCGCTCCGCAACTGCGTGACGTTCGCGAGCGGGGGCCGACCCTCGTCCCTGCGCCCGTGACCCGCCCGCCAGACTCTGCAGAAGTAATCGCCGAGCGCGACGAGGTTCGGCACGGACAGTGTGCCGAGCGATGCCCAGGTCGCCGACGGTGACGTCACCCTGAGCCCGCGATGCTCCTGCACGGCGGTCATGCTCGACAGTGTCCTGTGGCCGGTGATGCCAGCCGCGCGAGGGAAGGGCACGTGTCCTGACGCGCTGACATGAAGGGGGAGCTCAGCGTACTCCGCGATGCCGCCGGTATCCGAGAACTCCAGCGGCAGTGGAGCGCCCCAGATCGATGCGGCAGTGGTATGGCTGAAGAAGTGGCCGGAATGCAGGCGGACCGCATAGATGCGTGCGCGTTCCACGCGGCATAGGCGCTGCCGCTCGTACGGGTCGTCGATGTCGCGGAAGGCGTTAGACGCGCCGCGCGTGATCCGAACGCCGTGGAAGGGCGCGGCCAGTGCGCGACGTCGCAGCTCGCTGCGGCTGGCGCCTTCGAGTCGTGCGATGTGCACGGAGAAGGCGTCGTCATGGGGGCCGAGGGCTTGGTCGTCAGTGCTCATGACGGCACGCTGGCACGGCGTTCTCGCAGTGGCGGGGTTATCCACAGACAAGGTCGATTCGAATCGCGCAAATGGCGAATCGAAAGTCAGGCAACTGCAATTCGAGCGATTCGAAAGGGCGTCTCCGAACAACCGGGTCCGGATGAAGAAGACCCCCGCCGACCCGATTCGGCGGGGGTCTTCGCGGCGTGGGACACCGCGACGGGAGCAGATGCTCACCGCGAAGCGCGGATGACGTGACCACCCGATCCGGTCTGAGCCCTGTGTCCGCGCTCCAGCAGTTGTACTCCGCCGAGGTGACCGGCCGGTGAACGCGCGGCGAACTCCTCATCCCTGTAATCCATCCCTGGTTTCCGAACGGAGATATATGGATGCCCTAGTAATTAATCGGATGCCGAAGTACACTCGCATTGTGCCAATGACGGCCCGAAGGGACATCGCACAATGACTCGCACCATCCCCCACTTCGTAGGCGGATCGCATCTCACTCCCGAGGACGGCCGCTTCGCCGACGTGTTCGACCCGAGCTCGGGGTCGGTCCAGGCCCGAGTACCGCTCGCCTCGGCCGAGGAGGTGCGCGCAGTCATCGCGAACGCCGAGTCCGCGCGGGTCGAGTGGGCCGCGACCAACCCGCAGAAGCGCGCACGGGTGCTCCTGCGGTTCCTCGACCTCGTGCAGCGCGAGATGCAGTCGCTCGCCGAACTGCTCGCGAGCGAGCACGGCAAGACCGTCGACGACGCGAAGGGCGACATCCAGCGCGGCCTCGAGGTCATCGAGTTCTCCGCCGGGGCGCCGCACCTGCTCAAGGGCGAGTATTCGACCGGAGCGGGCGCAGGCATCGACGTGTACTCGATGCGGCAGCCGCTGGGCGTCGTCGCCGCGATCACCCCGTTCAACTTCCCCGCGATGATCCCGCTCTGGAAGGCAGGCCCCGCGCTCGCCGCCGGCAACGCGGTCGTGCTCAAGCCCAGCGAGCGCGACCCCTCGGTGCCGGTGCGCCTCGCCGAGCTGTTCCTCGAGGCGGGGCTGCCCGCCGGCGTCCTCAACGTCGTGCACGGCGACAAGGAGGCCGTCGACACACTGCTGGCCGACGACCGCATCCGTGCGGTGGGTTTCGTCGGCTCCACCCCGATCGCGGAGTACATCTACGCCACCGCCGCCGCGCACGGCAAGCGCGCGCAGTGCTTCGGCGGCGCGAAGAACCACATGATCGTCATGCCCGACGCCGATCTCGACCAGGCCGTCGACGCCCTGATCGGCTCGGGCTACGGATCTGCGGGCGAGCGCTGCATGGCGATCTCGGTCGCGGTCCCGGTCGGTGAGGAGACGGCGGATGCTCTCGCCGCGAAGCTCCGGGAGCGCGTCGCCCGACTGCGGGTCGGTCCGGCGCTCGCGAGCGACGTCGACTACGGGCCACTCGTCACCCGCGCCGCCGTGGAACGCGTCGAGGGATACATCCAGCAGGGCGTCGACGAAGGCGCGACGCTGCTCGCCGACGGGCGAGGGTTCACGGTCCCCGGTCATGAGGAGGGCTTCTACCTCGGTCCCACCCTCTTCGACCACGTCACGACCGACATGGCGATCTACCGCGAGGAGATCTTCGGCCCGGTGCTCGTGATCGCCCGCGCAGCGGACTACGAAGAGGCGCTGCGGATGGCGTCCGAGCACGAGTACGGCAACGGCGTCGCGATCTTCACCCGCGACGGGGATGCCGCACGCGACTTCGCCGCCCGCGTCGAGGTCGGCATGGTCGGCGTCAACGTGCCCATCCCGGTGCCGATCGCGTACTACACGTTCGGCGGCTGGAAGCGCAGCGGGTTCGGCGACCTCAACCAGCACGGAGCCGACGCGTTCCGCTTCTACACGAAGACGAAGACCGTGACGAGCCGGTGGCCCGCGGCCGGCATCCGCGACGGAGCCAGCTTCGTCATCCCCACCATGCATTGACCACCGGTCGTTGAGCGAGCGCAGCGAGACGAAACGCAGGAGAGAGATATGACCGACACCATCACCGTCACCACCGCCGAGGAGCGCGAGGCGATCATCGGCGCCGTCCGCGAGTTCGCCGACACCGAGCTCGCGCCCTTCGCCTCCGAGCGCGACGAGAAGCACCTCTTCCCGCGGGAGTCGCTGCACAAGGCAGGCGAGCTCGGACTCGGCGGCATCTACGTGCGCGAGGAGTTCGGCGGCACGGCGCTCAGCCGCACCGACACCGTCGCGATCTTCGAGGAGCTCGCGAAGGGCGACCCCGCGGTCGCCGCCTACATCTCGATCCACAACATGGTCGCGTGGATGATCGACACCTACGGCGACGAGGCGCAGCGCGCGGCCTGGCTGCCGCAGCTCACCGCCATGCAGGAGTTCGGCGGCTACTGCCTCACCGAACCCGGAGCCGGGTCGGATGCCGCGAACATCGCCACCAGTGCTGCCCGCGACGGCGACGACTACGTGCTCACGGGGGTCAAGCAGTTCATCTCGGGGGCGGGCGAGGCCGCGGTGTACGTCGTCATGGCGCGCACCGGCGAGCCGGGAGCCCGCGGCATCAGCGCCTTCCTCGTGTCGGGCGATGCGCCCGGGCTGAGCTTCGGGCCGCCCGAGAAGAAGATGGGCTGGCACGCGCAGCCCACGAGGCCGGTGATCCTCGACGGGGTGCGGGTTCCGGCATCCGCTCTCCTGGGTGAGGAGGGTCGCGGTTTCGCGATCGCGATGTCGGCGCTCAACGGAGGCCGGCTGAACATCGCTGCCTGCTCGCTCGGCGGGGCGCAGTGGGCGCTCGATCGCGCCGTGCAGTACGTGCACGAGCGGGTCGCGTTCGGTGAGCCGCTCGCCGAGAAGCAGTCGATCCTCTTCCAGGTCGCCGATATGCGCACCGACCTGCAGGCCGCGCGGCTCATGGTGAGCGACGGCGCGCGGGCCGTCGACGAGCACGCGCCCGACGCGACGATGCGCTGCGCCATGGCCAAGCGCTTCGCCACGGATGCCGGTTTCGACGTCGCCAACCGCGCGCTGCAACTGCACGGCGGCTACGGCTACCTGCAGGACTACGGCATCGAGCGGGTCGTGCGCGATCTGCGGGTACACCAGATCCTCGAGGGCACGAACGAGATCATGCGCCTCATCGTGGGGCGCGAGATAATGCGGCCGTCGGGTTCAGCGTCCCTGCAGCGCAGCGGCGGCAGCGCGATGCGGAGCGCGTCATGACAAGGGTCGCCTTCCTCGGCCTCGGGCACATGGGGCTGCCGATGGCACGGAACCTCGTCGCCGCAGGGCACGAGGTGCACGGCTTCGACGTCGTGCCGGCGGCCGTCGAGGCGGCGGAGGCGACCGGCATCCCCGTGGCCGCGAGCGGAGCGGATGCCGCAGCCGACGCCGACGTCGTCATCACGATGTTCCCGGCGGGGAAGCACGTGCTCGATGCGTACCGCACCGAGCTGCTCGCCGCCGCGCGGCCGGACACCCTCTTCATCGAGTCGTCGACCATCGCCGTCGACGAGGCGCGGGCCGCGCATGCGCTCGCGCTGGCCGCCGGGCACCGCAACATCGACGCTCCCGTGTCGGGCGGTGTCGTCGGCGCCGAGAACGGGACGCTCGCGTTCATGGTCGGCGGGTCCGACGAGGACTACTCCGCCGCGCTGCCGCTGCTCGAAGTCATGGGCAGGCGCGTCGTGCACTGCGGCGGCCCGGGGCTCGGCCAGGCCGCGAAGGTCTGCAACAACATGGTGCTCGCGGTGTCGCAGATCGCGGTGGCCGAGGCGTTCGTGCTCGGAGAGCGGCTCGGGCTCGAGCACCAGGCGCTGTTCGACGTCGTGTCGCAGGCCTCCGGGCAGTGCTGGTCGATCACCACGAACTGCCCGGTGCCCGGTCCCGTGCCGACGAGTCCCGCGAACCGTGACTACCAGCCGGGCTTCGCCGGGGCGCTCATGGCGAAAGACCTCGGCCTCGCGCTGCAGGCGATCGAGCAGACCTCGACGCATGCCCGCATGGGGCGCCTCGCCCAGGAGATGTACGCCGCGTTCGCCGCGGGCGACGGTGCCGGTCGGGACTTCTCCGGCATCATCACCGACATCCGCGACGGGTCCGTGTGACGATCGTCCTGCGGGGGGTTTCGAGTCGCGCAAAGTGCAACGATTCGGCACCGCTCGTTGCAAAGCACGCTATTCGAAGACGGAGAGGGCCCTCATGACCGAGTACGAGACGATCCTGGTCGAGCAGCGCGGACGGGTCGGGTGGATCACCCTGAACAGGCCGCAGGCGCTGAACGCCCTGAACTCCCAGCTCGCCGAGGACATCACGGCCGCGGCTACGGCCTTCGACCTCGACGACGGCGTGGGCGCGATCGTCGTCACCGGCTCCGAGAAGGCGTTCGCCGCCGGAGCCGACATCAAGGAGATGGAGGGCATGTCGGGCGACGAGATGCTCGAGACCGACCACTTCGGCATCTGGCACGAGTTCGCCGCGGTGAAGACGCCCGTGATCGCGGCGGTGTCGGGCTTCGCGCTCGGCGGTGGATGCGAGCTCGCCATGATGTGCGACATCATCCTCGCCGCCGACACCGCGAAGTTCGGTCAGCCGGAGATCAACCTCGGCGTCATCCCCGGCATGGGCGGCACGCAGCGTCTCATCCGCGCGGTCGGCTACTACAAGGCCGCCGAACTCGTCCTCTCCGGTCGCTTCATGGGCGCCGAGGAGGCGGAGCGGTCCGGTCTCGTGTCGCGCGTGGTCCCGGCATCCGATCTGCTCGACGAAGCCGCCGCGCTCGCCGAGACCATCGCGTCGAAGTCGCTCCCGTCGGTCTACGCGGCGAAGGCCGCGCTGGATGCCGCGATGGAGACATCGCTCGCCGACGGCCTCGCACACGAGAAGCGGGCGTTCGCCGCCCTGTTCGACACCGCCGACCAGAAGGAGGGCATGGCCGCCTTCCGTGAGAAGCGTGCACCCGACTTCCAGAACCGCTGAGTCGTGGGACCGACGATCGGCTCAGGCGCGCAGCGACGCGACGATCTTCTCGATGCGCCGGTCGCGGGTGGCTTCCTGCTTCGCCTCGGCGACCGAGCGGGCGTGCTCTTTGCGCGCAGAGGGGGACAGGGCGTCGAAGGTGGCGCGCAGCGCGGGGTCGGCGTCGAGCGCGGCGGCGAGCGGCGGCGGCACCTCGACGGTGCGCTCGGCGGCATCCACGCGGATCACCGCGTCGACCTCCTGGCCGATCTCGACTCCGAGGTCGCTCCGCACCGCCTTGCTGAACCCGATCATGTTCTCTCCGCCCATGCGGGCGAGTCGCAGCCGGGCGGTGCGTCCGTCGATCGTGACGGCGACCGGGAACGCCTTGCCGGCGCCGAGAGACGATACCTGCTCGTCGGTGAGGAGGATGGCGGCGGCGGGGCCGCGTCCGGTGAGAGTGGTGTGGACACGCAGTTCGCTCATGGCGACAGGGTACGCCCGCGGCCCTCGATCTCGGAGGAGATGGTGTCGTTGCGCTCCGCGATGAGCCGCCGCAGGTACGCCGTCATGAAGAGCCGGTCGACGACGCGCCCGATGGGGCCGAACGGGGAGCGGAACGTGATCGTGTCGCGCATGAGCGTGCCGCGCTCGTGCGGGCGGAACTCGTGCTCGTGCAGGAACGCCCCGAAGGGACCTGCGATCTGGCGGTCGCGGAACGCGCGGGGCTCGTCGATATCGAACACCATCGACCGGAGCCGGAACGGGATGCCGAGGTGCCGCGCCCGCCACGTGACCGTCGACCCCTCCGTGAAGACGCCGCCGGCCGGAGCCTCGACCATGGTCTCGCCGTGCCGCGCCATCGACCGCACGTGCAGCTCGGGATCCAGCGATGCGGCGAAAACCTCGGCCGGCGGAGCGGCGATCACCCGCTCGAGCACGAAGCGCGCCATGTCAGAGCGCTTCTGGCTGCGGGCGCGGATCGGCGAAATCGCCGGCTGCTTTGCGCATGCGCGCGACGATCGCGACGAGCTCGGTGGCGTCGTCGCGGCTGATGCCGGGGTCGGAGAAGACCTCGGCGTTGAGCGCGGCTGTGGCCCTCTCGACGAGGTCGCGACCGGTCGGCGTCAGGGCGAGCAGCGCGGCGCGTCCGTCGTGGGGGTGCGGTTCGCGCACGATGAGCCCGTCGCGCACGAGGCGCTCGGCGGTGCTCGTCACGGTCGTCGCGTGCACCTGCAGACGGGCGACGACGCTCGACAGGGGCAGGCGGCCGGCCCGGCTGAACGCCAGCAGGCGCAGCATCTCGTACCGGGCGAACGTCAGCGCGAAAGGTTTCAGGGTCGCGTCGACCCGCGCGAGCAGCAGCTGCTGGGCCCGCATGACCGAGGTCACGACGGTCATGCCGTCTGCGGCATCCGTCCATCCGTGCGCGAGCCACTGCCGCTTCGCTTCGGCGAGCGGATCGACGGGCAGAGGGCGGGATCGGACCACGTCTCTACGCTAGGGCATGCGGCGATCCGCAGATCGCTGGTTCTCGGTCGCTTTCCTGATGGGACTCAGTTTCACCACGCTAGAATCGAGGCAGTGTGAGGAGCATTCGATGAAGATCTTCGTCCTGGTCAAAGAGGTGCCGGACACCTACGGCGACCGCAAGCTGGACCTCGAGACCGGCCTGGCCGATCGCGCCGCCGGAGACGTCGTGCTCGACGAGATCACCGAGCGCGCTCTCGAGGTCGCGCTGAGCCACGCCGACAAGAACGAGGGCACCGAGGTCGTGGCCGTCGCGATGGCCCCCGAGGGGTCGACCGCGTCGGTGCGCCGAGCTCTCGCGATCGGCGCCGGATCGGCCGTGCACATCGCCGACGAGCGCCTCGTCGGCGCCGACCTGGGGCTCACCGCCGAGGTGCTCGCCGCGGCGATCCGCCGTGGCGCGCCCGACCTCGTCATCACCGGCAACCTCTCCACCGACGGCTCCGGCGGCGTCATGGCCGCGATGCTCGCGGAGCACCTCGGCTGGCCGCACGCGACCGCGCTCACCGCGGTCGAGATCACCTCCGACGGCATCACTGGCACGAGAGCAGCGGATGCCGGGGCGCAGCCGATCTCGGCATCCCTCCCCGCCGTCATCTCGATCACCGAGGCGCTGCCCGATGCGCGGTTCCCGAACTTCAAGGGCATCATGGCGGCGAAGAAGAAGCCGCTCGAGGTGCTGACCCTCGACGATCTCGGCGTCTCGGCCGATCCGGGCGAGGCCCCGCGCACGATCATGACCGCCGTGTCGGAGAAGCCACCGCGCGCCGCGGGCGTCAAGATCGTCGACGAGGGAGATGCCGCCCAGAAGCTCGTCGACTACCTCGCAGAGAACAGGCTGGTGTGACATGAGCTACCCCGAGAACCCCGTGCTCGTGCTGGTCGACGTCGACCCGTCCGGCGCACCGGCCAGCAGCACCGCAGCCCTGCTCGGCGCCGCGTCGAGCATCGGCTCGCCCGTCGCGCTCATCGTCGGCGGAGCGGAGAATGCCGCAGCTACGGCGACCGCAGCCGGTGCCGCCGTCGTGCTGACCGCCTCCGGAGACGACTCCGTGCTCACCGTGCCGGTGGTCGACGCCCTCCACGCTGCGTTCGAGAAGGTCCAGCCGGATGCGGTGCTCATCTCGAACTCGATCGCGGGGCGTGACGTCGCGGGGCGCTTCGCCGCGCGCACCCGCAGCGCGCTCTGCGTCGACGCGGTCGGGGTCTCCCGCGACGACGAGGGGATCGTGGCGCATCACTCCGTGTACGGCGGGGCCTACCTCGTCGACGCGGCGCCCACCTACGGCGCTCCCGTCATCACGGTGCGGCAGGGCGCGGTCGAGGCCCGTGCCGACGCCGTGGATGCGCCCATCGTCGAGGAGCTCGCCGTGACGGCATCCGGCGCCGCCGCTGCCACCGTCGGTGCCGTCGAGGCGGTCGAGACGACGTCGACCCGCCCCGAACTGCGCGGCGCGCAACGCGTCGTCTCGGGCGGACGCGGACTCGCGTCGAAGGAGAAGTTCGTGCTCGTCGAGGAGCTCGCCGACGCGCTCGGCGCCGCCGTCGGAGCATCCCGCGCCGCCGTCGACGCCGGGTACATCCCGCAGTCGCACCAGGTCGGCCAGACCGGCGTCTCCGTGTCGCCGCACCTGTATGTCGCTCTCGGCATCTCCGGAGCCATCCAGCACCGCGCAGGAATGCAGACCGCCAAGACGATCGTCGCGATCAACAAAGACGCCGAGGCGCCCATCTTCGACGTCGCCGACTTCGGCATCGTCGGCGACCTGTTCACCGTCGTCCCCCAGGTGATCGCCGCCCTCGAGGCGCGGAAGAAGTAGACATGGCAGAGCGGATGCTGCGTCGCGGCCTCCCGCGCACACCCGGCGGCGAGCCCTGGCCGCCCGCAGGGGTGGTCGAGGTCGCCGCGGTCGCCCAATCATCGGTCGTTGAACCCCCGGTCGTCGAGCGAGCGGAGCGAGACGAAACGCGGCAGGGTTCCACGGTCGCCGAGCCCCCGGTCGTTGAGCGAGCGGGGCGAGACGAAACGCGGCACACCGCCGGTACGACCCTGCGCCGCGGACTCCCGCGCACGCCCGGCGGGGAGCCCTGGCCGCCTGCGTCGTCCGTGGCGGCGCCGTCCGGTGGGGACCGCGTTTCGTCTCGGTCGGCTTCGTCGTCCTCGCTCAACGAGCCGCGGGGTGGGAATGCGTCGACTCCGTCGTCCTCGCTCATCGAGCCGCGCGGTGGCGATGCGACCGTGGCGGCGCCGACCGGTGGGGACCGCGTTTCGTCTCGGTCGACTTCGTCGTCCTCGCTCGACGACACGCGGGATGGGGAAACGGCATCCGTGCGGCGGGGACTCCCGCGCATCCGCGGAGGCGAGCCGTGGCCGCCCGCCGGCACCGTCGCCTCCCTCGTCACATCGGGGGCCGACACGCCAGATGTCGGACCGATTCCACCTGCAACGCCGACACCCCGCGTGTCGGCCCCCGGACTTGCGGGCACGGTCGCCACGGTCGCCGACGTCTCCACGCCGCTCCCGTGGACGAAGACGGTCTGGGACGGCCGGGCCCCGCGCCATGTCGCCGCGACCCCGGCATCCGCCCGTCGTCGTCCGACCTGGCCGCAGGCGATCGCCGGACTGTTCGGCGCCGCGGCCCTCGGCATCCTCGCGGGCGCCGCCGTGGCCTTCGTGCGGGCTCTGCTGAGCCTGCCGTTCATGCAGGACTTCCTCGCCGCGTTCCCCGGCGAGTACGAACCCGCCGTGCACGTCGAACCGGGCTTCGCCCCCTGGATCGGGTGGCAGCACTTCTTCAACGTGTTCCTCATGGTGCTGATCATCCGTTCGGGTCTGCGGATCCGCACCGAGAAGCGTCCGACCGCGTTCTGGACGCCTCGGAACAACCCCAAGGGCAAGACCAGCCTGACGATCTGGTTCCATCAGGCGCTCGACATCCTGTGGCTGGCGAACGGCGTGATCTTCGTGGTGCTGCTGTTCGCGACCGGCCATTGGGCGCGGATCGTGCCGACGAGCTGGGAGGTCTTCCCGAATGCCCTGTCGGCGGCGCTGCAGTACGTCTCGTTCGACTGGCCGCATGAGAACGGCTGGAACAACTACAACAGCCTGCAGCAGATCGCCTACTTCGCGACGGTGTTCCTCGCCGCGCCCCTCGCTGCGGTGACCGGTTTCCGCATGTCGGGGATGTGGCCCAAGAAGGCCGAGCGTCTCTCGAAGGCGTACCCGATCGAGTGGGCCCGCGCCCTGCACTTCCCGGTGATGCTGTACTTCGTGGCGTTCATCATCGTGCACGTCGCGCTGGTGTTCCTCACCGGCTTCCTGCGCAACCTCAACCACATGTACGCGGCGCAGGATGCCGTCACCTGGACCGGGTTCTGGGTGTTCGTCGCGTCCATGGTCGTGATCGCGATCGGCTGGGTCGCGGCGCGTCCGCTCGTGATCGCGCCGATCGCGAAGCTGTTCGGCAACGTCTCGGGCCGCTGAGCTCGCGGCCCTGCACCGCATCTGACCCCCGGGCCACCCCTTTACGTGCGAACCACCCCTGCGCGTTCAACACGCACAGGGGTGGTTCGGCGGGAAAGGGGTGTTTCGGCGAAGGGCGGCCGAGACCGGGTCAGCGGGTGAAGCGCACCTCGGTGAGGGTCTCGCCGAGGAACGGCTCCGTGTGCGTGGCGCCGTCGAGGGTGAAGCCGTTGCGCGTGTAGAAGCGGTGCGCGCGGGGGTTGTCCTCGGCGACCCAGAGGTACAGGGGCTCGTCCTTCTCGACCGCGGCGTCGAACAGCTTCTGGCCGATGCCGGTGCCGTGCCACGCGTCGAGCAGGTAGATGAAGTAGAGCTCGCGGAACGCGGGGGCGTCCTTGTCGCGGGCCGGACCGGAGCCGGCGAAGCCCACGATCTCGCCGTCGACGAGGGCCGCGTTCATCGTGAACTCGGGGCCTTGCGCGGCCCAGTGCGTCCACAGCTCGGCCATGCGCCGGGGCGAGACCTTCTCGAGCGCGGCCTTGCTGATCAGGTGGTCGTAGGTCTCGTGCCAGCACTGGGCGTGCACGCGACCAAGGGCTTCCGCGTCCACATCACGGACCGGACGGACGATGACTTCAGGGTGGGCTTCGGCGCTCATGCGGTGACTCTACGCGCGGCACACACGATCGAGAAATCGAGCAGGATGCCGAAATGCCGCTGTAACACCACATGGAGGAATCTGACAACGATGTTCGCCGATCGTGCACCGATGGCTACGATCGATCCTCGTGAACGTGATCTGGCGCACCCTCCTGGTGATCCTCGCAGCCCGTCGTCGCGCACGGCGCGGCAAGACCCTCGACCCGACCGCTGTCGGCACCATCCGGCTGACGACGCTGCCGAGCGACATCGACATCCTCCGCCATATGAACAACGGGCGGTACCTGTCGCTGTTCGACCTCGGGCGATGGGACCTGCTCATCCGCACCGGGCTCTTCGACGCCATGAAGGACCGCGGCTGGTACGCGGTCGTCTCGAGCGAGACGATCACCTTCCGCAAGTCGCTGCAGCTGTGGCAGCGGTTCGAGGTGCAGTCCCGATTCATCGGACACGACGAGAAGGCCCTCTTCATGGAGCACCGCGCCGTCGTCAAGGGACAGGTGTACGCGCGAGCGATCGTCCGCGCCAGGATGCTGCGCCGCACCGGCGGCACGGTCAGCAACGAAGAGCTCTTCGCCGCCGTCGGCAAACCCGACGGCGTGCGCGAGATCGACGCCTGGGTGCACGACTGGGCCGCGGCATCCGCTCTGCCTCCCGTGCGCATGCCCGCGCCGAGCGAATGGAGCTGACCATGACGGATGCCGGCACGCACCGCCCCGCACGCACACTGCTCGTCGGGTGCGGCGCGCTCGGCACGGCACTCGGCGAGCGGCTCGTCGCCGACGGAGGCGCGGTCACCGCGATCCGTCGCGATGTCTCGGGGCTTCCCGACGCGTTCTCGACGATCGAGGCCGACCTGCGGCATCCTCTCTCGACGCCGCTGCCGCCGTTCGACGCGGTCGTGATCACGCTGCCGCCGGGCGTCGGGCCGGAGGGCTCGATCTACCCCACCGCGCTCACGCATCTCGCGGCCGCGCTGCCCGCTCGCGCGGAGCGCGTGATCTTCGTCTCGTCGACCAGGGTGTTCGAGGGGTACGGCTCGCAGGACTTCGGCGGAACCGACGGGCGCGCCCCGCTCACCGAGGCCGACCCGACGCTCACGACCGGTGAGCGCGGCGATGCTCTCGTCGAGGGGGAGGACCTCGCGGTCGACCTGCTCGGAGCGATCGTCGTGCGGCCCGCCGGGATCTACGGTCCGGGGCGGGACTCGCTGATCCGCCGCGTGCGCGAGGGCGCCGCCGTCGACCACGAGCGCCGCACCAACCGCATCCACGAGCACGACCTCGTGCGGCTCCTCGACGTGCTGCTGCGCATGGACGCCCCGCCCGCCCTGGTGCACGCGATCGACTGCGAGCCCGTGCGGCTGGGCGCGGTCGTGGCGCACATCGCCTCGCGGTTGGGCGTCGCGGCTCCGCCGCAGAGCGAGGGGGATGCCGGCGGCGGCACCGTGCTCGACGGGCGCCTCGCCCACGCGCTGCTGGAGGAACTGTCGTACCCGACGTTCCGCGAGGGCTACGACGAGATGCTCGCCGCGGGCGGCTGACCGACCCTCCGAGCCACCCCTTTCGACGCGAGCCACCCCTTCGCAGACCGACCGAACAGGGGTGGCTCGCGCACAAGGGGGTGGGTCGGCGTTGAGACAGGGGGGCGAGCGCGAGGCGCGGCGGCGCGGGGACGCGGGGCGAGAGGCGCGCGGTAATAGCCTGGGCACATGGCCGACCCGATGCCGTCTGCAGACCCGTCCGACACCCTCGCGGACCGCGCGATCGACCTCGCCCGGCGCTGGGTGACCGAGGCGGCGGCAGCCGACGTCGACCCCGCCGCCGAGCGCCTCGCCGGCGTGCTGCAGGACGCCAACGGCCTTCCCTTCACGCTGGGCTTCGTTGACGGCGTCATGCGCCCGGAGAGCCTGGGTGCCGCGGCATCCCAGCTGCACCGCATCGCGCCGATCGTGCCCGAGTTCCTGCCCTGGTACGTGCGCTCGGCGGTGAGGATCGGCGGCGGGGTCGCCCCCGTGCTCCCCGCACCCGTCGTGCCGATCGCCCGCCGCGTGCTGCGCGAGATGGTGGGTCACCTCGTGGTCGACGCGCGGCCGGCGAAGCTCGGTCCGGCGATCGCGAAGATCCGGGAGTCGGGGGCGCGCCTCAACCTCAATCTGCTCGGCGAGGCCGTGCTCGGCGAGGCCGAGGCGAAGCGGCGGCTCGACGGCATCCACGATCTGATCCGACGTCCAGACGTCGACTACGTCTCGGTCAAGGTCTCGGCGATCATCAGCCACATCTCGATGTGGGCCTTCGACCAGGTCGTGGAGGCCGTCGTCGAACGCCTGCTCCCGCTGTACCTGACGGCGACGTCGGACCGCACCTTCATCAACCTCGACATGGAGGAGTACCGCGACCTCGATCTGACCATCGCCGTGTTCACGCGCATCCTCGAGGATCCGCGACTGCAGGGACTCGAGGCCGGGATCGTGCTGCAGGCGTACCTGCCCGACGCGCTGCCGGCGCTGCAGGAGCTCACCGCCTGGGCACAGGAGCGCGTCGCGCACGGCGGGGCGCCGATCAAGGTGCGGCTCGTGAAGGGTGCGAACCTCGCGATGGAGCGGGTCGAGGCGACCATGCACGGCTGGCCGACGGCGACGTACGACGCCAAGGTCGACACCGACGCCAACTACCTGCGCTGCCTCGACTGGGCGCTGCGCCCCGAGAACGTGGCAGCCGTGCGACTCGGGATCGCCGGGCACAACCTGTTCGGCATCGCGTACGCCTGGCTGCTCGCGGGCGAGCGGGGCGTGCGCGGAGCGACGGATGCCGGCACGGGTGCCGTCGGGCAGCCCCCGATCGAGTTCGAGATGCTCCTCGGCATGGCGCAGGGGCAGGTGCAGGCCGTCTCCCGCGAAGTCGGCGAGGTGCTGCTGTACGTGCCGGTCGTGAAGCCCGACGAGTTCGACGTGGCGATCAGCTACCTCGTGCGGCGGCTGGAGGAGAACGCCTCTCCCGACAACTTCCTCTCGGCGGCCTTCCGACTCGGCGACGACGAGGCGCTGTTCGTGCGCGAGCAGGACCGCTTCCTCGACGCGCTCGAGCGTTCGACATCGCCGACGCTGCGCATCGGACCGCGCCGCACGCAGGACCGCCTGGCGCCCGTGCACGAGTCGGTGCGCCCCGCCCCGGTCGCCCCGGCCCCGGAAGAGGATCTGACCAAGGCCGTCCTCGGCATCTCGCGCGGGTCCGACGACACCGGCGCCCCGTTCCTCGAGACGGCGGTGTACTCACCGCGCGAACTCGACCGAGCGGGCGACGGCGCCCCGGGGTTCTCCAACACCGCTGACAGCGACCCCTCGCTGCCCGCGAATCGCGAGTGGGCAGCCGGGGTGCTGGGCCGGATCGGGTCGTCGACGCTCGGCGTGGAAACCATCGAGGCCGCCCGCGTCGACGACGCCGGGGTGCTCGACGGCACGATCGCCCGCGTGCGCGATGCCGGTGCGCAGTGGGGTGCTCGACCCGCGTCCGAGCGCGCCGAGGTGCTGTTGCGCGCCGCCGCCGCGCTCGAGAGCCGCCGCGCCGACCTCATCGAGGTCGCCGCCTCCGAGACGGGCAAGGTCTTCGCCGAAGCCGACGTCGAGGTCAGCGAGGCCGTCGACTTCGCGCGGTACTACGCCGCGACGGCCCGCGAGCTGGATGCCGTCGCCGGGGCCTCTTTCGTGCCGGCCGGTGCCACCGTCGTGGCCCCGCCGTGGAACTTCCCGCTCGCGATCCCGGCCGGGGGAGTGCTCGCCGCGCTCGCCGCCGGCTCGGGCGTCGTGTTCAAGCCCGCGCCGCAGTCTCGTCGCTGCGCCGCGGTGATCGCCGAGACGCTGTGGCAGGCGGGCGTGCCGCGCGACGTGCTCGCCCTCGTCGACATCGAGGAGGGCGACCTGGGACGGGACCTCGTCACGCATCCGGGCGTCGACCGCGTCATCCTCACCGGCTCCTGGGAGACCGCGGCGCTCTTCCGCTCCTGGCGCCCCGACCTGCCGCTGCTCGCCGAGACCAGCGGCAAGAACGCCATGATCGTCACCCCGTCGGCCGACCTCGACCTCGCGGTGTCCGACCTCGTGCGCAGCGCGTTCGGCCACGCGGGGCAGAAGTGCTCCGCGGCATCCCTCGCCATCCTCGTCGGGCCCGTCGGCCGCTCGCAGCGGTTCGCCCGACAGCTCGCCGACGCGACGCGGTCGCTGCACGTCGGCTGGCCGACCGACCCGCTGGCCGAGGTCGGACCCGTGATCGAGCGGCCGCAGGGCAAGCTCGCGTGGGCGCTCACCGAGCTCGAGGGCGAGGAGCAGTGGCTCATCGAGCCGGCCGTCTCCGCCGACGATCCGACCGGACGGCTGTGGCGCCCCGGCATCCGCGTGGGCGTGCAGCCGGGCTCGCGCTTCCACACCGAGGAGTTCTTCGGACCCGTACTCGGCGTCATGCACGCCCCGACCCTCGAGCGCGCGATCGAGCTGCAGAACGCCGTCGCGTATGGCCTCACGGCGGGGCTGTATACGCAGGACCCGGCCGAGCTCGGGCTGTGGCTCGACCGCGTGCAGGCCGGCAACCTCTACGTGAACCGCGGCATCACCGGCGCGATCGTGCAGCGTCAGCCGTTCGGCGGCTGGAAGCGCTCGTCGGTCGGACCCGGCGCGAAGGCCGGCGGCCCGAACTACCTCATCGGCCTGGGATCGTGGCGGTCGCGGGCCACGGGACCTGTGTCGAGCACGCTGCACCTGCGCGGCCTCGACGCCCGGATCACGGCCCTGATCGAGTCGGCGCAGCCGTCGCTCGACTACGAGGCGTTCGAGTGGCTGCGCCGCTCGGCGCTCTCGGACGCGCTCGCCTGGGATCGCGAGTTCGGCAAGGTGCGCGACGTGTCGCGGCTCGGCGTCGAGCGGAACCTCTTCCGGTACCGGCCGGTGCCCGTCGGGATCCGCGCCACGTCGGACGCGGGCTGGCAGGAGCTGCTGCGCGTCGTGATCGCGGCGGTGCGCGCCGGTGCCCCGTTCACGCTGTCGACCCCGGTCGGGTTGCCCGCGGCCGTGCGCCATGCGCTCGGCGACGTGGGCGCGACCGTGTACCTCGAGAGCGATGAGGAGTGGATCGAGCGGATGCAGGCCGACGGCCACCCGTCGCGCGTGCGGCTCGTCGGCACGCGCGTGTCGGTCGGCGAGCTGCACCGATCCCTCGCCGGGGCCGTAGGCGGCGACCCGGATCTCGCGGTGTACGACGGAGAGGTCACGTCGGCGGCCCGGATCGAGCTGCTGCCCTTCGTGCACGAGCAGGCCATCGCCATCACGGCTCACCGCTACGGCAACCCGGACGACTGGAGCGCCGAGGTCATCTGAGCGGACCCGCCCCTCCGTTTCGAATCGCGCGATTTACCATCCGACGACCCTCGGGACTGCAATCAGGCGATTCGAAACCTCGTCATGTAAAAGATTCTTGACACGGCGGTCGTCTCGGCGTACGTTCGTCGTGTCAAGAATCTTTTACACGAGGAGCGATCATGGTCTTCGAGGAGCGCAACGTGTGGGCGGGACTGATCGTCAGTGTCCTCGTCATCCCCGCGTACATCGTCATCGTGCTGCAGCAGGCCGCGAGTACCCCCGTCACCGAGATCGACTGGCTGCCGCCGATGCTCTGGACGATCGGCGTCGGTATCGTCGCCACCATCGTCGTCAGCGTCGTCTGGGGGATCGTCGCCGGCGCGCGCGACCCCGACGGTGTCGGCAGATCCGACATCCGCGATCGCGACATCAGCCGTATGGGTGGACGTGTGGAGCAGGCGTTCCTCGTGATCGCCGGGCTCGCCGTGATCGCCCTGTGCGCGATCGGAGCCGACCTGTTCTGGATCGCGAACACCATGTTCGCCGGCTTCGCGGTGTCGGCCGTGATCGGCAGTGTCGCGCGGGTCGTCGCCTATCGGCGGGGCCTGGTGTGATGGTCAAGCCCACTCTCGTCTCCAACAGCATCCGCGCGCATCGCGAAGCGGCGGGGCTCACGCAGGCCGAACTCGCGCGCTCGATCGGCGTGACGCGCCAGACCCTCATCGCGATCGAGCAGGAGAGGTACTCCCCGACCCTCGAGCTCGCGTTCCAGATCGCCCGCGCGTTCGGCGTCGGCCTCGACGATCTCTTCCAGTACCCTGACGCCGCCCCGAAGGAGGGCTGACATGTCCGCTGAACACCGCACTGCCCGCAGGGAGCCCGAGGCCCCTCGCACCGTGATCCCCGCGTGGAGCCGCGAGACCTACGGCCCCGCCGACGGCGTCAGACTCACCGAGATCCCGATGCCCGTACCGCGCCGCGGCGAGGTCGTCGTGCGCGTCGAGGCGACCTCGCTCAACGCGGGCGACGTGCGCCTCCTGCTCGGCGACCCGCTGCTCGTGCGCCCGGTGTTCGGCCTCACGAAGCCGAAGCACCCCGTCCGCGGCATGGAAGTCGCCGGCACCGTCGTCGAGCTCGGCCCCGACGTGATCGGCGTCGATCTCGGCACGCGGGTCGTCGGCGAGCTGGTCGGCGGGGGAGGGCTCGCCTCGCACGTCGCCGTCCCGGCATCCCGCCTCGTGCCCGTTCCGAGCGACGTGACGTCCGAGATAGCAGCCACCCTGCCGGTGGCCGGCGGCACGGCCTGGCAGGCGCTCGACCTCGCCGGCGTCGGCATCCGCTCGGTCGGCGAGAATCCGGATGCCGCGCCGGGTCGCGTCCTCGTGATCGGCGCCTCCGGCGGAGTGGGCACGTTCGCGGTGCAGCTCGCCGCCCTGCGCGGGGCCGAGGTGTGGGCGACATGCGGGGAGCGCAATGCGCGGCTCGTCGAGCACCTCGGCGCCGTGCGCACGATCGATCACCGCCGCGCGCCCCTGTCGACGCTTCCCGCGGGACACTTCGACGCGGTCGTCGACATCGCCGGCGGCATCCCGCTGCGCGACCTGCAGCGCCTCGTCCGCGACGGCGGGCGGGTCGTGCTCACCGCCGGGAACGGCGGGCACGTGCTGGGGCCGATGCCGCGCATCCTCGCGGCCGCACTGCGCTCGATCGGGTCGCGCCGCCGTATCCGCTCGCTCATGGCGACGCCGCGGCCGGAGGTGCTGACCGCACTCCTCGACCTCATCGCCGAGGGGCGCATCACGCCGGTGATCGAGCGCGAGTACGGCTTCGCGCGCGCCTCGTCGGCGCTGTCGCATGTCGAGGCGGGGCACACGGTCGGCAAGGTCGTCGTGCGCGGGGCGGAGTAGCCGACGTCGAATCGCGGATCCCGGTGGATTCGAATCGCGCAAATCGCAGATCTCAGGGGTCGAAAGCTGCCAGGTGCGCGATTCGAAAACCGGCCAGCGCTCTGGCCCCGCCCAGGCGACGGGTGACACAATGGATGCCGGCGTGCTCGAGTCGCATCTTCCCCGCCGCCCGCTCCCGGTGAGCGGACAGGGTCGAAGGACCGCCGGGCCCCTGGACAGCGTCCGCCGCATCCGTTCGAGGAGCTCCATGTCTGTCGAGACCACTGCGTCCGAGTCCACCGCCACCGAAGCCGCCGCGCGCACGGCGCACCACCGCCGCTACCTGATGTGCAAGCCGTCGCACTTCACGGTGAACTACTCCATCAACCCGTGGATGGAGCCCGCGAAGCCCACCGACACCGAGAAGGCCGTCGAGCAGTGGCAGAAGCTGTACGACCTCTACCTCGAACTGGGCCACGAGGTCGAGCTCATCGAGCCGCTCGCCGGATACCCCGACATGGTCTACACCGCCAACGGCGGCTTCGTGATCGACGGCCGCGCCTACGTGCCCGAGTTCCGCTTCGTCGAGCGCCAGGGCGAGGCGCCCGCGTTCGCGGACTGGTTCCGCGCCGCCGGCTTCGACACCGTCATGCCGCAGGAGGTCAACGAGGGCGAGGGCGACTTCCTGCTCGTCGGCGACGTCATCCTGGCCGGCACCGGATTCCGCTCGACCGGCGACAGCCACCGCGAAGTCGGCGAGGTGTTCGGCCGCGAGGTCGTGTCGCTCAACCTCGTGGACCCGCGCTTCTACCACCTCGACACGGCCATCGCGGTGCTCGACCCCGTGCAGGGCGTCGAGAACGGCGGCCCGGAGCGCGCCAACATCGCCTACCTGCCCGGCGCCTTCGACGACGCGAGCCGCGCCGAGCTCGAGAAGCGCTTCCCCGACGCGATCCTCGTGTCGGACGAAGACGGCGCCGTGTTCGGACTGAACTCCGCGAGCGACGGCTACAACGTCGTCATCTCGCCGCGGGCCGTGGGCTTCGAGAAGCAGCTGCGCGAGCGCGGCTACAACCCGATCATGGTCGACCTGTCGGAGCTGCTGCTCGGCGGCGGCGGCATCAAGTGCTGCACGCTCGAGCTGCGGGGTGCGAAGTGACCGCGGTCGACGCGAGCGCCGTGGCCGAGCAGGGCACGGAGCCGCACGTCGCGCACAACTACCACCCGCTCCCGGTCACGATCGCGCGCGGTGAGGGCGCGTGGGTCACCGACGTCGAGGGCAAGCGCTACCTCGACCTGCTCGCGGCGTACTCGGCCGTGAACTTCGGCCACCGGCATCCCGCCCTCGTCGCCGCGCTCACCGAGCAGCTCGGCCGCGTCACTTTGACGAGCCGCGCGTTCCGCAGCGACCGCCTCGAGCCGTTCGCGGCAGCCCTCGCCGAGCTCGCGGGCAAGGACATGGTGCTGCCGATGAACACGGGCGCCGAGGCCGTCGAGACCGGCCTCAAGGTCGCCCGCGCGTGGGGCTACCGGGTCAAGGGCATCGCCGACGGCGCCGCGCGCATCATCGTCGCCGCCGGCAACTTCCACGGACGCACGACGACCATCGTGAGCTTCAGCGACGACGAGCAGGCGCGCGACGGGTTCGGCCCGTACACGCCGGGCTTCGACGTCGTGCCCTACGGGGATGCGGATGCCGTCGCCGCCGCCATCACGGCCGACACCGCCGCGGTGCTCATCGAGCCGATCCAGGGCGAGGGCGGAGTGATCATCCCGCCCGAGGGGTACCTGCGCCGCATCCGCGAGATCTGCGACGAGAAGAACGTGCTGTTCATCGCCGACGAGATCCAGTCGGGCCTCGGCCGCGTGGGGGAGACCTTCGCCTGCGACCGCGAGGGCGTCGTGCCCGACCTGTATCTGCTCGGCAAGGCGCTGGGCGGCGGCATCCTGCCCGTCTCCGCCGTGGTCGGCGACAGCGACGTGCTCGGTGTCATCCAGCCCGGCGAGCACGGGTCGACGTTCGGCGGCAACCCGCTCGCGGCCGCAGTGGGCCTCCGCGTGGTGGAGATGCTCGAGAACGGCGAGTTCCAGGAGCGCGCCCGCGCTCTGGGCGAGCACCTCGCGCAGGCGTTGGAGCCGCTGAAGGCGCACGGCGTGACCGCTGTGCGCATCGCGGGGCTCTGGGCCGGCGTCGACATCGACCCGGCGAAGGGCACCGGGCGTCAGATCGCCGAGCGCCTGCTCGACCGCGGCGTGCTCGTGAAGGACACGCACGGGCAGACGATCCGCATCGCGCCGCCCATCGTCATCCGCGCCACCGAGCTCGACTGGGCGGTGGAGCAGCTCAAGCACGTGCTGGGCGCGTAGCCACCCCGCTTCGGTTGGCACCTCCTGCGGGAATTCCGCGGGAATTGCGACAGCGGGTGCCAAGCGAACGGTCGGGGCGGGGCCGCCGGGAGCGCGGGAGCTGGGGGAGCTACCGGCGTGAGGCCTCGGCTCAGGCCGGCGGGTCCTCGGGGTCGAGGGTGCGCAGGGTGTCGCGCTCCACATCGTTGTCGGCGTCGAGCTGCGCGGCGGTCGTGTCGTCGCCGCCCAGCGGCACGTCGCGGTCGGGGTTGGCGTCGCCCTGGATGGCTCCGTGCGGCGACTCCCCGTGCGAGCTGTCGCCCTGGATGGCTCCGCCCTGCGACGCCCCCTGCGGGTCGCCGTCGGCGGCTTCGCCCTGGATCGCGCCGCGCGGCGATTCGCCGTGCGCGTTGTCGCCCTGGATCGCGCCGCCCTGGGCTGCGCCCTGCGCGCCGCCGTCGAGGTCGCCTGCACCGTCGCCGGCACCCTGACCGTCGGGGGCGGTGTTGTGCTCCGGGTTGATCTCGGGGGAGCCCTCGGCGGGCTGCTCGGGGTGCGGGGTGCGTCCTGTGTTGTCGTCCATGGTCGCGACGTTACGCCCGCGTCGGAGGAGGCGGCGAGGGGTTGACAAACCCGCGCCGGGCGATCCGCGTCAGTCCTGCTTCGCGATGCGGATCGGTGTGGTCGCGGTGGCCTTCTCGGTGTAGTCGACGTGCTCGGCGGATGCCGCTGGTTCGGCGAGCTCGGGCTCGTCGACGACGCTCAGCGGGCGCGTCTCGTCGAGGGTGAGCAGGAAGCGGCGGTCCTCGGAGCGACGGAGGCGTCCGGACGTGACGACCCAGATCGTGCCGATCGCGCACGCGACGAGACCGGCCGTGCCGCCGAGCATGATCGCGCTGCGCGGGCCGAAGGTGTCGGCCACCCATCCCGCGATGGGGGCTCCGACCGGGGTCGACCCCATGATCACGGCCATGTAGAGCGCGAGCACCCGACCGCGCAGCGCGGGGTCGGTCGTCATCTGCACGTAGCCGTTCGCGGTGGTGAGCAGGGTCACGATCATGAACCCGGTGAAGGTCAGGGTCACGGCATAGGCGGCGTACGTCGGCATCGCCGAGGAGACGAACGCGGCGATGCCGAAGCCGCCGGCCGCGAGGATGACGACGCGCACCCTGGCGCGATCGCGGCGAGCCGCGAGCAGCGCTCCGGCGAGCGAGCCGATCGCGAGGATCGAGCTGAGGACGCCGTAGCCGTCGGCGCCCGCACCGAACTCGAGCGCCATGGTCGAGGCGAAGATCGGGAAGTTCATGCCGAACGCGCCGATGAGGAACACGGTCACGAACACGACGCGCAGATCGCTGCGCCCCCACACGTAGCGGAATCCGGCAGCGAGGCCTCCGCGGCTGCGGCCCTTGAGGCGCGGCGCGAGCTGGCCGGTGCGCAGCAGGAGCAGCGCCACGAGCATCGCGAGGAAGGTCGCGGCGTTCGCGATGAACACCCAGCCCGACCCGATCGCGACGATCAGCAGGCCGCCGACGGCCGGCCCGATCATGCGGGCGAGGTTGAAGGATGCCGAGTTCAGGGCGACCGCGTTCGAGGTGTCGCCGACCGACACCATGTCGGAGACGAACGCCTGACGGGCCGGGGCGTCGAACGCGTTCACCACGCCGAAGGCCGCGGCGAAACCGAACATCATCGGCAGCGTCATGAGCCCGTTCAGCAGCAGGACGCCGACGGCGATCGCGAGCAGCAGCAACGCGCTCTGCGTCGCGAGCAGGATGCGGCGCCGCTCGAAGCGGTCGGCCACCAACCCGGTGAGGCTCACGAGCACGAGCGGCGGGCCGAACTGCAGGGCCATCGTGACGCCCATGGCCGCGGCGTCGTTGTCGGTGAGCTCGGTGAGCACGACCCAGTCCTGGGCGGTCGCCTGCATCCATCCGCCGACGTTCGAGACGAGGGCGCCCGCGAACCAGATGCGGTAGTTGACGTTCGCGAAGGAGCGGAACATGGCGCTCATCGGTCGACCACCCGCCGCATCAGGGCGCTGGCCTCGCGCAGCGTCGAGAGCTCGTCCTCGGTGAAGTCGAGCTCGGCGAGCATGCCGGCGAGCAGCTCGTCGCGCCGGTGGATGGTCTCGGCGACGATCGCCGATCCGGTCTCGGTGATGTCGACCTGCACGCGTCGGCGGTCCTCCTCGTCGGGGATGCGCACGACGTAGCCCTGCTCGGCGAGGCCGTTGATCATGCTCGTCATCGACGGGGCGGTGACGCGCTCGGCATCCGCGAGAGCGGTGATGGTGCGTCGTCCGTGCAGGCGCAGGGTCGCGAGCACGGCGAGCTGCGCGTCGCTCATCGCGTCGACGGCTCGGGCGCACCGAAGGCGGCGGGCGAGCCGGAAGGTGGCGAGGCGCAGGTCTGTCGCGGTGAGGTGGAGGGATTCATCGGACGCAGACATTACTTAGATAGTCTATCTAATCTCCGCGACCGGACAAGGGCGTGAGTCGAGGAGGGCTTCGTCCTCGTTGACGAACGAACCCCTTCGGTTCCGTCTGTTCGGACGAACGGCGATCGACGGAGCGATGCCTAGAGTGAGGCCATGCAGAGCCCCCACGCGGTCGGTGAACACCTGCGGTCCACTCTGGGATCGCTCATCGAGACGCACGGAGTGCCCGCGGCATCCGTGGCTGTCCTCGTCGACGGTGAAATCGTGACCCACGCCTCAGGCCTCCTCAGCACGGCGACGCGGATCGAGGCGACGACGGATGCCGTCTTCCAGATCGGATCGATCACGAAGGTCTGGACCGCGACGCTCGTGATGCAGCTGGTGGACGAGGGGCTCGTCGACCTCGACGCGCCCGTCCGGACGTACCTGCCGGAGTTCGCGCTCGCCGACGAGGCCGCCGCCGCGGCGATCACCGTGCGGCACCTGCTCAGCCACCGCTCGGGCATCGAGGGCGACATCTTCACCGACACCGGTCGCGGCGACGACGCCGTCGAGAAGTACGTCGAGCTGCTCGCCGAGGCGGCGCAGATCTTCGAACCGGGGGCGCTGTTCTCGTACAGCAACGCGGGTTACGTCGTGCTGGGCCGACTCGTCGAGCGGCTGCGCGACACGACCTGGGAGCAGGCGCTGCTCACGCACCTCGCGACACCGCTCGGCCTGCGCAGCGTCTCGCCGAGCCCGTACGAGGCGATCCTGCACCGCGTCGCGGTCGGACACGTGGATGCCGGAGACGGCGGCGAACCGCAGCCGGCCCCGTTCTGGGCGATGGCGCGCTCGAACGAGCCGGCGGGGTCGATGCTCGCGATGACCGCCGAGGACCTGGCCGTGTTCGCCCGTGCCCATCTCCGTGCCGCGGCCGGCTCGTCGCCCGCGTCGGTGGAGGAGCAGGCCGTGCTCTCGCAGACCTCTGCGGCCGCGATGCGCACGACGGAGGTCCGTCTTCCGCGCGTCGCCGGCATGGGGGCGGCCTGGGGCCTCGGATGGGAAATCGATCGCGACGAGGACTCCGTGCTGTTCGGACACGACGGCAACACGGTGGGCCAGTCGTCGTTCCTGCGGATCGCGCCGGAGGCGGGTGTCGCCGTCGTGCTGCTCACGAACGGCGGTGACGGTGCCGGCCTCTTCCACGACCTCGTGGATCCGCTGCTGCGCGAGCTCACCGGCTCGGGGCTGCCCGAGGCGCCCGTTCCGTCCGCCGCAGCATCCGACCCCGCGGCATCCGAGGCGTCCGACCGGAACACCCCCGACGTGAGCGGCTACCTCGGCGTGTACGCGAACTCCACCGTCGAGATGGAGGTGTCGCAGGACGCGGAGGGGCGGCTGTGGCTCGAGCAGCGCCCGACGCCCGAGCTGCGCGCGCTCGGCGCCGAGCCGTCGACCGACGAGCTCGTGCCCTACGGCGACACGTCGCTGATCGCTCGCGAGCGCAAGGACGGGATGCACCTCGTGCTCGCCTTCCTCGAGCCGGCCGACGACGGCCGCGCCTCGTACATCCACTTCGGCCGCGCTGTGTCGCGGTCGCGCTGACCACCCGAACCTCGTCGCCACGCGGCGTGCACCCCGATACGCACGAACCCACTGCCTGGAGGAACGTCATGACACCGAATCGCACCGCCGTCACCGCCGTCGTCGCCGTGACCGCTCTCGCCACCGTGCTCACCGGGTGCGGCTCGGACGGGGGCGGCGGGGGCGAGCCGGTGAAGGGAGGCACCTTCACCGAGATCCTCGGCTCCGACCCGGGAAGCCTCGACCCGCAGCTGTCGGCCGGCAGCGCGCTGTTCGACATCAGCAAGCTCGCCTACGACACGCTCGTGAGCGTCGACGCAGACGGCGAGGTCCGGAGCCAGCTCGCCACCGAATGGGAGGTCGACGGCACCACCGCGACCCTGAAGATCCAGGACGGCATCACGTGCGGCGACGGCACGCCGTTCACCGCGCAGAGCGCCGCAGACAACCTCAACTGGATCTCCGACCCCGAGAACCAGAGCGGCTTCCTCGGGGCGTTCCTTCCGGTCGGCGTGACCAGCGCCGCGGAGGGCGACACGGTGACGATGACGCTGTCGAGCCCGGCGCCGTTCCTGCTGCTCGGACTCTCGGGCCTGCCGATGGTGTGCGACACCTCCCTGAACGACCGCGACGGGCTCGCGGCCGGCACGGACGGCACCGGCCCGTACGTGCTCACCGAGGCCGTGCCGAACGACCACTACACCTACGAGCTGCGCGAGGACTACGCGTGGGGGCCCGGCGGAGCCACGGTCGACGAGGAGGGCATCCCGGCGAAGGTGAACGTGCGCGTCGTCTCCGACGGCACCACCGCGGCGAACCTGCTGCTCTCGGGCGAGGCGAACGCCGCCCAGCTCACCGGCCCCGACGCGGACCGCGCGATCAGCGCGGGCCTCTTCTCCCGCGAGGGCACCGCCATCGCGGGCGAGCAGTGGTACAACCACGCCGAGGGTCACCCTACGAGCGACCCTGCGGTGCGCATGGCGCTCACACAGGCGGTGGACCTCGATGAGCTCGCGAACGTCATGACCGCGGGCAAGGGCGGCCCCGCGACGGCCCTGGCGGTCGTCGAGCCGACCGTCTGCACGTACGACGCGATCTCCGAGTCGCGCCCGACGTTCGACGTCGACGCGGCGAACGCGACGCTCGACGAGGCCGGCTGGGTGCGCGGCTCCGACGGTGTGCGCGCGAAGGACGGACAGCGCCTCAGCCTCACGTTCCTCTACGAGAACAGCCTGGGCGCCGCCGCCGCGGCGGCCGCCGAGCTGGCGCTCACGGCGTGGAAGGAGATCGGCGCCGAGGTCGACGGCAAGCAGCAGGACGAGACCGCGCTGCTCGAAGCGACCTTCAGCACCGGCGCCTGGGACGTCGCCTGGCTCACGCTGAGCGTCAACAGCCCCGACCAGGCGATCGGCTTCGTGAGCGGCGCCGTGCCGCCCGAGGGCTCGAACTTCTCGGCGATCGAGAACGCGGAGTACACGGATGCCGTGACGCGCGCGTCCGAGCTGAACGGCAGCGAGGGCTGCGACGTGTGGCAGGAGGCCGAGAGCGCGCTGTTCGCGGCCGCCGACCTCGTGCCCTTCGCGAACGCGACCGTGTACATGTTCGGCAACGGCGCGGAGTTCGACTGGACAGGCGTGATCGAGCCGACCAGCATCCGCCTGGTCGGCTGAGAACCCGAGCCGCCCTCGACCCCCGGATCGAATCGACGACATGACGACTGCGACCACCCGCATCGCCGAAGACGACACGCGCGTCGGCGACCACCGCTGGCTGAGGTTCGCCCTCCGCCGCACCGGTCGGCTGCTCGTCTCGCTGTGGATCCTGATCACGGCATCCTTCCTGATGATCCATCTGGTGCCCGGTGATCCGATCCGCGCGGCGCTGGGGCCGACGGCTCCGGCCGCGGTCGTCGAGGCGCGGCGGGAGTCGCTGGGGCTGAACGACCCGATCTGGCAGCAGTACCTCGACTACATCCGCGGCGTGTTCACGGGAGACCTCGGGGTGTCGATCGGGTCGCAGCTGCCCGTCGCCGACACGATCGCGCAGCGGCTGCCCGCCACGCTGACCCTCGCCCTGCTGGCCTTCGTGCTCGCGGTGCTGATCGCCATCCCGCTGGGCATGGCGGTCGCGGTGGCGACGCAGCGGGGCAGGGCTCGCGGCCTCGAGGTGGGGTTCAGCTCGACGAGCGTCGTGATCGGGTCGATCCCGGACTTCCTCCTCGCGGTGGCCCTCGTGGCCGTGTTCGGCGTCCAGCTCGGATGGCTGCCCGTCGCCGGCCGCGAGGGGCCGCTGTCGTACATCCTCCCCGTGCTCGCTCTGGCGCTGGGGCCGGCGGCGATCCTCGCCCGCATCCTCCGCATCGAGGCGCTCTCGGTGCTTGAGGCCGACTTCGTGCGCACCGCGCACGCCAAGCGGCTGCGGGGGCCGCGCATCACGCTGCGGCACGTGCTGCCGAACGCCGTGACCGCGACGCTCACCCTCGGCGGCCTGCTGCTGAGCGGCCTCGTCGCCGGCACCGTGCTCGTCGAGACCGTGTTCGCGTGGCCGGGACTCGGCAGCACGATCGTCAGCTCGATCCAGACCAAGGACTACCCGCTCGTGCAGGGCACCGTGCTCGTCTACGGCGTGGGCGTGCTGCTCGTGAACACTCTCGTCGACGCCGCGCTCGCGGTGCTCGACCCCCAGTCGACGGCGGCCGAGGCATGAGGCGCACGCTCGCGAACATGGTGCGCACCCCGCTCGGGGCGCTGGCGCTGGCGCTGCTCGCGATCGTCGTGCTCACGGCGATCGTCGCCCCGGTGATCTGGGGCGAGCAGGCCGACGTCACCGACACCGGAGACCTGCTGGCCGGACCGTCGGCCGAGCACCTCATCGGCACCGACAACCTGGGCAGGGACCTGCTGCTCCGCACGATCGTCGCCACGCGCCTGTCGATCGTGCTCGCGCTGCTCGCGACCCTCGTCGCGGTGGTCGCCGGGCTCATCCTCGGGGTGGCCCCGCTGCTGCTCGGACCGGTGCTCGGTCGCGCCGTGACGTGGTTCACGGGAATCGCGGTGGCGTTCCCCGGACTGCTGCTCGCACTCTTCTTCGCCGCGATCTTCGGCAGCACCGCCACTGCCGCGGTCTTCGCGCTCGGTCTCGCCGGCGCCCCGTCGTTCGCCCGCCTCTGCCAGACCCTCATCGCCGGCATCGAGGCGCGCGACTTCGTGGCGGCCGCCCGCGTCGGCGGCATCGGCCGCGTGCGCGTGCTGTTCCGCCACATCCTCCCGAACATCGGCGAGCCGCTCATCGTCAACTCGACCATCGGCGCCGGCGGCACCCTGCTTGCGTTCGCCGGACTGTCGTTCCTCGGTCTCGGCGTGCAGCCCCCGGAGTACGACTGGGGACGCCTGATGATGGACGGCCTGCGCGGCATCTACGCGAACCCGCTCGCCGCGCTCGCCCCGGGCCTCGCGGTCGTGATCGCCGGACTCGCCTTCAACCTGACCGGCGAGTCGGCCGCGCGCAGCCTCGGCCTCGCCGACGACGCACTGCTGCGCACCGCGACCCGCATCCGCCGCCGGACGCCCTTCGGACGCGCCGCCGCGCAGACCGCGACCACCGCTGCGGAGAACGGAGCGGTGCTGGAGGTCGAGGACCTGCGCGTCGACTTCGAAGCCGCCGACGGCACGGTCGTGCACGCTGTGCGGGGGATCGACTTCGAGGTCCGGGCCGGGGAGATCGTCGGGATCGTCGGCGAATCCGGGTCGGGGAAGTCGATGACCGCGCTCGCCGTCGCGCGGCTCGTGAACCCGCCGGGACGCGTCACCGCATCCGCTCTGCGCTTCCTCGGCGTCGATCTGCAGGCGGCCGAGGGACCGGCGCTGCGCCGCCTGCTCGGCACCTCGATGGCGATGGTGTTCCAGGATCCGATGTCGTCGTTCAACCCGACCATGCGGATGGGCGCACAGCTCGCCGAAGTGGCCACCGAGCACGCGGGTCTCAGCCGACGGGAGGCGCTCGACCGGGCGGCCGACCGGCTCGCCGCGGTGCGGATCACTGCGCCGAAGCGCCGGGTGAGGCAGTACCCGTACGAATTCTCCGGCGGCATGCGCCAGCGCGCGATGATCGGCATGGGCCTCATGGTGTCGCCACGCCTCATCATCGCCGACGAGCCGACCACGGCGCTCGACGTGACGGTGCAGAGCCAGGTGCTCGATCTGCTGCGGGCGATCCGCGACGAGGACGGCGCATCGATCCTCTTCATCAGCCATGACATCTCCGTGGTCGCCGAGCTGTGCGACCGCGTGCTCGTGATGCGCTCCGGAGAGATCGTCGAGTCGCTGCCCGCGACCGACCTGTCGTCGGCGCGGCATCCCTACACGCGGGCGCTGCTCGCCGCCGTGCCACACATGGCGACCGACCTCGACCGCCCGCTCGCGACCCTCGCGACGCTCGCGGCGGAGGAGGGGCGGGCAGCGGACGCCGGCAGCACGGCGGACGCCGAGGCGGATGCCGCGGGCGGTGCCGAGACGGTCGATGCCGTCGGCGGCGATCACGAGGAGGTGGGCACCCGATGAGCGAGCTCGTGTTCGATCAGGTCTCGGTGCGCTACGGCGTCGGTCGCGGCGCCATGACCGCGGTGGACCGGGCTTCCCTCACGGTGCCGGACGGCGGCGTGACCGGCGTGGTCGGCGAGTCGGGGTCGGGTAAGTCGACCCTGGCCAGGGCGGCGGTCGGACTCGTTCCCCTGCACAGCGGGCGGATCCTGCTCGACGGCGCCCCGATCCCGCGACGGGGTCCCCGGCCGCTGCAGATGGTGTTCCAGGACCCGTACTCCTCGCTCGACCCGCGGATGCCGGTCGGGGCGAGCATCGCCGAGATGATGCCGTCCGGCATGACCAGACGGGAGCGGGCCGCCGAGGCCGCGCGACTGCTCGAGCTCGTGCAGCTCGACCCCGACAAGGCCGACGCGCGCCCCTCGCGGTTCTCGGGAGGTCAGCGGCAGCGCATCGCGATCGCCCGTGCGCTGGCCGGCAGGCCCCGCGTGCTCATCGCCGACGAGATCACGTCTGCACTCGACGTGCTCATCCAGGGCGCGATCCTCAACCTGCTTCGCGAGCTGCAGGACGAGCTGGGGTTCTCGATGCTCTTCATCTCGCACAACCTCGCCGTCGTGCGGTACGTCGCATCGCGGATGGTCGTCATGCGCGACGGCACCGTCGTCGAGCACGGCCCCACCGGCGACCTGCTCGACGACCCGCAGGACCCGTACACGCGGGAGCTGCTCGCCGCGATCCCCCGACCGATCCAGTACACCCCCTGACCGACCCACACGCCAGCCGGTGCCACGAGCGCCGCAACCGAAGGAGTCCCCGTGACCCGCAGAATGAGTATCGACGACGCTCTCGCTCTGACCGTGCCGAGTCAGCCGACGCTGTCGCCCGCCGGAGACCGCGTCGTGTACGTGCTCGGCGCGACAGACATCGACGAGGACCGCAGCACGAGCTCGCTGTGGATCGCAGAGGGCGGCGCGACCAGGGCTCTCACGCGGGGTCCGTCCGACTCCAGCCCGGTGTTCTCGCCCGACGGCGCGCAGGTCGCCTTCCTCCGCGACGGCCAGCTGTGGACGCTACCGCTCGCGGGCGGCGAGCCCGAGCAGCGCACGACGCTGCCCCTCGGCGCCGGCGTGCCCGTGTGGAGCCCTGACAGCACGCGCATCGCGTTCACCGCTCCGGTCGTGCCGCTCTCCGCGCCCGGCGCGGGTGAGAACGACGAGCAGCGTGCGGAGCGCGAGAAGGCCCCGATCGTGACGAGCGGGATCGACTACCTCGTCGACGGCGCCTGGTTCACGCGCGGCGTGACCGATCAGCTGCACGTGCTCGACCTGGCAGGCGGCAACGTGCGACGCCTCACCGACGGCGTCCCCGGCGTCGGCAGCCCGGCATGGTCGCCCGACGGCAGCACCCTCGCCTACGTCGCGCGACCCGAGGGCGCGGACGACCTCGCGTTCCGCTCGTCCGTGCAGGCGCTCGAACCCGCCGATCCCGCAGCCCGCCCCCGCACCCTGGCGTTCGCCGACGGCTACGCGGGCACCGTGTCGTTCACGCCCGACGGCGGCGGCCTCGTCGTCATCGGCTGGACCGGCGAGCCCGAGGGGCACGCCGGCCTCTTCGTCGTCGACCTCGCGTCCGGCGACGTCGTCGATGCGGCGGGCGACCTCGACCGCAACGTCATGCCCGGCGCCCCGGCCTATCCCGGCGCGCTGCCGCAGGTCACGGCATCCGGCGACATCCTGTTCGCGATCCGCGACCGCGGCGCGACCCACCTCTACGCCGTGCCCGTCACGGGCGGCGCGCCCCGACTCGTGCACGGCGGCGCCGACGAGGTCGTGAGCGGCCTGTCGGTCGCGGGCGACACCGCCGCGATCGCACTGACGACGCCGACGTCGTTCGGCGAGATCCTGCGCCTCGACCTCGCGGCCGGTGCGAGCGAAGTGCTCACGGCGCACGGCGACGCACCCGACGGCGCCGAGCTGTTCGTGCGCGAGAGCCGCGAGTTCACGATCAGCGACGGCACCGTCGTGCAGGGCTGGATCGTGCGCGACCCTGCTGCCACGGGCGCGACCCCGCTGCTCGTCGACATCCACGGCGGGCCGCACAACGCCTGGAACGGGGCCGTCGACGAGATGCACCTCTACCACCAGCAGCTCGCGGCCGACGGATGGACGATCCTCATGATCAACCCGCGCGGCAGCGACGGGTACGGCGAGGACTTCTGGCGCGGGGTGAAGGGCGCCTGGGGCGTCGCCGACGCCAAGGACTTCCTCGAGCCGGTCGACCAGCTCGTCGCGGAGGGGACGGCGGATGCCGCTCGTCTCGCCGTCGCCGGCTACAGCTACGGCGGCTACATGACGGCCTACCTGACGGGTCACGACGACCGGTTCGCCGCCGCGGCCGCCGGAGGCATCGTCGCCGATCTGTTCAGCATGGGCGGCACGAGCGACGACGCCCACATGCTCAGCGTGCTCGAACTGGGCGTGATGCCGTGGGCCTCGGCCGACCGCGACGCGCTCACCGCGATGTCGCCGTACTCGGCGGTGGAGAACGTGAAGACGCCGACGCTCGTCCTGCACGGAGAGAAGGACCTGCGGTGCCCCGTGCACCAGGCGCAGCAGTGGCACTACGCGCTGCGCGAGCGCGGGGTCCCCACCGAGCTCGTCCTCTACCCGGGCGGCAGTCACGTCTTCCCGCTGCTCGGCGCACCGAGCCACCGGGTCGACTATGCGCGCCGCATCGTCGACTGGGTCGAGCGCTTCGCCGGGAGCACCCGCGGTGCGCGCCCGGCGGCGATCGACGTCGCGCACTGGCAGCACCGGCTCGACGAGCTCGCGCGGCTGCACGACGTGCCGGGTGCGCAGCTCGGCATCCTGCGCTACGACCCCGAGGGACGCGACGAGGTCGTGACGGCCGCCACCGGCACGCTCAACGCCGACCTGCCCGCGGCGTCGGCGACCGTGCTGCCCGACTCGGTCTTCCAGATCGGCTCGATCTCGAAGGTGTGGACGGCCACGGCCGTCATGCGGCTGATCGAGCAGGGTGCCTTCACGCTCGACACTCCGGTGGTCGAGATCGTGCCCGACCTGCGGCTCGCGACCGAGGAGTTCACCCGGGGCGTCACGGTGCGCCACCTGCTCACCCATACGAGCGGCATCGACGGCGACGTGTTCACCGACACCGGCCGTGGCGACGACTGCCTGGAGAAGTACACGGAGCTGTTCCCCGAGATCGGCGTGAACCACCCGCTCGGCGCGACCTGGTCGTACTGCAACTCGGGCTTCTCGCTGCTGGGGCGCGTGATCGAGAGCGCCACGGGCAGCGTGTGGGATGCCGCGATGCGCGACCTGCTCTTCACCCCGCTCGGACTCACGCACACCGTGACGCTGCCCGAGGAGGCGATCCTGCACTCCGCCGCCGTCGGACACGTCGAGACGGGGGAGAAGCCGGTGATCGCGCCGGTATGGGCGCTGCCGCGCTCCCTCGGCCCGGCCGGACTCATCACCGCGCGTGCTGCCGACGTGCTGGCCTTCGCGCGGCTGCACCTGGCCGGCGGCGTCGCGGCGGACGGCACCCGTCTGCTCGAGGAGTCGACGGTCGCCGAGATGCAGGCGTTCCAGGCCGAGGTGCCGGACAAGCACATCCTCGGCGACTCGTGGGGTCTCGGCTGGATCCGCTTCGACTGGAACGGCGAGCGCCTGTACGGACACGACGGCAACACGATCGGCCAGGCCGCGTTCCTGCGCGTGCACCCGGAGTCGGGCGTCGCGGTGACGCTGCTCACGAACGGCGGCCACACGCGCGACCTCTACGAGGACCTCTACCGCGAGATCTTCGCCGAGCTCGCGGGCGTCACCATGCAGGCCACCGTGCAGCCGCCCGCCGAGCCGGTCGAGGTCGACATCGCCCCGTTCCTCGGCACGTACGAGCGCGCCTCGGTGCGGGCGGAGGTGTTCGTCGGCGACGACGGACCGATGCTCCGCACCACCGTGCTCGGACCGCTCGCCGAGCTCGAGCCCGACCCGGTCGACGAGTACGCGCTCACGCCGTACAGCGACGGCGTCTTCGCGCTCCGCGCCCCCGGGACGCAGACGTGGATGACGGCGACGTTCTACACGCTGCCGACCGGCGAGGAGTACCTGCACTTCGGCGCACGGGCGACCCCGAAGGTGTCGAGCGGCGCATGAGCATCCCGTCCCCGCTGGTCGCCGATGCGCTCACAGAGGCGGCGCTCGTCTCCACGATCCGCCGGCTGATCGAGTGCGAGTCGCCCTCCGGCGACGACGAGGCCGTCGCGCGGTCGGCCGACGTCGTCGCCGAGGTCGGCGCCGAGCTGCTCGGCGTCGAGCCCGAGCGCCTGGTGATCGACGGCTGCGCGCACCTGCGGTGGCGCTTCGGCGCCGAGACGCGGGTACTCCTGCTGACCCATCACGACACCGTGTGGCCGCACGGCACCCTCGACCGGCTGCCGTTCGGCATCGTCGACGGAGTGCTGCGAGGGCCGGGGTCGTTCGACATGAAGACGGGGCTCGCCATGGTGCTGCACGCGGTCGCCGCGCTCGACGACCGCGACGGCGTGACCGTGCTCGCTACCGGCGACGAGGAGACGGGATCGGAGCGGTCCCGCGCGCTCATCGAGGAGACGGCGCGCGGCGCTGCAGCCGTGCTCGTCACCGAGGCCTCGGAGCACGGCGCCTGGAAGGGCGCGCGCAAGGGCGTCGGCATGTACGAGATCGTTCTGCGGGGCAGGGCGGCGCACGCGGGTCTCGAACCGGAGAAGGGCGTCAACGCCACGGTCGCGCTCGCGCACCTGGTGCTCGCGATCGGTGCCCTCGCCGATGCGGATGCCGGCACGACCGTCACACCGACGCGCGCCGACTCGGGCACCACGGGCAACACCGTGCCCGCCGAGGCGACGCTGCGGATCGACGTGCGGGCGTGGTCGGCGGCCGAGCTCGAGCGGGTCGACGCGGCGGTCCGCGCGTACACGTCGCCGGTGCCGGGCGCGGCGATCACCGTGCACGGCGGGATCAACCGCCCGCCGCTCGAACGGGAGATGTCGCAGGGGCTCGTCGACCTCGCGAGACGACTCGGTACGCCGCACGGACTGGGTGACGTGGGGGCGGTCGCCGTCGGCGGGGGCAGCGACGGCAACTTCACCGCGGGTGCGGGGGTGCCGACCCTCGACGGCATGGGGGCCGTCGGGGGCGGTGCGCACGCCGACCATGAACACGCGATCGTGGCGGAGATCCTGCCCCGGACGCGACTGCTGGCCGACATGGTCGCAGAGATCTCGAGAACGGACGGACCATGGCAGAACTGATGCACGACGACGCGGTCGTGTCGTCCGCGCAGCGCGATGCGGATCGCGCCGCCGCGGCATCCGGCGTCTCGATCAGAGAGCTCGCGGCGGTCGGCGAGCATGCCGAGGCCATCGCCCTGCTGTCGCGCATCTGGCGGCGCTCGCCCGAGAACCCCGTCGTGCCGCCCGAGCTCATGCGGGCGCTCAGCAAGGCGGGCAACTACATCGGCGGCGCGTTCGCCGACGACCGCCTCGTCGGGGTGGCCATCGCCTTCCACGCCGACCCCGAGCGACACGCGCTGTACAGCCACATCGCCGGGATCTCGGCGGAGAGCGTCGGGCGCTCGATCGGGTTCGCGCTCAAGCAGCACCAGCGGGCCTGGGCGCTCGGCCGTGGCATCGACGCGATCGAGTGGACCTTCGACCCGCTCGTCGCCCGCAACGCGCACTTCAACATCACCAAGCTCGGCGCGAGGCCGCAGGAGTATCTCTCGGACTTCTACGGAGCGATGACCGACGGCGTCAACAGCGACGACGAGACCGACCGGCTGCTCATGCGGTGGGAGCTCCGCGACGCGGGCGTCGTGCTGCGCGCGCACGGCAGCTCTCCGGAGCCGGAGTCACGGATGCCGGGCGAACGCACCGTCGCGGTGCCGCCCGACATCGAGCGGCTGCGATCGGAGGACCGCGCCGAGGCGCAACGCTGGCGGCTGCGGTTGAGGGAGCAGCTCATCGCGGCGCTCGACGCGGGCGGACGGATCGTCGGATTCGACCGCACCGAGGGGTACATCATCCGACCGGAGAGGACCACGGCATGAGGATCGACGGTATCGAGCTGCGACGGGTGGCGATGCCGCTCGTCTCCCCGTTCCGCACATCGTTCGGCACGCAGACCGCGAAGGACATCCTGCTCGTGCGGGCCGTCGTCGACGGCGTCGGCGGGTGGGGCGAGTGCGTCACGCTGCCCGACCCCGTCTACTCGCCCGAGTACACCGAGGGTGCGGTCGACATGATCCGCCGCTACATCGTGCCCGCCCTGACGGGGGCCGAGATCTCGGGCGCGCACATGGTCGGCGAGCGGCTCGCGCCCTTCAAGGGCCACCGCATGGCGAAGGCCGCGGTCGAGACCGCCGTGCTCGACGCCGAGCTCCGCTCCGAGGGTCGATCATTCGCCCGCGAGCTGGGCGCCGTGCACGACACCGTGCCGTGCGGGGTGTCGGTGGGCATCATGGACGAGATCCCGCGGCTGCTCGACGCGGTCGACGGGTACCTGGCCGAGGGATACGTGCGCATCAAGCTCAAGATCGAGCCGGGGTGGGACGTCGACGTCGTCCGGGCGGTGCGAGAGCGCTTCGGCGACGACGTGCTGCTGCAGGTCGACGCGAACACCGCGTACACCCTGCGGGACGCGCAGCACCTCGCGCGCCTCGACGACTTCGGCCTCCTCCTGATCGAGCAGCCGCTCGAGGAGGAGGACATCGTGGGGCATGCCGAGCTCGCACGGATGCTGAAGACGCCGATCTGCCTGGACGAGTCGATCACCTCGGCGCAGACCGCGGCCGCCGCGATACGCCTCGGCGCCACGAGCGTCATCAACATCAAGCCGGGTCGCGTCGGCGGATACCTCGAAGCGCGCCGCATCCACGACCTCGCCGTGGCGCAGGGTGTGCCGGTGTGGTGCGGCGGCATGGTCGAGAGCGGTATCGGTCGGGCGGCGAACGTCGCGCTCGCCGCACTGCCCGGATTCGTGCTTCCCGGTGACGTCTCCGCCAGCGACCGCTTCTACCGGGTCGACCTCACCGAGCCGTTCGTGATGCACGACGGGAGCCTCTCGGTGCCGCAGGGTCCGGGGCTCGGCGTGACGCCGATCCCGGAGATCCTCGAGGAGCTCACGACCTGGACCGAGTGGCTTCCGATGTGAGGTTATGCTCGCCGATATGAGCGCGCTGTCACGGTCGAGCTGGGGTCGCGTGATCGACGATCTCGGCGTGACTCTGCTCGACGTCGCCTACGGGCGCATCGACGTCGACCGGCAGGTCGGCGGCGTCGTCATCCACGATCCGCTCGACGAGCCGGTCTATCCGCAGGGCGCTGTGGTGCTGGCGGTCGCGCTGCGCGACGCCGACGAGCTCGCGGCGCTCGTGCGCGAGGCGGGGGAGCGCGGCGCGGTGGCCGTGGTCGTCCGCGCATCGACCGAGCTGCCGCAGGTCGTGCGGGATGCCGCCGACGACGCCGGCATCGCGATCCTCGGCCTCGCCCGCGGCGCGACGTGGACGCAGCTGGCCGCCCTCCTTCGCTCGCTGCTCGCCGAGGACGACGTGGGGCAGACGCCGGCCGAGTCGCTGGGCGGGGTGTCGTCGGGAGACCTCTTCGCCGTGGCGAACGCGATCGCCGCGCTGCTGGACGCGCCGGTGACGATCGAGGACCGCTCGTCCCGGGTCCTCGCCTTCTCGGGCGGACAGGAGGCGGCCGACCCCTCCCGCGTCGAGACCATCATCGGCCGGCAGGTTCCCGATCGCTATGCGCGCGTGCTCACCGAGATGGGCGTCTTCCGCGACCTGTACCGCGGCGACGCCCCGGTGGTCGTCGACCCCGTCCGCCTCGGCGAGGGCGTCTCGACGCAGCGCATCGCGATCGCCGTGCGCGCGGGCGACGAGGTGCTCGGCTCGATCTGGGCGGCCATGGATGGGCCGCTCACAGAGGAGCGCTCGGCGACCCTGCGCGACGCGACCACGCTCGTGGCGCTGCACCTGCTGCGGATCCGCGCCGGGGCCGATGCGCAGCGCAGCCTCCGCGCCGAGCTCGTCAGCCGCGCGCTCGACGGCGGACCCGATGCGCAGGACGCACTCGGCCGCCTCGGCCTCGCCGGCCGCCGGGTGTGGGTGATGGCGACGGCGCTCGCACCGCGCGGTGAGGACGGCACCGAGCACGACTCCATCGCGGAGCGCGAGCGGCTCACCGACGCCCTCGCACTGCACCTCTCGGCCGTGCAGCAGGGGGCAGCGGTCGCCCTCGTCGGCGACACCGTCTACGGCATCCTGCCCGTCGCGGATGCCGCGGCCGAGGACCGCTCCGTCCGCCTCGCCGAGGACTTCCTGCAGCGGGTCGGCGACCGCATCCCCGCCGTGATCGGCATCGGCCGCCCCGCGGCGACCGTCGCCGAGATCGCACGCTCCCGCGCCGAGGCCCACCGCGCGCTGCGCGTGGTGGTCGAGCGCGCCCCTCGGCAGCGCAGCCTCGCCCGCATCGCCGACGTCGAGACCGACTCGCTGCTGCTCGAACTCCGCGACCTGCGCAGCGCGCGCGGCGACCTCGCCACCGGGCCGCTCGCGCGGCTCATCGACTACGACGCTCGCCATGATGCGCACCTCGTCGACACCCTCACGGCGTGGCTCGACCAGTTCGGAGACGTCAGCGCGGCGGCCGCCGCGTGCTTCGTGCACGTCAACACGTTCCGGTACCGCCTGCGCCGCGTCGCCGAAGTGGGAGACCTCGACCTCGACGACGCCGAGGCCCGGTTCGCCGCGATGCTCGAGATCCGCACACTGCCCGTGCGCTGATCCGTGCCTTCCCGCCGTCGGCGCTCGGGCAGAATGGACCGATGACGACCCGCATGCCTGCCCTCGAGATCGCCGTCCAGGACACCGCGGGAGTGCGGGTCGCCGGTGCCGTCGGGGCGACGCGGATCGAGCTCGCCCAGGCCCTCCCGCTCGGAGGGCTCACGCCGTCGCCCGCGACCCTGGAGCTCGCGATCGAGACCGCCCGCGACCTCGGCGTCGAGGTGCACGTGCTCGTGCGCCCGCGTCCCGGCGGGTTCCACTACGACGCCGACGAGCTCGCGGTCACCGAGCGAGACGTGCGCCGAGCGGTCCACGCGGGCGCCGACGGCGTCGTCATCGGAGCGCTGGACGCCGTGGGCGCCCTCGACCTCGCCGCGATGGCGACGCTGCGCGACGCCGCCGGCGCGGCATCCGTCACCCTCCACCGGGCGATCGACGTCACAGCCGACCGCGTCGCGACGCTCGTCGCGGCGCGCGCGCTCGGACTCCGCCGGGTGCTCACCTCCGGCGGCGCGTCGGCGGCGATCGACGGGGTCGAGACGCTCCGCGCGATGGTCGCGGAAGCCGCCGGCGGCATCGAGGTCATGGCGGGGAGCGGAGTGGATGCCGCGAGCGCCGCCGCTCTCGCCGCGAGCGGCGTCGACGCCCTGCACTTCTCCGCCAAGCGCACCGTGCGCGAGGAGGGCGGCGTGCGCATGGGCTCAGCGGCCGACGGCGTCGGCGGATATGAGGTCACCGACCTCGAGACCGCCCGCGCGATCGTCGCCGCCCTTGGCCGGTAGGCTCGCCCCGTGACGGATACCCGCGAGTTCACCGACGCCCACGGCATCGCCATCGTCTACGACGTGCACCAGGCGGTCGGCGAGGCGCGAGGAGTCGTGCAGCTGCTGCACGGTGTCGGGGAGCACGCCGGCCGGTACGGGGCGCTGATCACCGCGCTCACCGAGGCCGGCTTCCACGTGTACGCCGACGACCACCGCGGACACGGTCGTACCGGCATCCGTCAGCACGAGGGGCCGGCGAAGCTGGGCCGTCTCGGCAAGGGCGGTCTGCGGGCCGCGGTCGCGGCGGTCTGGCAGCTCACCGGCATCGTCAAGGGCGACCATCCCGAGCTGCCGCTCGTGCTGCTGGGACACTCGTGGGGATCCTTCCTCGCCCAGATGCTCGTGAACGACCACCCGGAGGCCTGGGCCGCTGTGATCCTGTCGGGCTCGGCGCTGCGCATGCCCGGCTCGCTCAACGCGGCGCCGCTGAACGCACGCTGGGCCGGGCCGGAGGCGACGGGGCTGGAGTGGCTGAGCCGCGACCCCGAGGTGTGGGCGGCGTTCCACGACGACCCGCTCACGACCGACGTGCCGCTGCTGAAGCTGTTCGGCCCGATCGAGGCCGCGCGACTGTACGGACGGCCCCGGAAGGACCTCGGTCACGACATCCCGCTGCTGCTGCTCGTCGGCCGCGACGACCCGGTGGGCGGACCGCGAAGCGTGCACCGGCTCGCCGAGGAGTACCGCAACCGCTCGGGCCTCACCGACATCACGACCCTCGTCTACCCCGACGCTCGGCACGAGATCTTCGCCGAGCTGAACCAGGCCGAGGTCCGCGCCGACGTGCTCGCCTGGCTCGACGCCCGCATCCCGGCGCGCTGAGCCCCCGGCATCCGCCCCCTGCCCCGGCCGTCCCGCGCGTTCTGCAGGAGATCGCGCGTTCTGAAGGAGATCCCGCCCGATTCTGTCCTTCGCTGGCGGTGATCTCCTGCGCAGCGTGTGCGCCAGCCCCGCGCCCTCCCACGGTGATGTCCCCGCGGGATGCCGCGAGACATGTCTCCGCGTGACCCCGCGTGACCCCGTGTGACAGCGGGTGAATCCGCGTGACGTCTACCGCCCCCGGCATCCCTCGCGCCCTCTAAATTCTGGACGAGAGGGGCGAGGGCGGCGAGGAGGGGCGCAGTGGGCTTCGAGGAGGAGTGGCGCGACTGGCGGCGGGCGCGCGAGCGCTATGCCGGCGCCGAATACGGCCCGGCGGCGCTGGAGTCGACCAACTGGCTCATCACCGAGCCCGCCGCGGTCGACGGGGTGCCCGGTCTGTGGGCGCTCACCGGAGACGGCGGCATCCGCGGCAGCGATCTCGGCACAGCGGGATCGAGCGTGACCCTGACCGGCACGCAGACCCTGCGTCTCGGGCACCGGGAGCTGCGCGTGTTCGATCGGCGGGGTGCTGTCGCACTCCGGGTGTTCAACCCGCGGCGTCCCGAGCGCGAGCGCTTCAGCGGCATCGACGCGTATCCGCCCCGGGAGGGCTGGCGCGTCGCGGCGCGGTTCGAGGAGACACCGGGCGAGACCGTCACGGTCACGGCGATCGACGGCGCCACCCACGAGCAGGACCTCGCCGGACGGCTGCACTTCGCCCTCGACGGCATCCCGCTGACCCTCGCGGCGACCCGATCCTCGCAGGGCGGGCTGACGGCGGTGTTCGGAGACGGGACCAACGGCATCGAGACGTACCGATTCCGCTTCCTCCCGATCGACGAGCCGGATGCCGACGGCGCGGCCGTCATCGACTTCAACCGCGCCTACCTCCCTCCCTGCGCGTTCTCGGATCAGTACGTCTGCCCGCAGCCGCCGGACGGCAACCGCTGGTCGCTGCCGATCCGCGCGGGAGAGCGGGTCGTCGTCTTCGGCCGCTGAGCACCGAGACGGCCGACGGTCAGCGCCTTAAGCTGGAACCGTGCACGGTGAATACAAGGTCCCAGGGGGCAAGCTCGTCGTCGTCGACCTCGATGTGGAGGACGGTCGGATCGCCCGGTTCCGCCTCGCCGGGGACTTCTTCCTCGAACCCGACACCGCTCTCGCCGACATCGATGCGGCGGTGACCGGGCTTCCGGTCGAAACCGACGCCACGGCGATCGCGGCCGCCGTGCGGGGCGCGCTCCCCGAGGGTGCCCAGCTGCTCGGCTTCACGCCCGAGGCCGTCGGCACGGCCGTCCGCCGCGCCCTCGTGACCGCGCCCGGGTGGCGCGACTTCGACTGGGAGATCGTGCACGAGAACGCGGTGTCGCCGCGCATGAACCTGGCGCTCGACGAGGTGCTCACCTCGCGCGTCGGCGAGGGGCGGCGTCGACCGACGCTGCGCATCTGGGAGTGGGACCAGTCCGCGGTCGTGATCGGCTCCTTCCAGTCGTACCGCAACGAGGTCGACCCCGAGGGCGCCGAGCGCCACGGCTTCGACGTCGTGCGCCGCATCTCCGGCGGCGGCGCCATGCTCATGGCCGCTGGGCAGATCATCACGTACTCGCTGTACGTGCCGGCATCCCTCGTGCAGGGCATGACCTTCGCCGACTCCTACGCCTTCCTCGACGACTGGGTGCTGCAGGCGCTGCGCTCGCTCGGGATCGACGCCGTCTACCAGCCGCTCAACGACATCGCGAGCTCCTCGGGCAAGATCGGAGGCGCCGCCCAGAAGCGCCTCGCCAACGGCGGGGTGCTGCACCACGCCACGCTGTCGTACGACATCGACGGGCAGACCATGACCGAGGTGCTGCGCATCGGTCGCGAGAAGCTCAGCGACAAGGGCACCACCTCGGCCGCGAAGCGCGTCGACCCGCTGCGCAGCCAGACCGGTCTCGAGCGCGCCGAGATCATCGACCGCTTCATCGAGACGTTCCGGTCGCTCACCGGGGCGGAGGACGGCGCGATCACGGCAGACGAGTACGCCGATGCCGAGGCGCTGGTCGAGTCGAAGTTCGCGACCGACGCGTGGCTGCACCGGGTTCCGTGACCGACGGGCAGCCGCCCGCGCTCGGCGCCGTCACCGTCATCCAGGGAGACAACCTCGCCGTCGCCGCGACGCTGCCCTCGGCATCCTTCACGCTCGTCTACCTCGACCCGCCCTTCAACACGGGTCGGGCGCAGGAGCGGCAGATCGTCACCGCGCGCCGCACGGTGCCCGACGCGGAGGAGGATGGCGATGCCGAGCCGGCCGCGCCGGCGGCACCGGCCGAGGTGCGGCACGGATTCCACGGCCATCGGTATGAGCGGGTGCGCGGGATGCTGCGCACCTACGACGACCGCTTCGACGACTACGGTGACTTCCTCATGCCCCGGCTCGAGGAGGCGTGGCGACTGCTCGCCGACGACGGCACGCTCTACCTGCACCTCGACTACCGCGAGGCGCACTACGCCAAGGTGATGCTGGATGCCGTCTTCGGGCGCGACTGCTTCCTCAACGAGCTCATCTGGGCCTACGACTACGGTGCCAAGTCGCGGCGGCGGTGGCCGACCAAACACGACACGATCCTCGTGTACGTGAAGAATCCTCGGGCGTACGTCTTCAACTCCGACGACGTCGACCGCGAGCCGTACATGGCTCCCGGGCTCGTGACCGCCGAGAAGGCGGCGCGCGGCAAGCTCCCGACCGACGTGTGGTGGCACACGATCGTGCCGACGACGGGTCGCGAGAAGACGGGATATCCGACGCAGAAGCCCGAGGGCATCCTGCGGCGCATCGTGCGCGCGTCGAGTCGGCCGGGCGATCGGGTGCTCGACCTCTTCGCCGGCAGCGGCACGACCGGCGCCGTCGCGTCGGCGCTCGGGCGCGACGCCGTGCTCGTCGACGACAACCCCGAGGCGGTGCGCGTCATGACCGAGCGGATGCCGCACGCCGACGTCGTTCGCAGCTGAATCCCCGCGCATCCGGCAGACTGCGAGGATGAGCGAATTCGTCGAGGTCGACACCGTCGCCGGTCGCGTCCGCGGGCGCTGGCGCCCCACCACGGGAGGCCGGGGGGAGCCGCGGTCGGCCGCGTTCCTCGGCATCCCCTTCGCGGAGCCTCCCACCGGGCCGCTGCGCTTCGCCGCCCCCGTGCCGCACGCGCCCTGGGAGGGCGTGCGCGATGCGCTGGAGTTCGGGGCCACCGCGCAGCGCGGCGACCAGGGCGACACGCTCATCCCGGAGCCCAGTGTCGAGGGCGACTCCACTCTCAACGTGAACGTCTTCACTCCCGACCCGGATGCCGCAGGGCTCCCCGTGCTCGTCTGGATCCACGGCGGCGGCTTCACGACAGGATCCCCCGCGAGCCCCTGGTACGACGGGAGGAACTTCAACCGCGACGGCGTGGTGACCGTGACGATCTCGTACCGCCTCGGCTTCGAGGGGTTCGGCTGGATCGAGGACGCCCCGTCGAACCGCGGGGTGCGCGACTGGCTGCTCGCGCTCGAGTGGGTGCAGCAGAACATCGCCGCGTTCGGCGGAGACCCCGCGCGCGTCACCATCGCCGGGCAGTCGGCGGGCGGCGGGGCCGTGCTCACCCTGCTCGGCATGGAGGCGGCGCAGCACCTGTTCCACGGCGTGTACGCGGTGTCGGCCGCGCTGACGGATGTCGCGGCATCCCGCTCCGAGACGTTCGGCCGGGCGCTCGCCGCTTCGGCCGGAGTCGATCCCACAGTCGCGGGGCTGTCGACGGTCGACGAGCTGCGGCTGCTGACGCTGCAGAAGCGGGCCACGCACCTGAATCCCCGCGAGATCGCGAGCCTCGTCGACCAGGGGCTGCCGCTCGGGCCCGCCGTCGACGGCGACCTCATCACGCGGCCGACGCGCGAATCGCTGCGGGCCGGGGTCGGGGCCGACAAGCCGCTCGTGCTCGGGGCGACCGACGACGAGTTCACGATGGTGTTCGGCGGAGCGGTGGCGAAGGCTCTGCGCTGGGTGCCCCGGAACGTCGTGCTCGATCGGCTCGGTCTGCCGCGCACGGTGCGGGCGGAGTATCTCGCGGCGAACGACGACATCGTGCGGCTCGGGAAATCCCGGCTGGCGGGTCGAGTGCTGACCGACCGGATGTTCCGGGTCGGCGTGCTGCGCGTCTCGTCCGACCGCGGCGACGCTCCGACCTGGGTGTACCGGTTCTCCTGGCCGTCCGGACGCTTCGGCTTCGCGGAGCACTGCCTCGACGTGCCGTTCTTCTTCGACTGCCTCGACGGACCGCGCATCGAGAACCTCGCCGGGCCCCACCCGCCGCAGCGGCTGGCCGACGAGGTGCACGCCGGGGCGGTCGCCTTCGTCACGGGCGGAGACCCCGGATGGCCGCGGCACGAGGGGGATGCCGGGATCGTGCGCGTCTACGACAGCGAGACCCGCGATGTCGCCGACGCCTATGCGACGGTGCGCCCGCTGGGGGTATGACCGGTCATACCCGCGCCCCGCGCCCGTCGGGTGCTCGTCGGGTGCTCGCGGGGTGCTCGCGGGGTGCTCCGTTCCCCTCTGTTCGGTTGGCGCCCGAGGCGGGAATTCCCACGCAATTGCCGCAGCAGGTGCCACCTGAGTGAGGTCCGGTCGGGCTCCTTGGGCCGAGGTGCTCCGTTCCCCTCTGTTCGGTTGGCGCCCGAGGTGGGAATTCCCACGCAATTGCCGCAGCAGGTGCCAAGCGAGCGAGGGGTCGACGCTTCTGCACAGGCGTGGCCAGGTCGGAGTTCTCCCCGGATGCCGTCCGCTGGCGCTCGCGACGGGGCTTGCGATGGGGTGGCAGCCGCGATACTCGAGCGATGGCACGGCATCCGACTCCGCTTCCTTCGTCGCTGGGCACGGTGTTCACGTGGGAGGAAGCGCGCTCCGCCGGCGTGTCTGCTGGGCGGCTGCGGGCTCGGGACGTCGCGCATCCGCATCGCGGCCTCCTGATGACGCCCGCCGGTGCCTCGCGCAGCGACGGTTTCGACGACAGCGCCGACCCCTTCGCCGGTGATCGCGCACAGCGCGCGGAGTTCCTAGACCGAGCGCGACTCTACAGCCGCCTGATGGTGGCGCATGCGTTCTTCTCCGGTCGTACTGCCGCAGCGCTCTGGGGGCTGCCGGTCGATTCCTCGGGCCCGTTGGAGGTGGCTGTGCCGTCTCCGCATCGTGCACCTCGCCGCCACGGCATCCGAAGTCGCCAGGTGTCGCAGAGTCTCGTCGCCGTGGTCGAGGTCGAAGGGGTGCGGGCGTCCGATCCGGCGTCGACCTGGGCGCTTCTCGCGGCCGAGATGTCGGTGCGCGAATTGGTACGCATCGGCGACGCGATCGTGCGCGAGCCTCGCGGGACCGGCGGGTTCCGGCATCCTGGTGGCGCGCTTGCCTCCATCGACGACTTGCAGCGTGAAGCGGATGCCGGGCGTCGACGCGGCATCGCGCGGATGCGTGCCGCGCTGGCTCTCATCCGGGTCGGCAGCGCGTCACCCCTGGAGACCGACTTCCGCCTGCTCGCAGAGCGAGAGGGCTTGCCGGAACCTTCGCTCGACGTCGAGATCCGCGACGAGTGGGGCAGGCTCCTCGGCATCACGGAGATCGCCTACCCGGAATTTCGCGTCCTCGTCGAGATCGAAGGCGATCATCACCGCACCTCGCGCCGTCAGTGGAACCGTGACATCGAGAAGTACGCCGCCTATGTCGCCGAAGGGTACGAGGTCGTCCGGCTGACTGCCGCCCACATTCGCGGCGCTGTGCCTGTCGCCGCGCGCATCGTGCGAGAGGTGCTGACGCGGCGGGGCTGGCGACCGTAGGGGTGCCTGCGCACGGCGGCTGAGTTGGCACCTCCGGCGGGAGTTCGTGGGAGATTGCGGCACGAGGTGCCAACTGAACCCGGAGCGCGGAGGTGCAGACGTGCACTATCTCCGCGCACGGCGGCCAGTTGGCGCCTATGGCGGGAATTCGGGAGGAATTGCGGCAGGAGGTGCCAACTGAAGGAGGAGGCATCGCCTCACGCCACGTAGACCTTGCGGAGGGTCTCGGTGACGGTCCAGACGGTGCGCATGCCCTCGGCCAGACGCACGAGCGACCCCGGACCGACCTCGATCGACGGCAGTGCCGGGTCCGTGAAGTCGATGCGGGCGTGCCCCGACAGCACGACGAAGACCTCGTCGGCCTCGGTGTCGGATGCCGCGCCCGGCGTCATCTCCCACACGCCGATCTCGACGCCGCCGATCTCGCCGAGGGTGTGGGTCGCGGTCGTCGGAGACCCCGACACCACGTCGGATGCCGGAAGCGGCGCGTGCGCGAGCGGCAGCGCCGCGGCATCCACTCCCGTTCCCGCCGACAGCGCGGTCACGAGTCGAATCCCATGCCGACGGCGTCCAGGGTCCTGAGGAACAGGTTGCGCTTTCCCTCGTTGTGATCGGCGCGGTCCATCGCCGCTCGAACGAGGTTGACGCCGATCGAGGCGACGGGCTCGGGCGGGAACGGGATGGGCTTCTCGCGCACCATGGCCAGTTCCGTGCGCTCCGTCTTCTCGCCCGACAGCTCGTCGAGCATGACGTCGGCCGCGAACCGGGCTGCGCCGACTCCGAGGCCGGTGAAGCCGGTGGCGTAGGCGACTCGTCCGCGACGCGCCGTGCCGAAGAAGGCGCAGAACCGGCTCGACGAGTCGATCGCCCCGGCCCATCGGTGGGTGAAGCGGAGTCCCTCGAGCTGCGGGAACGTCGTGAAGAAGTGCGAGGCGAGCTTACGGTGGCTCTCCATCCGGTCCTCGTACTCGGAGCGCACCTTGCCGCCGAAGTGATACACCGCGTCATAGCCGCCGAACAGGATCCGGTTGTCGGCCGTGAGCCGGTAGTAGTGGAACTGGTTCGCGCTGTCGGCGAGACCCTGGCGATTCGACCAGCCGATCGATGCGAGCTGCTCGGCGCTCAGCGGCTCTGTCATGAGCACATAGTCGTACACGGGAACGGTCATCAGGCGATTCCGCTTGAGCAGCGACGGGAAGACGTTCGTCGCCAGCGCGACGTGATCGGCGATCACGCGGCCACCGTCACGGGTCACGACGGTCATCGGTCCCGACCCGTCTCCCTCGATGGTCCGCACGAGCGAGTGCTCGAAGATCTCGACGCCCAGATCGGCGGCGACCCGCGCGAGCTCGAGGCCGAGCTTCGCGGGGTGCACGAGCGCGGTGGCCTCGCGGTCCCACGCGCCCGCGAGGAACGTGGGTGAGTGCACCTCGGCCTGCACGGCCTCGCGGTCGAGGAAGCCCTCCTCCTCGCGGAGCCAGTCGACCTGATGAGGTTCGACGGCGAGCGTGATCGCGCCCGTGCGCTCGAACTCGGCATCCATCCTGTACCGCTCGACTGTCCGAGCGATCCCGTCGAGGTTCTCGAGTCCGAGCTCTTCGAGGCGGTCGATCTCCTGCGGCCACCGGGTCACCCCGTTCTCGTGGCCGTGCGTGAGGCTCGCCTCGCAGAAGCCGCCGTTGCGACCGGAGGCCGCCCACGCGATGCGCGACGCTTCGAGCAGCGCGACCCGGCGCTGCGGGTCGCGCTCCTTCGCACGCACCGCGGTCCACAGGCCTGCGTAGCCGCCGCCGACGATCACGAGATCGGCGGCCACCGTGCCGGTGAGCGGCGGGTGCGTCGGCCGCTCGACGTCGTCGAGCCAGAACACGCTCAGCGCGGTGCCGTGCAGGGACGCGTCGATGACGGCATCCGAGGGGCGCTGGCGTTCGAAGACGGTGGTTCCCATGATCACTCCGGTGCGGATCGGCTGGCGGGCGGACGAGCGGACGGCAGGAAGGGACGCGCGGTCAGCGCGTGCCCCAGTTATAGAGGTCTTTGTAGAGCCCGGCGTACAGCAGGCTCTCGGTGTGGATGACGCCGGGGATGGTGCGGATGCGGGTGGCGATGAGGTCGAGCAGGTCGGCGTCGCTCTCGCACACGGCCTCGACGAGGATGTCGAAGGTGCCGAGGGTCACCACGACGTAGGCGAGCTCGGTGATCTCGGTCAGCTGCTCCGCGACCGCGCGCGGGTCGCCGGTGACGCGGATGCCGATCATCGACATCCGGTGGAATCCGAGCTGCATGGGGTCGGTCACCGCGACGATCTGAATGATGCCGGCCTCGGTCATCCGCTGCACACGTTGGCGGGCGGCGGCCTCGCTGAGACCGACCTCGCGGCCGATCTCGGCGTAGGGCCGGCGTCCGTCCTCCTGCAGGAGTTCGACGATGCGCTTCGAGATGTCATCGAGCATCGGTTGCTTGGAAGGGCCACTCATGTGTCGATATTGACAGGACCTTCGGTGATTGGCAACTGATTCCATCGTTATTCTCAGTTTGCCCTTCTGTATTCGTGATTCGCTCGCTAGCATGGCGGGCATGGCGACAGAACCCCTGCAGAACTTCATCGGCGGTCGACGCGTTCCCGTGAACGGAGCAGGGCGGATGCCGCTGATCGACCCGGCGACGGAGGAGACGTACGGCGAGCTGCCCGTGTCGGACGCGTCTGACGTCGACGCCGCGTACACCGCGGCCGCCGCCGCGTTCCCCGTCTGGCGCGACACGACCCCGGCCGACCGGCAGCTGGCACTGTTCCGCATCGCCGACGAGATGCAGGCCCGCGCCGAGGAGTTCGCCGACCTGGAGTCGAAGGACACGGGCAAGCCGCGGGCCAGCCTCGTCGCCGACGAGATCCTGCAGTCCATCGACCAGCTGCGGTTCTTCGCCGGCGCCGCCCGCAGCCTCGAAGGTCGCGCCGCCGCCGAGTACCTCGCCGGCCACACCTCGTTCGTGCGCCGCGAGCCGATCGGCGTCATCGGACAGGTCACGCCCTGGAACTACCCGCTCAACATGGCTGTCTGGAAGATCGCACCGGCGCTCGCCGCCGGCAACACCGTGGTGCTGAAGCCCGCCGAGTCGACCCCGCTCACCACGCTGCTGCTCGCCGAGATCGTGGCCGTGCACACGCCCGCCGGCACTCTGAACGTCGTGCTCGGCGACCGCGACACCGGGGTGGCGCTCGTCGAGCATTCGACGCCGCAGATGGTCGCGATCACCGGGTCGGTGCGGGCGGGAATGGCGGTGGCCCGCTCGGCCGCCGCCGACGTCAAGCGCGTGCACCTCGAACTCGGCGGCAAGGCGCCGGCGATCGTGTTCCCCGACGCCGACCTCGACAGGGCGGCCTCGGGCATCGTCACCGGCGCGTTCTTCAACGCCGGGCAGGACTGCACGGCCGCCACCCGCGTGCTCGTGCACTCCTCTGTGCACGACGAGTTCGTCGCGGCGCTGGTGGAGAAGGCGAGGACGGACGCCCGCACGGGCGGTCCGCACGAGGACGGCGTGCTCTACGGGCCGCTCAGCAGCGCCGCGCAGCTCGCGCAGGTGTCGGGCGTCGTCGACCGCCTTCCCGCGCACGCGACGATCGCCACGGGCGGGCGCCGCCAGGGCGACCGCGGCTACTTCTACGAGGCGACGATCGTGACAGGCCTGCACCAGGACGACGAGGCCGTGCAGAGCGAGATCTTCGGCCCGGTGCTCACGGTGCAGGCCTTCGACACGGAGGAGGAGGCGCTGACGATGGCCAACGACGTGCCGTACGCGCTGGCCTCCTCGGTGTGGACGCGCGATCACACGCGGGCGATGCGGTTCTCGCGCGACCTCGACTTCGGTTGCGTGTGGATCAACACCCACATCCCGTTCGTGTCCGACATGCCGCACGGCGGCTTCAAGCACTCGGGCTACGGCAAGGATCTCTCGCAGTACGGCTTCGACGACTACACGCGCCTGAAGCATGTGATGACAGCACTGGAATGACCGCTCGACCGGTGAGACGCGATGTGTCTATGCTGGGTCGCACGTCGACTCCGGGGGGATCCTCATGGCACGACCGCTCGCCGGTCCGCAGACTCTGCTGCGCACCCTCAACGGGCGCGCCATCCTCGAATCGCTCGCCCGCCGCGGACCGCTGACCCGGGCGGAGCTCATGACCGAGACGGGACTCTCGCGCACCGCCGTGACCCAGGTGCTCCGGATGCTGGAGGGCACGGATGCCGTCGCCCCGGCCGGCGTCGACCGGGAGACGCGCGGGCCCGCCGCGGGCCGTGTCGCACTGCATCCGGCCCTCGGGTTCGCGGCCGCCGTGCACGTCGACACCGTCGCCGCACACATCGCGCTCGTCGACGCGACGGGCGCCGTGCGCGTCGAGAACCACGCCCCCTTCCCGCTCAAGGGCGACCGCGTCGAGCACATCGCCGAGCTGATCGACGCCTGCCTGGCGTCGGTCAGCGGTCCGCTGCACGTGGCGGTCGTCGGGGTGCCGGGCATCGTGACGGCCGACGGGGGGATCCGCGACGACCAGGGGCCCGACGGCGGGGCATTCCGCTCGGCGCTCTCGGCCAGGCTCGGCTGCCCCGTGCGGGTGGAGAACGACGTGAACCTCGCCGCGCTCGCCGAGCTCAGTGACGGCCGCGGCGCCGAGCTCGCGAGCTTCGCCCTGCTGCTGCTCGACGGCGGTCTCGGCGGCGGCATCGTCATCGACGGGCGGCTGCACCGAGGTTTCTCGGGCGTCGCGGGAGAGGTGATGTACCTGCCGCAGACCCCGCTCCCGATCGGCGCTCCCGTGCTCGGCGACGCCGTCGTGCGTGACCTCGCTCTCGTGCACGGCCGCGACCCAGAGGAGACGATCGATCAGCACCTCGATGCCGCAGCCGCGGGTGACGCGGCCGCGATCGCGATGGCCGCCGAGATGGGCCGCCGCCTCACGATCGCCGCGGGCAGCGTCGCGCTGATCCTCGACCCCGAGGCGTTCATCCTCGGCGGCACCGCGGCGCATCCCGTGCTCGTCGACGCCGTCGCCCGGGTCGCCGACGAGTTCGCGGCCCAGCTGCCGATGCGCTTCATCGTCTCGTCGTTCGGCCCGGAGGCGCCGCTCGTCGGCGCCGTGCAGGAGTCGGCCGCCGCGCTCCGCGCCACGGTCTTCTCGCGTCTCGTCCCGTCGGCCGACAGGGCGGGGAGATGAGCTCCGACCTCGCCGACCGCCTGGGCCTCGAGCCGGGAGCCAGGGCTGTCATCCTCAACGCCGACGACTTCGGCATGTGCCACGCCGCGAACACCGCGATCATGCGGTTGCTCGGCGACGGCGCGATCGACTCGGCCACCGTGATGGTGCCGTGCGCATGGGCACCGGAGGCGCTGGCGTTCGCGGCATCCCGTCGTGATCTCGACGTGGGCGTGCATCTCGTGCTGACGAGCGAGTGGACGCGGTACCGCTGGCGTCCCCTCACGGGAACCGGCACGACGCTCGTCGACGACGCCGGGTTCTTCCCGGCGGATGTGCTGGCCGTCGAGCAGCATGCCGCCGAGGCCGATGTCGCCGCCGAGCTCGCGGCCCAGGTGCAGGCCGCCCTGGATGCCGGGGTCGACGTCACGCATCTCGACAACCACATGGGATCGGTCTACGGACTGCTCACGGGGCGCGACTTCCTCGGCGCTGTCTTCGACATCGCCGCACGGCACGGGCTGCCCTTCCGGCTGCCGCGGGAGATGACCGGGTCCGACGACGATGCAGCGCTGCGGGCGAAGCTCGCCGAGACGGCCGCGGCCGCCGATGCGCGTGGCGTCGAGATCATCGATCGGCTGTGGACGCACCCGTTCGAGCAGGCCCCCGGAGAGACGTACGAGCAGATGCGCGATGGTTTCCTCGCCCTGCTGCGCGCCGTCCCGGCGGGCGTGACCGAGATCTACCTGCATCCGATGGTCGACGACGTCGAGCTGCGGTCCGCCGTCGACTTCGCCGCGGAGAAGCGCGGACACGAGCTGCGGCTGCTGTCGGACCCCGCGGTGCATCAGGTGATCGCCGACGAGGGGCTCGTGCGGATCGGCTGGCGCGCCCTGCGCGAGCTGCAGCGGAAGGGACGAGCATGACTTCGCTGACGACCCGACTGCGCGACCGCCGTCTCGACGCCGCCCCGACGAGGGTGCAGACGATCGCGTTCGGCGCGTCCGGCTTCCCGACCCAGTTGATGACGCAGACGTTCTCGGCGTTCGTCGTGTACTTCTACGTGACACAGCTCGGAGTGCCGCCCGAGTGGGTCGCCGCCGCGATGATCGCGCACGGTGTGCTCAACGCGCTGCTGAACCCGCTGGTCGGGGCGCTCTCCGACCGCCTCCGCACTCCGTGGGGTCGGCGCATCCCGTGGATCGGGCTCGGCATCGTGCCGCTCGTCGTCGCGTTCGCTCTCGTCTGGATGCCGCCGGCGCTGCCCGTACCGGGGCTCATCGCGTGGTTCCTCGTCGTCGTCGCGGTCTACGACATCGCGTTCGTGGTCGTGGTGCTGAACATCTCGGCGCTGTTCCCGGAGATCTTCCGCACGACCGAGGAGCGCGCGCGGGGGAACGTGCCCCGGCAGATCTTCGCGATCCTCGGCATGGTGCTCGGCACCGCCGGGGCGCCCGCGCTCTACGGCTGGATCGGGTGGCCGGGCATGGCGATCGTCCTGTCGACCGTGTGCCTGGCACTGCTGGTGTGGTCGTTCGCCGGCGGCATGGTCGAGCGGCGCGTACCGGAGACCGCCTCGGAGGCCATGCGGTGGGTCGACCAGCTGCGCTACACGTTCGCGAACCGCGCCTTCGTGCCCTACGTGCTCGGCTCGCTGTTCGTGCAGACGTCGATCGCCGTCATCCTCGCCGCCATCCCCTTCTACGTGCGGTACTCGCTGGGCGCGGCCGAGGGCGACGGGACTCTGCTGCTCGGCGCGATCTTCGTCACGGCCATCCCGTCGATCGTGCTGTGGAGCGCTGTCGTGCGCCGCACCTCGCCGCGCACCGCCCTGCTGTGGAGCGTCGCCGTGTTCGGCGTCGCCGTGCTCGGCTACCTGCTGCCGACGAGCGTCCTCGCCGCCGCGCTGATCGGCGTCGCCGTGGGCGTCGGCGTGGGCGGTCTGCTCCAGCTGCTCGAGGTCGTGCTGTCGCAGATCATCGACGAGGATGCCGTGCGCACCGGCCACCGCCGGGAGGGGGCGTACTTCGGTGTGAACGGCTTCGTCGTGCGCGGTTCGGTCGTGCTCCAGGCGGTGGTCGCGGCGGCTGTGCTCACCTCGTCGGGCTTCGACGCGTCGCTCGGCGATGCGCAGCCGGACACGGTCGACGGCGGCATCCGCATCATGGTCGCCGTCGTGCCGCTGGTGTTCACCGCGCTCGCGTGGCTGTGCTTCTGGTTCTACCCCATCCGTGCGCGCGACCTCTGACCGCGCGGCTCGCGCCGTCAGCTCGTGCCCCGACCCACCCCTGTCTCACCGACCCACCCCGCTCTGACGCCTGCGCAACGGGGTGGCTCGGGCCCAGGGGGGTGGGTCGGGGTGCGGGGCGGTCAGCTCGCGCGGCGGCGTGCCTCCCAGCCCGTGCGCACCATGTCGTCGACCGAGTAGCGCATGGTCCAGTCGAGGTCGCGGGCGGCGAGCTCTCCGGTGGCGACGATGCGGTCGGGGTCGCCGGCGCGGCGCGGGCCGATCTCCGGGGTGAAGTCGATGCCGGTCACGCGGGCGACGGCATCCATGATCTGCTTCACGCTGAGGCCGTCACCGGATCCGAGGTTGTACGCCGGTTCGATCGGCTCTCCCGAGGCGAGCCGCTGGGCGGCGGCGACGTGCGCTGCGGCGATGTCTCCGACGTGCACGTAGTCGCGCACGTTCGTGCCGTCGGGAGTGTCGTAGTCGTCGCCGTTGATGCGCGGGGTCTCACCCGCGATGAGCTTCTCGAACACGATGGGGAAGAGGTTGTGCGGGCTCACGTCGTACACGGTCGGGTCGGCCGATCCGACGACGTTGAAGTAGCGCAGCGAGGTGTGCCGCAGCGGCGCATCCGAGTCGGCGGTCGCGACCGCCTGGTCGCGCAGCAGCCACTCGCCGATGAGCTTGGACTCGCCGTAGGGGCTGGCCGGCTTCTTCTCGGTGCTCTCGACGACGAGCGGCACGTCGGGGGTGCCGAACACCGCGGCCGACGAGGAGAACACGATGTTGCGCACGCCCGCCGCCTCCATCGCCTCGAGGATCACCCGGGTGCCCTCGACGTTCTGCGCGTAGGTGTGCAGCGGCCGCTGCACCGAGACGCCGGCGTACTTGAAGCCCGCGACGTGGATGACCCCCTCGGCGCCGTGCTCGCGAAGAGCGCGCTCGACGAGCTCGCGGTCGAGGATCGATCCGCGCACGAACGGAACCCCCTCGGGAACGAACGAGGTCACGCCGCTGGAGAGGTCGTCGATGACGACGGGTGAGAGCCCGGCATCCGCGAGTGCACGGACGACGTGGGCGCCGATGTAGCCGGCTCCGCCGGTGACGATCCAGGACATGTCTTCCTCTCCTGCCGCGCTCGACGCGGCCCGACCTATCTTCGCAGGCGCTTTCGAATCGCGTGAATTGCAGTTCTGAGGGGCCGCGGACTGCAATTCGCGCTATTCGAAACCGTCAGGCATCGCGTCCGGCCCCGGCGGAGGGCACGACCGTGAACACGGTCGGCTCCGCGAAACCGGATGCCGCGAACGCGGCGCGCACGGCATCCGACACTCTCGCCTCGGCGTCGGCCTCGATCAGCGCGATCGCCGCTCCGCCGAATCCGCCGCCCGTCATCCGCGCGCCGATGGCCCCCGCCGCGAGGGCGGACTCCACCGCGGTGTCGAGCTCGGGAACCGAGATCTCGAAGTCGTCGCGCATCGACGCGTGCGAGGCGACGAGCAGATCGCCGATCGCGCGGGCTCCCCGCTCCCTGAGCGTGCGGACGGTGTCGAGGACCCGCTGGTTCTCGGTCACGATGTGGCGCACGCGACGGAACGTGACGTCGTCCATGATCTCGGCCGCTCGCGGCAGGTCGTCCACCGAGACGTCGCGCAGACTGGGAACGCCCATGAGCTCGGCGCCCCTCTCGCACGACGCCCGGCGCTCGCGGTAGCCGCCCGTGGCGTGCGAGTGCGAGACGCGCGTGTCGATGACGAGGATGGCGAGTCCGGCGTCGACCACGCCCACGGGAACCGGCACCGCGTCGAGCGAGCGGCAGTCGAGGAAGATCGCGGCATCGGGCTCGCCGAGCATCGAGGCCATCTGGTCCATGATGCCGGTGGGTGCGCCGACGGCCTCGTTCTCGGCGCGGCGGCCGATGCGGGCGAGGGCCGTGCGGTCGAGTCCGGCATCCCACAGCTCGTTCAGCGCCGACGCCGTGGCGCCCTCGATCGCGGCCGACGACGACAGACCGGCGCCGACGGGCACGTCGGAGGCGAGAGCGATGTCGACGCCGAACCCGTCGGCACCCGCTTCGCGCAGCGCCCAGGCGACGCCGAGCGGGTACGCGGCCCACTCCGGGACGCGCGGCGACGATCCGGTCGGGGTGGGGAAGAGCGTGCCGAGTTCGTCGAGCGCGACCTCGACCGGTTCATCGGCGAACGTGGATGCGACGCGGATGCGGTCGTCGTCCCGCCGCGCGACCGCCGCCGCCGTGCGGTGGGGGATCGCGAAGGGCAGCACGAACCCGTCGTTGTAGTCGGTGTGCTCGCCGATGAGGTTGACGCGGCCGGGCGCCGACCAGATCCCCTCCGGTGCAGACCCGGTCAGGTCGGCCAGCAGGGAGGTCGCGCGGAGGATGGTTTCGGGGGCGGTGTTCGCTGCAGCGCTCACGCGGACACCTCCTCGATGCTCTCGATCGCCGCACGCAGCCGCGCGGCGCCCTGCTCGGGCGTCACCTCGGCGGCCCACGCCCACATCGCCGCTTCGGAGCCGGCAAGGAACTTGAGCTTGTCGGCCGCCCGGCGCGGGCTCGTCAGCTGCAGGTGCAGACGCACGGACTCACGTCCGATGTGGACCGGTGCCTGATGCCAGGCCGCGATGTACGGGGTGGGCGAGTCGTAGAGCGCGTCGACGCCGCGGAGGAGCCGCAGGTACATCGGCGCGAGTTCGTCGCGCTGCTCGGGCGTCGTGGCGGCGAAGTCGGGCACGTGCTCGTGCGGCACGAGGTGCACCTCGAGCGGCCACCGCGCGGCGAACGGGACGAACGCGGTCCAGTGCTCACCGCGCAGCACGACGCGCTCGGACTCCTGCTCGAAGGCGAGGATGCGGTCGAAGAGATCGGGGGCCGTGCGGTCGACGCTCTCGAGCAGACGGGTCGTGCGCGGGGTCACGTACGGGTACGCGTAGATCTGGCCGTGCGGGTGCGGCAGCGTCACCCCGATCGCCTCGCCCCGGTTCTCGAACGGAAACACCTGCTCGACGCCGGGCAGCGCCGACAGCGCGGCGGTGCGGTCGGCCCAGGCCTCGATGACGGTGCGGGCTCGCGTGACGGTCTGCGTCCCGAACGAGCCGGTGTGCTCGGGGCTGAAGCACACGACCTCGCATCGACCGACCGAGGTGCGGGTGCGGCCGAGGCCGAGCGCATCGAGGTCGTCGAGTCCGCGCGGCGGGTTGCTCGCGGCGGGCGCGGCGCCGACGGCCTCGGCGAGGGCGGGGCCGAACGCCGGCGAGCGGTTCTCGAAGACCGCGACGTCGTAGCGCGACGGCACCTCGGAGGGGTTGGTCGGCGTCTGGGGCGCCAGAGGGTCGGCGTCGGCGCCGGGCATCATCACGCGGTTCTGCCGGTTGGCCGCGACCGTGATCCAGTCGCCCGTCAGCACGTCGAGGCGCATCGTCGCCGTGTCGCCGCGGGCATCGAGCGCGCGCGCGTCGACTGCGCGCTCCGGGCCCAGCTCGGTATCGGGATCGTCGAAGTAGATGAGCTCTCGACCGTCGGAGAGGGTCGTGGAGCGCTTCACGACGCCGGAGGTCAGAGGCTCGGCGCGCAGGTCGGCGACGGGGGTCGTGTTCACGTGAACATGGTAGACGGGCAGCCGTGGTAACGTCAACATGGCTGATTGGGCGGCGAAAGAGGGGCCGGATGGGACGCGTGTCGATGGCGGCGGTGGCCGCGCGCGCAGGAGTCTCCGGCCAGACGGTCTCGCGCGTGGTCAACGAGAGCCCCCGCGTCGACCCGGCCACGCGCGAGCGCGTGGAGCGGGCCATGGCCGAGCTCGGGTATCGACCGCACCGCGCGGCGCGGGCTCTGCGCACGGGTCGCTCGCAGACCATCGGCCTGGTCGTCACCACGCTGGCCACGGTCGGCAACTCGCGCATGCTGCAGGCCACCGCAGAGGCGGCCGCCGAGCGCGGCTACGCCCTGACCCTCGTGACCGCTGCCGCGGGAGGGGTGGGCGAGGCGTTCGAGCGGCTCGCCGATCAGGGAGTCGACGGCGCGATCGTGCTCAACGAGGCCTCGGCTCTCCTGCCCGCCCAGCGGCCGAGCGGACTCCATCTCGTCGTGGTCGACGCGCCGGAGGAGTCCGACCTCGTCGTCGTGCACAGCGATCACGCCGGGGGAGCGGCCGCGGCGACGGCGCACCTGCTGGGGCTCGGGCACCGCACCGTGCATCACCTCGCGGGGCCTGCCGACTCCTTCGCGGCGTCCGAACGGGAGCGCGGCTGGCGCGAGGCGCTGCTCGCGGCCGGCGCCGAGATCCCCGAGACGGTGCGCGGGGACTGGTCGCCCGAGAGCGGCCACGCAGCGGCCGACGCGCTCGCCGCAGCATCCGCGGTCTTCTGCGCCAACGATCAGATGGCGCTCGGCCTGCTCCGTGCGCTGGCCGACTCCGGACGCCGCGTTCCGGATGACGTGGCGGTGATCGGCTTCGACGACGTACCGGATGCCGCGAACTACCGCCCGCCGCTCACGACGATTCGCCAGGACTTCTCGGCGCTCGCGCATCGCGCCGTCGCGCTGCTCGTCGGCGACATCGAGGGCGAGGCGGTGGAGCGGGCGTCCGTCGTGCCGACGATGCTCGTCGAGCGGTCGAGCGCGCGCTGACCCCTTTCGCGCGGCCGACAGCAGCCGCCCGATCGGCTCGGTACCACCGCGAACGAAAGCGCTTGCGTAACTCCCCGGCACCATGTCATGATCGCGGAAAGCGTTTACCCACCGCGATCGAGGTCGCGACGGCATCGACAGGAACGGAATCACTGATGGCACAGCCGACGACCCGCGAGATCGGGATCATCATGAACGGCGTCTCGGGGCGTATGGGCTACCGGCAGCACCTCGTGCGGTCGATCCTCGCGATCCGCGACGGGGGCGGCATCGAGCTGCCCGACGGATCCCGCATCACGGTCAGACCGCTCCTCGTCGGCCGCAGCGAGGCGAAGCTCGCCGAGCTCGCGGCGAAGCACGGCATCGACGACTACACGACCGATCTCGATGCCGCCCTCGCCGACCCGCAGTGGGAGATCTACGCCGACTTCCTCGTGACCAAGGCCAGGGCGTCGGCGCTGCGCAAGGCGATCGCCGCCGGCAAGGCGATCTACACCGAGAAGCCCACCGCCGAATCGCTCGACGAGGCCATCGAGCTCGCTCGTCTCGCCGACGAGGCCGGAGTGAAGACCGGCGTCGTGCACGACAAGCTCTACCTGCCCGGTCTGCAGAAGCTCAAGCGACTGATCGACTCGGGCTTCTTCGGCCGCATCCTCTCGGTGCGCGGCGAGTTCGGGTACTGGGTGTTCGAGGGCGACTGGCAGCCCGCCCAGCGTCCGAGCTGGAACTACCGCACCGAAGACGGCGGCGGCATCATCGTCGACATGTTCCCGCACTGGAACTACGTGCTCGAGAACCTTTTCGGCGAGGTCACGAGCGTGTACGCGCAGGCGGCCGTGCACATCTCCGATCGCTGGGACGAGAAGGGCGAGCACTACACCGCGACCGCCGAAGACGCGGCGTACGGCATCTTCGAGATCGAGGGCGGCATCATCGCCGAGATTAACTCCAGCTGGACCGTGCGCGTGAACCGCGATGAGCTCGTGGAGTTCCAGGTCGACGGCACGCACGGATCCGCCGTCGTCGGGCTGTTCGGCGCGAAGATCCAGCCCCGCAACGCCACGCCCAAGCCGGTGTGGAATCCCGACCTCGAAGACGGCCACGACTACGACGCCGACTGGCAGCAGGTGCCGACCAACGACGTGTTCCTCAACGGATTCCGTCAGCAGTGGCAGGAGTACCTGATCTCGTACGTCGAGGGCACGACGTACCCGTTCGACCTGCTCTCCGGCGCGCGCGGCGTGCAGTTCGCCGAGGCCGGCCTCACCTCCTCCGCCGAGGGGCGCAAGGTGCCGCTCGAGCCGCTGACGCTGCGATGAGCGCGCTCCGACTGCTCGCGCCGGACGGCTCGCTCTCCGACGCCCCGCTGCAGGACGGCGCGGGCTACGCACGACCCACCGCTCCATTGCGGAGCCGCGTCGCCTACGCCGCGGCCCACGTCGTGCCGAAGGTGCACGCCGACAACACGCCGGGCCGCCCGGCCGACATCGACTGGGACGCGACGCTCGCGTTCCGCCGCAACGTCTACTCGTGGGGGCTCGGCGTCGCCGACGCCATGGACACCGCACAGCGCAACATGGGTCTCGACCCGGCCGCGGTGCGCGAGCTCATCGCCCGCAGCGCCGAGGTCGCCCGCGAGGAGGGGGCGTCCGTCGTCGTCGGGGTCAACACCGACCACGTCGACGAGCAGCGCATCCCCCTCGACCGGGTGATCGACGCGTACAAGGAGCAGCTGCACTTCACCGAGGAGCAGGGGGCGGGCCCGGTGCTGATGGCCTCCCGTCATGTCGCACGCGCGGCCACGGATGCCGACGACTACCGCCGCGTGTACCGCGAGGTGCTGAGGAGCGCGACCGTTCCGGTCGTACTGCACTGGCTCGGTCCGGCCTTCGACCCGGAGCTCGACGGCTACTTCGGCGCGAGCGACTGGCAGACGGCATCCTCAGTGCTGCTCGACATCATCGGCGAGCACCCCGACAAGGTCGCGGGGGTGAAGATGAGCCTTCTTAACGCCGAATCCGAGATCTCGGTGCGCGAGCGCCTGCCGGAGGGCGTGCGGATGTTCACGGGCGACGACTTCAACTACGTCGGCCTCATCGGCGGTGGCGACCGCGGATACTCCGACGCCCTGCTCGGCGCGTTCGCCGCGATCACCCCGGTCGCGTCGGCCGCGATCCAGGCGCTCGACGCCGGAGACCCGCAGCGCTACCTCGACATCCTCGGCCCGACCGAGGAGCTCAGCCGCCAGGTGTTCGCCGCGCCGACGTTCTACTACAAGACCGGCGTCGCGTTCCTCGCCTGGCTCAACGGACACCAGCCGGCGTTCCAGATGGTCGGCGGCCTGCACTCCGCGCGCAGCCTCCCGCACCTCAGCCGCATCGTCGAGCTCGCCAACGCCTCGCTCGCCCTGGAGGACCCGGAGCTCGCGCGGGAGCGCTGGCACGGGATGCTGCGCCTGAACGGCGTCGACCTCGGGAAGGATCGCGCATGAGCGTCGATCCGCGCCTCAGCATCAACCAGGCGACCATCAAGCACGCCGATCTCGCGACGGCGCTGCGCGTGACGGCGGATGCCGGCATCCAGGCCATCGGCCTCTGGCGCGAGCCCGTGAACGACGTCGGCCTCGACGTCGCCGCGCGCATGCTCGCCGACTCCGGGCTGCGCTTCACGACGCACTGCCGCGGCGGGTTCTTCACTCTCCCTGATGGACCGGAGCGGGTTGCGGCCCTCGACGACAACCGTCGCGCGATCGAGGAGACGGCGACGCTCGCCGCGGCGGGCGCCGACGGGTCGACGGCCGTGCTTGTGTTGGTGGCGGGCGGCCTGCCGGAAGGCTCGCGCGACCTCATCGGGGCACGGGAACGCGTCCGCGACGCGCTCGGAGCGCTGGCGCCGGATGTCGAGGCGGCGGGCGTCACGCTGGCGATCGAGCCGCTGCATCCGATGTACGCGTCCGACCGTGCGGTCGTGTCGACGCTGGGGCAGGCGCTCGACCTCGCCGCCGACTTCGAGCCGCACGTCGTCGGGGCCGCCGTCGACACGTTCCACATCTGGTGGGACCCGCAGGTGCTCGAGCAGATCGCTCGCGCCGGACGCGAGGGTCGCATCGCGACCTATCAGGTGTGCGACTGGAAGACGCCGCTGCCGGCCGACGTGCTGCTGTCGCGGCACTATCCCGGTGAGGGAGTCATCGATTTCGGATCGCTCACGCGCGCGGTCGTCGACACCGGTTATGACCGCGACATCGAGGTCGAGATCTTCCACGCCGACGTGTGGGCCGACGACCCCGCGCGCGTCGTGCGGCGCACGGCGGAGTCGTTCGGGGCCGCGGTGTCGCCGCACCTGCCGTGACCGGGGCGGGGGCGGGGCCGGGTAGGCCCGGTCCGGGCGGGCCGGGGGCGGATGGCTGGCCGGATCCCGGATGGCTGATCGGATGCCGTCGCCCGGCCCGTCATCCGGGGAAACGCCAGCCGGATGGGCCGGACGCCGCGGCCATCCCGACCACTAGGCTCGGGGCATGACCCTGCCGGAAAGCCCTTCCCGCGTGCGCCAGCCGCGCACGTCGCGAGGCGCCGCGCCGACGCTTCACGACGTGGCGCGTGAGGCCGGGGTCTCGCTCGCCACGGCATCCCGCGTGCTCAACGGCTCGGAGCGGAAGGTCGCCGAGTCGTTCCGCGAGCGCGTCGAGCAGGCCGCGACCGCCCTCGGCTACACCGCCAACCTCTCGGCACAGGCCACCGTCCGAGGGACGTCGCCGGTCATCGCGCTGCTCGTCGCCGACATCGCCGACCCGTACTTCGGGCTCATCGCCGCCGGCGTCGCGCGCGGAGCCGACGAGCACGGCCTCGTCGTCACGATCTCGGTGACCGAGCGCGATCCGGCGCGGGAGGCGCGGATCGTGCGCGCGCTGCGCGGCCAGCGGCCGCAGGGACTCATCATCGCAGCCTCGCGGTCGACCGGCGAGGACTTCTCGGCGACCGAGGCCGAACTCGACGGGTTCGGCCGCTTCGGCAGCCGGGTCGTGACGTTCGGGGCCCGCGTCGGCGACAACCGCCTCGTCGAGATCGACAACCGATCGGGCGCCGAGGACCTCGGTCGGCGCATGGGCGCGCTCGGCTACCGTTCGGCGATCGTGGTCGGTGCGGCACCCGGCGTGCTCACGTCGGACGAGCGCGTCGCCGGCTTCACGAGCGGCTTCGAGCAGGCGGGCGGCACGGTCGACCGTGTGCTCCGCGGCGACTTCCGCCGTGAGTCGGGAGCCGAGGCGATGGCCGCTGCGCTGACCGACGGCGTCGAACCGGGCACCCTCGTGTTCGGCATGAGCGACGTGATCGCGATCGGGGCGATGTCGGCGATCCGCGCGGCCGGACGCGACGTGGGGGCCGACATCGCGGTGTGCGGCTTCGACGACGTGCCGTCGGCGACGGACGTCTCTCCCGCGCTCACCACCGTGCGGGTGCCGCTGAGCGAGATCGGCTATCAGGCCTTCCGCGCGACGGTCGACGACGACTGGCGACAGACGCCCCTGCCGCTCGAGGTCGTCGAGCGGTCGAGCACGCCGGGGGTGGCCGCATGACGCGCGTGGTGCTGGCGCCCGACAGCTTCAAGGGGACGATCACGGCGGCGGATGCCGCGGCGGCGCTCGCCGAGGGATGGGCGACCGTCGAGCCGGACGCCGACTTCGTGCACCGGCCCATGGCCGACGGAGGGGAGGGGACCGTTGCCGCCTTCGCGGCGGCCATCCCGGGGGCGTTAGGCATGCCCGTCACAGTCGACGGCCCAGCCGGATCGCCCGTCGACTCCGCGTGGCTGCTGCTGCCGCCCGAGGACGGCGCGCCGCGCGGCACCGCCGTCATCGACCTCGCGTCGACCTCGGGCATCGAACTGCTCGACGAGCTGCGTCCGTGGGACGCCGACACGAGCGGCTTCGGTCAGGCGATCGCCGCGGCTCTCGACCACGGTGTCTCGCGCGTCGTCGTCGGCATCGGTTCCAGCGCATCCACGGACGGCGGGATCGGGATGCTGACCGCACTGGGTGCGCGGTTCCTCGATGCGGCCGGCGCACCCGTCGCCCGGGGAGCCCGCGGACTCCTCGATCTCGCCTCGGTCGATCTCGGCGCACTGCGCTCCGCCCCGGACGTACGCGTGCTCACCGACGTGACCAACCCGCTCATCGGACCGCGCGGCGCGGCGGCCGTGTTCGGTCCGCAGAAGGGGCTGCTGCCCGCGGACATCGACCGGGTGGATGCCGCGCTCGCGCGTCTCGCGGAACTGCTCGGCCTCGACCCCGCACTGCCGGGGGCGGGCGCTGCAGGCGGGACGGGCGCCGCACTCGTCGCCTGGGGCGCCGTCCTCGTGCCCGGAGCCGCCGAGGTCGCGCACCTGGTCGGTGTCGAGGCCGCCATCCGCTCCGCCGACGTGGTCGTCACAGGGGAGGGTTCGTACGACGGTCAGTCCGGCGACGGGAAGGTGCCCTCGTTCATCGCCGGACTCGCAGCACCCGCGGGAGCGGCGCCGATGCTCGCGGCGGGACGCATCACGGACGACTCCGACACGTCGCTGTTCACGGCATCCGCCTCCCTCACCGAGCTCGCCGGATCGTCGGATGCCGCGCTCGCCGATCCCGCGCGCTGGCTGCGCGAGGCCGGCGCGGCTCTCGCCCGCTCTCGCTGAGCGGCGTCGTGCGTCGGGTGCCGCGTTTCGTCTCGTCGCTGCGCTCCTCGCTCAACGACCCGTCGAGGAATGCCCCGAGAGGTCGTTGAGCGAGCGGAGCGAGACGAAACGCGGTGACTCAGCCCTCCAGGGCGGCCGACACGACCGCCCTGGCCTCCTCCTGTACCTCGGCGAGGTGCTCAGGGCCGCGCAGGCTCTCGGCGTACAGCTTGTAGACGTCCTCCGTGCCCGACGGGCGGGCGGCGAACCAGGCGTGCTCGGTCTGCACCTTGAGTCCGCCGATCGCGGCGCCGTTGCCGGGCGCGTGCGAGAGCTTCGCGGTGATCTCCTCACCCGCGAGGGTCGTGGCGGCGACGGCATCCGGTGCGAGCCTGCCGAGCGTCGCCTTCTGTTCGGGGGTGGCCGGGGCGTCGACCCGCTGGTACGCCGACGAGCCGAAGGCCTCTTCGAGCTCGCGGTAGCGCTCCGACGGCGACTTGCCTGTCACGGCGATGATCTCGGCCGCGAGCAGGCAGAGCAGGATGCCGTCCTTGTCGGTCGACCACACGCTGCCGTCCTTGCGGAGGAACGACGCGCCGGCCGACTCCTCGCCGCCGAACGCGACGGTGCCGTCGAGCAGGCCGGGGACGAACCACTTGAAGCCGACCGGCACCTCGAGCAGACGGCGGCCCAGCGACTCCGCGACGCGGTCGATGATCATCGACGACACGAGCGTCTTGCCGACCGCGGCGTCGCGGGGCCACTCGGCGCGGTGCGAGAACAGGTAGTCGATCGCCACCGCGAGGTAGTGGTTGGGGTTCATGAGCCCGGCATCGGGGGTCACGATGCCGTGGCGGTCGGCATCCGCGTCGTTCCCGGTGAGCACGTCGAAGTCGCCCTTCTTGGCGACGAGCGACGCCATGGCCGAGGGCGAGGACGGATCCATGCGGATCTTCTCGTCCCAGTCGAGCGTCATGAAGCGCCACGTGGGGTCCACCTCGGGGTTGACCACGGTGAGGTCGAGGTCGTGGACCTCCTTGATGAGCGCCCAGTAGTCGACGGACGCGCCGCCGAGCGGGTCGGCGCCGATGCGGACCCCGGCGCGGCGGATCGCGTCGACGTCGATGATCGACGACAGGTCGCGCACGTAGGCGTCGCGGAAGTCGTAGCTCGGCAGGGCATCCCAGTCGATGTCGGCGAAGCGCTCGCGCTTCACGCCCTCGAGACCGTTCGCGATGAGCTCGTTCGCCCGGTCGGCGATCCATCCGGTCGCGTCGGTGTCGGCGGGGCCGCCGTGCGGAGGGTTGTACTTGAACCCGCCGTCGCGCGGCGGGTTGTGCGAAGGGGTGACGACGATGCCATCGGCGCGACCGGCGGCATCCGATGCGAGTTCGCGGTTGAACGTGAGGATCGCGTGGCTGAGTGCGGGCGTCGGCACCCAGGAATCGCGGGCGTCGACCCGCACGTCGATGCCGTTCGCGACGAGGACCTCGATGGCGCTGCGTTCGGCCGGCAGCGACAGGGCGTGCGTGTCGCGGCCGAGGAACAGCGGGCCGGTGATGCCCTGCGCCGTGCGGTAGTCGACGATCGCCTGGGTCGTGGCGAGGATGTGGTTCTCGTTGAAGCTGTTCGACAGGGAGGAGCCGCGGTGCCCACTCGTGCCGAAGACGACCCGCTCGGCCGCGACGTCGGGGTTCGGCCTCCGGTCGTAGTAGGCGGCGATCAGCTCGTCGACGTCGATCAGGTCAGTGTCCTCCGCAGGGAGGCCGGCACGGCTCGTCATGCAGACAGTCTGCCCTCAACTCGGCCGGAGTGCATCCCCGTTGACACGCCCGTCGACCCGGTGCGACCACCTCTCGGTTTTCGAATCGCGCACCTGGTCGCGTTTCCGCTCCGGAAGCAGCCATTTGCGCGATTCGAAAGCGAGTCTCGCGCCGAGGGCTAAGGTGAAACGCGTGACTGAACGCCGCACCTACAGCTATCTGGGCCCCGCCGGAACGTTCACGGAGGCGGCGCTCGACCAGGTCGCCGAGGCGCGGGGGCAGGAGTGGCGGGCCGTGCACAACGTCGGCGAGGCGCTCGCCGACGTGCTCGAGGGTCGCAGCTACGCCGCGATGATCGCGATCGAGAACTCGATCGAGGGCGGGGTCTCCACGACGCAGGACGCCCTTGCGACGCTTCCCGGGCTCCGCATCATCGGCGAGTACCTCGTGCCGGTGAACTTCGTGCTCGTCGCGCCGCGCGGGACGACGCTGGCGGACGTGCAGGTGATCGCCGCGCATCCCGTCGCCTATGCGCAGTGTCACGGCTGGCTCGGCGCGAACGTTCCGTCGCACTCGCATGTACCGGCGGCGAGCAACGTCGCGTCGGCCATCGGGGTGCTCGACGGATCGCTGCCCGCACAGGCCGCGATCGCCGCGCCCGGCATCGTGAAGCACCTCGACGTCGACGTGCTCGCGGAGGGCATCGGCGACAACGCCCAGGCCGTGACCCGCTTCGTGCTCGTCACACGGACCACCACCGCCCCCGCACCCACCGGCGCCGACAAGACCTCGCTCATCGTCGAGCTGCCCCACGACCACCCGGGTTCGCTGCTGGAGATGCTCGAGCAGTTCTCGACCCGCGGCATCAACCTGTCGCTCATCGAGTCGCGGCCCATCGGCGACGAGCTCGGACGATACCGCTTCGTCATCGACGCCGACGGGCACATCTCGCACGAGCGCATGGCCGACGCGCTGCTCGGCATCCGCCGGTTCAGCCCGCGCGTGGTCTTCCTCGGTTCGTACCCGCGCGCCGACCGTCAGATCGTGCAGTACCCGGATCGCTACGCCGACGACGTGTTCGTCGAGGCGCGCGACTGGCTCCGCGGCATCCTCTCCGGCGAGCCGGAGGCCTGAGGCTCTGGGGTACCGATCGCGCTGACCTGCACGAGCGCCCGCTTGAACTCGGGCATGGCCGAGTGCGGGTCGACCCGGTCGCTGGTGAGCAGGTTCGCGCTCGCCGCATCGGGATAGTGGAACGGCAGGAACACGGTGTCCGGTCTGATGTCGCTCGTCAGCTCGGCACGAGCCTGAACCGCGCCGCGGGAGTTCGCGAGCCGGATGCCGTCGCCCTCGCCGATGCCGTGGCGGCGCGCCGTCGACGGATGCAGCTGTGCCACAAGGGTCGGTCGCCTCTCGGTGAGCTCCGGGATGCGTCTGGTCTGCGTGCCGCTCTGATAGTGCTCGAGCAGGCGGCCGGTGATGAGCACGAGTGCGTCCCGCTCCGCCGGGTCGTGAGGACGAGCGCGGACGGCGACGAGCCGTGCGAGCCCGTCGGCGTGCGCGAACCGATCGGCGAACAACCGGGGCGTGCCGACACTGCCCGTGGGGAACGGCCAGTGCGCCTCGATGCCCAGGTCGAGCAGCGCGTGGCTGAGCCCCGAGTAATCGGCGAGCCCGCCGGCGGAGGCCCGAGCCAGTTCGTCGAAGACCTCGGCCGGCTCGAGACTCCACACGCCGGGCGCCTCGAGGCGGCGGGCGAGCTCGGCCATGATCCACAGCTCGCTGCGGGCCCCCGGCGGCGGTGCGAGGGCGCGGCGCCGCCGGAGCACGCGCCCTTCCAGATTGGTCATCGTGCCCTCCTCTTCTGCCCACTGCAGGACGGGGAGGACGACGTCGGCCATCCGCGCGGTGTCGGAGAGGAAGAAGTCCGATACGACGAGGAGGTCGAGCCGCCCGAGAGCCTCGCGCACGCTCGCGACGCTCGGCGAGGACACCACGACGTTGGACCCGTGCACGAGCAGCGCACGCACGCCGCCCGAGAGTCCGGCACCCTGCAGCAGCTCCACGGCAGGCACGCCGGGACCCGGGATGTCGTCTGGCTCGACGCCCCACACCGCGGCGACGTGTGCGCGGGCGACGGGATCCGTGATCTTGCGATAGCCGGGGAGCTGATCGGCTTTCTGCCCGTGCTCCCGGCCGCCCTGCCCGTTGCCCTGGCCCGTGAGGGTGCCGTAGCCGCATCCCGGCGTTCCGGGGAGGCCCAGCAGGAGCGACAGGTTGATCGCGGCGGTCGCGGTGTCGGTGCCGTCGACGTGCTGCTCCACGCCCCGGCCGGTGAGGATGTACGTCGAGTCGGAGCGCGCCAGCGTGCGGGCGAGCTCCCGGATGCTCCGAGCAGGCACTCCGGTGACGGTCTCGGCGCGCTCGGGCCACCACGGCGACACGGAACGGCGCAGATCGTCGACGCCGGTGGTGCGCTGGTGCACGTATCCCGCGTCGTAGAGCTCCTCGGCCAGCACGACATGGATCAGGGCGAGCAGCAGCACGAGGTCCGTGCCGGGCACGGGCTGCACGTGCATGCCGGCGCCGTCGGCGCACAGACGGGCGGTGGAGCTGCGACGCGGGTCGACGACGATGAGGCCACCCCGCGCCCGCGCGCCCTGCAGGTGCGACACGAACGGGGGCATGGTGTCGCCGACGTTCGACCCGAGCAGCAGGATGGTGTCGGCCGTGTCGAGGTCGGTGAGCGGAAAGGGGAGTCCCCGGTCGATGCCGAACGCGCGATTGGCGGCCGCCGCGGCGGAGGACATGCAGAAGCGGCCGTTGTAGTCGATCCGTGAGGTGCGCAGGGCGATGCGGGCGAACTTGCCCAGCTGGTACGCCTTCTCGTTCGTGAGCCCGCCGCCGCCGAAGACGCCGATCGCGTCCGCGCCGCTCTCGTCGGCGATGCGGCGCAGCGTCGCCGCGATGACGTCGAGAGCGACGTGCCACTCGACGGGACGCAGCTCGCCGTCGCCTCCGCGTACGAGCGGCGTGGTCAGGCGCCCCGCATCGGAGAGCAGCTCGGCCGAGGTCCAGCCCTTCTTGCAGAGTCCACCGCGGTTGGTGGGGAACTCCCGACCGGAGACCGACACCGGTGCCGTCGCGGCGTCGCTCGGCGTCAGCGTCATCGCGCACTGGAGTGCGCAGTAGGGGCAGTGCGTGTCGGTCATGCGGTGGCTCCGGCGTGCGCATGCAGCATCTCGGCGATGCGCGCCCGGCATCCGCCGCATCCCGTGCCCGCCCTGGTGCTCTGCCCGATCGCCGCGACCGATCCGCAGCCGCTGTCGATCGCCGTCTCGATCCCCTCGACCGTCACGGCGTTGCAGATGCACACCGTGGCGTCGCGGCCGGCGGGCGCGAGGGCGTCGGCATCCGGATCGTCGAGTCTCAGCAGGAGCGACCGATCGGCGGGGAGCTCGCCGCCGCGCAGGTACAGCACGCTCAACTCGGCGGCGGCGCGCGGCATCCCGACCGCCACGAACCCGGTGAGGATGCCGTCGCGCGTGGCCATCTTGACGTACGTGCCGTGCTCGGGGTCGGCCCACACGGCGATCCCCGGCGCCGACTCGCCCGCCGGGAGGGGCGCGAACGGGTCGGCCGAGACGTCTCCGGCCGAGGCGATGTCGACCAGTTCGCCCTTCAGCACCACGACTCCCGGCTGCTCGTCGGCGAGGGGTGCGGGCACCGCGGTGTCACGGTGGTCGCCGAGCTCCGCGGCGATCGACGCCGCGAGCCAGCTCGCCTGCCGCCACCCCGGCCCGACGAGGCCGGCGGGACCCCCTGGTACCCGACGCTCGTGGCGGTGGACGACAGGATCGGCCACGTGGGCGCAGTCGCCGATGGCGTGGATGCGCGGGTCCGACCAGGAACGCAGCTCGTGGTCGACGAGCACTCCGGCGTCGACGCGCAGGCCTGCGGCCTCGGCCAGCTCGGTGCGCGCGCGGACTCCGCACGAGAGCACCAGCAGGTCGCCGTGGATGCGCTTGCCATCGGAGCTCACGAGCGCCGAGAAGCGCCGGATGCCGTCGGCGCCCTCCACACCGATCACACCGGCGGCGCGCGTGTGCGGCACGAGGACGACCCCGGCCGCACCCAGAGCGGCCGAGAGGATGCTCGCCGAGCCGCGGTCGAGCTGGCGGGGCATCGGGATGGGGCCGAAGTGCGCGACAGACGGCACGGCGCCGGCGTCGGCGAGCAGCATCGCGAGCTCGATCCCGAGCACCCCCGCCCCGAGCACGACGACGCGCCCCCCGCGCTCGACGACGGCCCGAACCTGGGCGGCGTCGCTCAGGTCGCGCAGCACGCAGACACCCCCGGTGAGCCGGGTGTCGAGACCGGTGTCGTCGGGGCCGCGCGTCTCCAGACCGTCGAGGGAGGGGACGATCGGCCGCGCACCCGTCGCGAGGACGAGCCGGTCGTACCCGCACACGGTGCCGTCGGCGAGGACGACGAGTCGCGCGTCGCGGTCGATGCGTTCGACGCGGGCGCCGAGACGCAGGTCGATCCCCGCCAGCGCGGCGCCCGTGGTGAGGGTGAGCTCGGCGGCGGTGGCCTCGCCGACGGCGAGCTCGGCGAGGAGCACGCGGTTGTACGGATCGGCCGTCTCGGCGCCCAGGACGGTCACGGTCGCCCGCCCGGAGTTCACGAGCGGAAGGAGCTCCTCGGCGAAGCGGATGCCGACGGGTCCGGCGCCGACGACGACGATGCGCTCCGGCACGATCAGATCCGGTGCCCGGCGAGGGAGGCCCGCGGGATCGCGTAGACGAGGACGGTGAGCACGAGCAGCAGCAGGTACGCGCCGACGAATCCGGCGAACGCGGGGGCGTACGAGCCGCTCGCGTTCTTCGCCGCGCCGAGCACCTGCGGGATGACGAACCCGCCGTACGCGCCGATCGCCGAGATCAGGCCGAGCGCCGCCGCTCCCTTGCGCTGAGTGCTCACGGTGAGAGGGTCTCCGGCGGTCGCGGCACCGCGGGCCGCGAACACGTTCGGGATCATGCGGTAGGTGGCGCCGTTGCCCAGCCCCGCTGCGATGAACAGCAGCAGGAAGCAGCCGAGGAAGAGCGCGAAGCTCCCCGACTCGAGGACGACGAGCAGCGAGACGGCGCCGAGGATCATGAGCGCGAACGCGGCGATCGTCATGCGGGCCCCGCCGAACCGGTCGGCGAGTCGTCCGCCGTAGGGTCGTGCGAGCGATCCGACCAGTGCTCCGAGGAAGGCGAGCGAGAGAGAGGCGCTGCCGATCTGGAACGTCGAGAACTCGGGAAAGGTGTCGGCGATCAGCTTCGGGAAGACGCTGGAGAAGCCGATGAACGACCCGAAGGTGCCGATGTACAGCAGCGAGAGCACCCACAGGTGCGGCTCACGGAGCGCGGCCGCGGCACCGGCGAAGTCGGCCTTCGCCGAAGACAGATTGTCCATGGAGCGCCAGGCGCCCCATGCCGCGAGCAGGATGAGCGGGACCCACATCCACCCGGCGAACGAGAGGTTGAAGGTGAGTGCGGCCGTGAGGGAGACCACGATCGGGACGGCCAGCTGGGCCACCGCGGTGCCCAGGTTGCCGCCGGCCGCGTTCAGTCCGAGTGCCCAGCCCTTCTCCTTCTGCGGGAAGAAGTACGTGATGTTGGCCATGGAACTCGCGAAATTGCCACCGCCGAAGCCGGCGAGGGCCGCGACGAGCAGCAGCACGCCGAAGGGCGTCTCGGGGTTCTGCACGACGATGCCGAGGAGGATCGCGGGGATCAGCAGCAGCAGGGCCGAGACGATGGTCCAGTTGCGGCCGCCGAAGCGCGCGACGAGGAAGGTGTAGGGGAACCGCAGCGTCGCACCGACGAGGCTCGGCAGCGAGATGAGCCAGAACGACTCGGTGGTCGACAGCGCGAACCCGGCGTTCGGCAGCAGCACGACGACGATTCCCCAGAGCTGCCAGACGATGAAGCCGAGGAACTCCGCGAAGATCGACCAGCCCAGGTTTCGACGCGCGATCGAGCGACCCTCCGCCGCCCAGAACACCGGATTCTCGGGGTTCCAGCCGTCGATCCAGCGGCCGGGCCGGTGGGTGAGTATCGAGGCGCGGGTGTCGGCCTCGCTGCGTCCGGTGATCTGAGACATCGCGGCTCCTGGCGTTCGAGCGGATCGGATGCTCCGAACGTAGGGGGCCGATGTTGCAGGCCTGCACGAGCGCGATTACCGGTCGATTACGTCTCGATCACATCGGGCCGATCCCGGTTGAGAGAAGTTCCGGCATCCTGCTGCTCCGTGCGCCAGGTCGCGGCGAGACGGCTGAGCGCGGCGGTGGCGCTCGCGGTGTCGATGTCGCCCGCGCGACCCGCGGCGAGCCCGACGAGGTAGGCGCTGAGGGGCGCCGCCGGGCGGGCGACGCCGTGCGCGACATCGCGCGCGAGCCCGAGGATCAGCCCGATGTCGACGCTGTCGGGATCGAGGCCGAGCTCGGCGCACGCGGCCGCAGTCCACTCGGCGAGGGCCTCGGGCGGAAGGTGCTGCGGCGGGTGCGTCATGGGGTCTCCTCGAGGGGCTGCCGTGGTCCGCGTGCGGGAATCGACGCACGGGCACGGTCCAGATCGTGCCAGGTGTCGACGTCGGCCGCCAGATCGCCCGCGCGGCACGCGGTCAGGGAGAGGGGCGCGAGGAAGGAGCGCATCGAGGCGTCGCGCCCGGATGCCGGCAGCGCCGCGACGGCGGCGCGCAGCGCGTCGGTGCGGTAGCGGCCGGTCAGCCACTGCATCCGTCCGTCCGCATCGCTCAGGCAGACCCCGTCCATCCCGTCTGCGAGGGGCGGATGCCGTCGCAGCGCTGCGACCGCGTCGTCCGGGTGCACCAGATCAGCGGCGACGAGGTAGACCTCCGCGCTGTCGATCCGGACGAGTCCCGCCGCGATCCCGGCGACCGGACCACCGAACGGAGGCTCCTCCCGCGTCCAGATCACCTTCTGCGCGGTCACCGCCGCGGGGCCGACGACCACGATCGGCGAGCAGTCGGCGACCGCGTGCACGACACGGTCGAGCAGCGTGCGGCCTCCGATGTCGAGCAGCGGTTTGGCCGCTCCGCCGAGTCGAGTCGCGCGGCCGCCGGCGAGGATGATCGCCCCGGAGCGATCGGCCTCGACGGTCATGGCAGCAGAGCGACGTCGACGAGGTCGCCGGCGGAGACGACCGTGACGGACGCCGGTATCACCGCGTAGCCGTCGGCGTTGGCCAGCCCGGCGACCGGGTGGCCTGCCGACGAGCCGGCTACGGTCGCGGGTCGAGCCGTCCACGCGCCGGGGTCGGTGCGATCGAGCATCACCGGGACGTACTGTTCGCGGTCCGTCGGACTGCGCCAGGCGGCCGCGACGGCGACCCGCAGAGTCGGGCGCGTCAGCGACTGCCGCCCCTGGAGAGCGAGAAGAGCGGGGCGGACGAACGCCTCGAAGGAGGCTGCCGCGCTCGCCGGATTGCCCGGAAGGCCGAAGACCAGGGTGCCGTCGATGACGCCGAAGGCCTGCGGGCGCCCGGGTTGCATGGCCACGGACCGGAAGGCGATGCGGCCAGCGAGCACGTTCCGCACGACCTCGTGCGTGCCTGCGCTCACGCCGCCCGAGGTCACCACGACGTCGGCGCCGTCGACGTGGATCGCCCGATCGATGCGCGCTGCGAAGATCGCGTCATCATCGGCCACCGTGCTCACGGCCACGATCTCGGCTCCCGTCGCCCGGCAGAGCGAGGCGAGGAGCACGGAGTTCGACTCGGGGATGCGGCCCCGGGAGACCTCGGTACCGGGCGCGGCGAGCTCGCTGCCCGTCGAGACGACCGCGACGCGAGGTCGTCGGGTGACGCTCACCGCGTCGACCCCCGAGGCGGCGATCGCGCTGAGCTGGAGCGGGCCGAGCAGACTTCCGGCGGGTACCACCGGAGCACCGGCGCGCAGTTCCTCACCGCGCCGGCGGATGTGGCTGCCCGGTCGGGCGGGCGCCCTCTCGACCACCACCGCATCGTTCCACGACCGCAGCCCGTCACGTGTGTGCTCGAGCGGGACGACGGCCGTCGCGGTGCGCGGCACCGGAGCCCCGGTCATGATGCGCGCAGCGAAACCCGGCCGCAGCACGGGCTCGTCGACGGAGCCTGCGGGAAGGTCGGCGATCACGCGGAGCTCGACGGGGTCGGAGGGCGACGCCGCCGCGACGTCGGTGAAGAGGACGGCGTATCCGTCCATCGCCGAGTTGTCGAAGCGCGGCACATCGACGGCGGCGTGCACCGTGTGGGCGAGAGTGCGGCCGGCGGCCTCGCCGAGCGGCACAGACTCGGCGGGGAGCGCGCCAGTGACCGCGAGGATCGCGGTCCGATGCTCGGCCACGGTCAGCAGATCCGGAGACGTGAGTGGCGGGGCGGTGCGCATGCAGTCAGAGTACGACGGACTCCGGCGTCGGGTGATCCGGATCCCGTGGGCGGCTGCGCGCGTGCGGTCCGCGTGCGGGCTCAGTGCTCGCGGAACATCGGCCAGGCACTGCCCGGCCGCATCTTCGAGTGCAGAGCGCCCTTCGCGGACTCGAGGCTCGGGTACGTGCCGGCGGCGGCGTCGGAGCCGGCCATCACCACGGTGTACCCCTCCTCGTCGTGTCGGATGCTGCCGACCACGCCGTTGGTCCCGTACGCCACCCAGAGGGCGAGGGTCTTGGTGCTCATCGTCGAACCCCTTCCGTTGCCGCTGACGCTACGCCTCGGTGACGGCGAAAGCCACCCCTTGCGGGGCGGGTGGCTGCCGGAACCCTACCGCATCGCCGCGGCGACGAGCTCGAGCGTCTGCGCCCGCCCGGCGGCGCTGTCGCGCGGCTCGGACTCGTACGCGCCGGCGACCGGCGACAGCATGACCTCGTCGACGCCGTGGGTCGCCGCGAACGCGCGCACCTCGGCGGACACCGACTCGCCCGTGCCGACGAACCACCGCGAGCGCGCCGCCTCGACGACCTGATCGGTCGCGGCATCCGTCTCGGCGGCCAGCGCCTCTTCGACCGTCTCGAGGGCGACGAGCGGCTTGTTCAACCGCAGGCGCGCCATCATGCGCAGCTGCGGCAGAGCACGGGCCTCCGCCTCCTCCTGCGTGGGAGAGGCGACCGCGTTGACGGTGAGGAACGTGCGCGGTTCCGGGTGCTCCTCGCTCGGGCGGTATCCGGAGCGGTACAGGTCGAGCGCGCGTTCGAGGCCCTGCCCCGAGAAGTGGTTCGCGAACACGTAGGGCAGTCCGTGAGAGGCGGCCAGCCGCGCGGAGTAGTCGCTGGATCCGAGCAGCCACACCTCGGGGGCTCCCGTGGCGGCCGGGGTCGCGCGCACGGTGTACTCGCCGCCCGACGTGAAGCGCACGGTCGCGCCGTCGCCGGAGACGAGGGCGCCGATGTCCTGCACGTGCCGCGGGAACTGCTCGACATCGCTGGTCGTGCCCGATCCGCGCAGCAGCTGCGTGATGACGGGGTCGCTGCCTGGCGCGCGACCGAGTCCGAGGTCGATGCGACCGGGTGCGATCGCCTCGAGCGCGGCGAACTGCTCCGCCACGATGAGCGGCGCGTGGTTCGGCAGCATCACGCCGCCCGACCCCAGACGGATCGTCGAGGTGCGTGTGGCGGCAGCGGCGATCAGCACCGGGGGAGCGGTCGACGCCACGGCCGGCATGTTGTGGTGCTCGGCGAACCAGTACCGGCGATAGCCCAGCCGGTCGGCCGCCTCGGCGAGGGACAGCGAGGCCGTGATGGCCTCGGCGCTGGTCTGCCCGGTGCGCACCGGGACGAGGTCGAGGACGGAGAGAGCAGTCACCCCGGGACCAACGTCGAGCTCCCCGCAGGCATTCCCGAGCGGGCGGACGCCCGGCGCCTCGACGCCTCTCCGCCGAGCCACCCCCGTGCGCGCGAGCCACCCCCGTACGCGCAGCACGCACGGGGGTGGCTCGGCGCGAAAGGGGTGGCTCGGCGTTCGTGGAGGGCGCGCGGCGCGGGGCGGGACGCCGCCGTCCCGCCCCGCGCCGGTCGATCAGGCGTCGATCGCCTGACGCTGCTCGGTCGACTCGACAGTGATCTTGCGCGGCTTGGCGCGCTCGCTCACCGGGATGATGACCGAAAGCACGCCGCTCTCATAGGACGCGCTGATGCCGTCGAGGTCGACGCCGTCGCCGAGCGTGAACTGGCGCAGGAACGACCCGGCGCCGCGCTCGCGTGCCAACCAGCGCACGCCCTCGCGGGTGTCGGCGGTGCGCTGCGCGCGGATCGTCAGCTGCCCGCCGTCGAGATCGACGTCGATCGAGCCGGGGTCCGCCCCCGGCAGGTCGGCGTGCAGGATGTAGCGGTCCCCGTCGCGGTAGAGGTCCACCGGCATCAGCCGGGGTGCGCGAACGGAGTCCAGCACGCTCGCGGCGAAGCGATCGAGCTGGCTGAAGGGGTCGAAGGTCAGTGCCATGAGGTTCTCCTTTCGTGCGGCCCAGAGGGCGGATGGAGTGATGCAGGTAATCTGCATCGCTTGCTGTAGATTTGTTATAGAACACCCCGAGATAGAATGCAAGTCCCAGCGGAGGAAGTATCGATGAGCGATCGAGACCCGGGGATGCCGGTCTACGGCATCGCCGTCGCGGCCCAGTTGAGCGGCGTGCCCGAGGCGAGCCTGCGCCTGTTCGAGGCCAAGGGGCTGATCGCACCCGCGCGCAGTGACGGCGGTACGCGACGCTACAGCGACGACGACCTCGCGCGCGTGCGCCGCGTCACCGACCTCCGTGACGAGGGGATCAACATCACCGGCATCCGACGCGTGCTCGATCTGCAGGACGAGAACGCCGATCTCCGCGGCGAACTGGCCGAAGGAGCGACCGGACGCGAATGAGCCGCGTGACCGACGGCAGTATCTTGAGGGCATGGATGCCGAGATCTTCTACGTGCTCGTCGGTGCGGTCGTCGTGGCGGCGATCGCGCGATGGCGGGGGTGGCCGGCGCCGCTGCTGGTGACGGTGGTCGCGCTCGCGGCATCCTTCCTCCCCTTCGTGCCAGACGTCGACATCGACGGGCACCTGCTGCTCAACCTCGTGCTGCCCCCGCTGCTGTATTCCGCCGCGCTCGACGTCTCGTTCGTGGGGTTCAAACGCAGCCTCCCGCAGATCCGGCGTCTGGGAATCACGCTCGTGCTGCTGACGGCGCTCGCGGTCGGTTTCGTGGCGTGGTGGATCCTGCCATCGCTCACTCTCCCAGGCGCCCTGCTGCTCGGTGCGATCGTCGCGCCGCCCGATGCCGTGTCGGCGGCGGCGATCGGCCGCAAGCTCGGCCTCCCTCGGCGCATCATGACCGTCCTGTCGGGGGAGAGCCTCATCAACGACGCGACCTCGCTGACGCTGTACCGGGTGTTCGCGGCGATCCTCGCGGGCGCGACTCTCACGGTGTGGGACGGCATCTGGCAGTTCCTCCTCGCCGTCGGCGTGGGTGTCGCGGTCGGACTCGTCTTCGGCGCGGTGCTACACCAGCTGCGCATGCGCATCAACGATGCCGTCGTGATCGGCACGTTCGGGCTGCTCGCCCCGTTCGGCGCCTACGCGATCGCCGAGCACCTGCTCGGGTCCGGCGTCCTGGCGGTCGTCGCGATGGGACTCTTCGTCGGCTACAACTCCCCGCGCACCGACTACACGACGCGTCAGCAGGAGAAGCCCCTGTGGCTGTCGGCCGACCTGCTGCTGGAGAGCTTCGTGTTCGCGTACATCGGGCTGCAGTTCCCGCGCGTGCTCAGCGACCTGGGCGGCGAGGAGGTCGGCCGCATCCTGCTGCTCTCCGGAGCCGTGCTGCTCGTGGTGCTCGTCGTGCGTCCGCTGTACGTGTACCCGACCAATGCGTGGGCGAACTTCCAGGACCGCCGACGGCTCGCCCGCTGGGACCGCGCGGTCGAGTCCGGCGCCTTCGACGGCAGGCGGCGCGAGTCGAAGCGCTGGAGCGAGTACGACCCCGAGGAGATGCGCTCGAAGATCGTGCGCGACCGGATGGCCGGACTTCAACTGACCTGGAAGGACAACGCGATCATCTCGTGGGCGGGCATGCGAGGCGTCGTCACGCTCGCGACCGCGCTCGCCGCGGCCGACCTCGCGACGCTCGGCACCGAGCCGTCGCACGCGATCGTCGTCGTGGCGTTCATCGTGACGGTCGGCACGCTGCTGCTGCAGGGGCTCACCCTGCCGGCGCTGATCCGCGGACTCGGCATCGCCAGCGACGGCGACGAGAAGGACGATGAGAAGGCTCTCGAGGCGGTGAAGGCGAAGAGTCGCGAGGCAGGCAAGAAGTACCTCGCGGAGAAGCGCGCCGAATGGGAGGCGACGCACGGCAACGTCGATCTCGAGATGTTCGACGCCTTCACACGGCGCATGACGCGCGTCGAGCGGGACACCGACGAGGCGCAGGAGGTGGAGGATGCCGCGCAGCGGCGCCCCTCGTTCGACGACCTCGCCGCTCTCTCTCGGGGCTGGTTGCAGGTGCGCCGCGACATCCTCCTCGAGGAGCGCGACGCCGGCAACCTCGACGAGGAGGTCATGCGCGAGCTGCTCGCCGCGATGGATGCCGAGGAGCTGGCGCTCGACACCCGCGGCGCCACGCGGCAGCAGGGTCGCGCCTGAGCGTCCTGTTCTGCGCCGCCCGCAGCATCCTCCCCGCGCCGCCCGCCCCGCCCCGCCCTCCCCGCGCCGTCCGCACGCACGCCGAAACCCACCACGAGCGTCGAAGCCCACCACGCGAGACGTCGCCGGGGATGGGTTTCGACGCGGGTGGTGGGTCTCGGTGCCAGGAGGGGCTTACGCAGAAGCGCCCCGCCCCGGGGAAGGGGCGAGGCGCTTCATGCTGTGGACCGCGGGTCAGCGGGCTCCGGCGGGCGCGGTGGTGGATGCCGCGGCATCCGCCTCGTCCGCGTCGTCGTCGCTGTCGTCGGCGAAGGGCAGGCCCTCGCGCGGCGCGTTGTAGAGCTCCTCGTTCAGGATGCCCTCGCGCTTGGCGACGATCGCCGGGACCAGCGCCTGGCCCGCGACGTTGACCGCGGTGCGGCCCATGTCGAGGATCGGGTCGATCGCGAGCAGCAGGCCGACGCCCTCGAGCGGCAGCCCCAGGGTCGACAGCGTGAGCGTGAGCATGACGGTCGCGCCGGTGGTGCCGGCCGTGGCGGCGGATCCGACGACCGAGACGAGCACGATCAGCAGGTACTGCACGATGTTCAACTCGATGCCGAAGAACTGGGCGACGAAGATCGCGGCGATGGCCGGGTAGATCGCGGCGCAGCCGTCCATCTTCGTGGTGGCGCCGAACGGCACGGCGAACGACGCGTACGAGCGGGGCACGCCGAGGTTGCGCTCGGTCACGCGCTCGGTGAGGGGCAGCGTCCCGATCGACGAGCGGCTGACGAAGCCGAGCTGGACGGCGGGCCACACGCCCGAGAAGTACTGCTTGATCGACAGGCCGTGCGTCTTCACGAGCACGGGGTAGACGACGAACAGCACGAGCGCGAGGCCCACGTAGACGGCGATCGCGAACCAGCCGAGCGAGGCGAGCTTCTCCCAGCCGTACTTGACGACGGCGGCGCCGATCAGGCCGAACGTGCCGATCGGGGCGATGCGGATGATCCACCACAGCACGCGCTGGATGACCTTGAGCAGCGACTCGGTGAACGCGAGGAACGGCTCGGCCTTCTTGCCGGCTTTGAGGGCTGCGATGCCGACGGCGACCGCGACGACGATGACCTGCAGGATGTTGAAGCTCACGCTCGAGGTGAAGGTGCCTTCGGTGGCTCCGGGGTTCGTGCTGACGCCGATCCCGAGGAAGTTCTGGGGGATCAGGCCGAGCAGGAAGTTCCACCAGGTGCCGACCGTGTACGGGTCGCTGGGCTCGAGGCCCTCGCCGGCGCGCGATCCGGGCTGGATCACGAGCCCGAGCACGATGCCGATCGTCACGGCGATGAACGCGGTGATCGCGAACCAGAGCAGGGTCTGGCCGGCGAGGCGGGCGGCGTTCTGCACGCGGCGCAGGTTCGAGATGCTGGCGACGATCGCCGTGAAGATCAGCGGCACGACGGCGGCGCGCAGCAGCGTCACGTACGAGCTGCCGATCGTGTCGAGCGTGGCGGAGAGGCCGTTCGGGCTGTCGGCGGTCGCGCCGAGCTGGCGGGCGATGAGGCCCGCGGCGATGCCGAGGACGAGGGCGGCGAGGATCTGGAAGCCGAACGAGGTCAGCAGCTTCCGGACCGGCCCGCGAGTGTCAGGCGCCTTGGTGCGCGCAGTGGTGCTCATGGGGTGGGGAACTCCAGGATCGATGCGCGCCTGGGGATGCGCGCGGGAACAGAACGATGCGCGCAAATGCACGCCATATCGCTCAACGCTAGGAGCGCCCTGTCATTCCCCGGGCCGATATGACGAAGGATGACGGATGCCGAAGCATCCGTCATCCTTCGAGACGAGCGAGATCGGCGTCAGGCCGCGCACTCCTCGAGGTTGTCCGTGATGATCTTGGTCGTCAGGTCCTTGTCCTCCTGGTTGGCCTGCTTGTCCTCGCCGTTGGCGATGTACGTCAGGGTCTCGTTGCTCAGGTCGGATTCGACCAGCTTCTCGGCGAAGCAATCGGCGACCTCGTCGGTGACGATGTCGCCCATGCCCTGCTCCTCGAAGACCTGACCGAGACCGTCGGCGACGTCGTCCACGGACGGGCGGGAGGGGCCGCCGCAGGCGGCGAGGGAGAAGGCGAGTGCCGCGATGGGCAGAGCCATGAGGAGGCGGGAGGCGGGGCGCAGGTTCCGGTCGTTGAGCTTCATGCTCACCAGAATATTGGCGCACAGCGAATTCATAGAGGGGGTTGCATGGGGACAAATCCCCACCCCATGATCTGTCCCCTCACCGCGCGCTCTGTCACGATGGCCTCATGTTCATGGTGACGACGAACGACATCCCGGGCTACCGCATCACCCAGGTGCTCGGTGAGGTCATGGGCCTCACGGTGCGGTCGACAGACTTCGGCCAGGGGTTCACGGCGGGATTCCGCTCGCTCGGGGGCGGCGAGATCCCGGAGTTCACGCAGGTCATGTACGAGGCTCGGCAGGTCGTGATGGGACGCATGTGGGCCGAGGCGCAGCAGCGCGGCGGCAACGCGATCGTCGCCATGCGGTTCGACGCCGGATCGATCGCGAACTTCACCGAGATCTGCGCCTACGGCACCGCGGTCGTCGTCGAACCCCTCGCGCCGCCCGCGTCATCCGCCCCTCCGCAGCCTCCGCAGCCGCCGACGGCTTAACGCGACGCCCATCATCCGGACCGCGTCGCGTCCCAGCATCCGTCGCGTATCGCCCTCCGTTCCGGTCGCACTTCGTGCCGTCCGTGGCGGATTCCGACGACACGAACTGCGACCGGGGCGCTAGCGGTGGCACGAACTGAGACCGGGCGGGCAGCGGTGGCACGAACTGCGACGGGGAGCACGTGCGGCGACCTTCGCCCGGATCAGGCGAGCACGAGCAGGTCGCCGACCTCGCACTGCAGTGCATCGCAGATCGCCCGCAGCGTGGAATAGCGGATCGCCCTGGCCCTGTCGTTCTTCAGCACCGACAGGTTCACGATGCTCACACCCACCCGGGTGCTGAGCTCGGTCAGCGTGATGCCGCGCTCGGCCAGCAGCTCGTCGAGGCGGCAGTGGATGCCGGTGAGCTCGTCGTCGCTCTCGGCCGGGCTCACACCAGGCCCTCCGTGTCCTTCTGCAGGCGGTCGCCGATCGAGAACACCGTCGTGATGAGTGCCACGACGAACGCGCCGAGGATGAAGGTGAAGGGCTCGACCGTGATGACGGCGTTGTCGATCCCGTTGTCGGTGACGCGGGAGACCGTGGCGTTCGCGAGCATGTTGTCGAAGAACCGCACCGCTGCGAAGCCGAGGAGACCGGTGATTCCCGCTGTCGCGACGAGCGCGGTGCGCCCCCGGCCGAAGATCCGTCCGCCGATCGTCATCCGGGCGAGCAGGATCAGACAGGCGACGACGACCACGACGGTGATGATCTGCACCACCTGAGCGATGATCCCCGGCACGATGGCGATGAGTGGCAGCTGCGGCGCGGTGATGGTGCCGCTCTCGAGCGCGACCGCGATGGTGCCGCCGGTCGACAGAGGCAGGTCCACGCTGTCGCCGAGGAACTCGACGGCCACGGGCACCTGCTGACCGCCGGCCAGTTCGATGATCCGGATGATCGAGTACACCGTGAAGTACATGGCGATGACGGCACCGGCGATGCAGAACCCGACGAGGGCTGCGATGTCGCCGCGACTCAGCGCGCGGTCGTTCTTCGTGGAGGACATGGTCCGCTCCTTATCGACTATCGTTGTTACCGACAATCGTTAACATATCGACTTTCGATATGCGGGTCAACAGCGGCTCCGGCATCCGTCCGTCATCCGGCGACCCGGCGCTATGCCGACGGCGAACACGGGCATACTGCCTCCGCACGGTGGTTACTCTCGATGTACAGGCGCGGAGACCGTCGAGGGATCCTCGCTTCGCCCCAGTGCGAATAAGGAGTCACAGCATGTTCGAGAGATTCACCGACCGAGCCCGTCGTGTGGTCGTCCTCGCCCAAGAAGAGGCGAAGATGCTCAACCACAACTACATCGGCACCGAGCACATCCTGCTCGGTCTCATCCACGAGGGCGAGGGCGTCGCCGCCAAGGCGCTCGAGAGTCTCGGCATCTCCCTTGACGCCGTCCGCGAGCAGGTTCAGGACATCATCGGCCAGGGTCAGCAGCAGCCGACCGGCCACATCCCGTTCACGCCGCGCGCCAAGAAGGTGCTCGAGCTCAGCCTCCGTGAGGCGCTTCAGCTCGGCCACAACTACATCGGCACCGAGCACATCCTGCTCGGTCTCATCCGCGAGGGAGAGGGCGTCGCCGCACAGGTGCTCGTCAAGCTCGGCGCGGACCTCAACAAGGTGCGCCAGCAGGTCATCCAGCTCCTGTCGGGTGCGCCCGGCCGCGAGCCGGCATCCGTCGGCGCGCAGTCCAACGACACCCCTGCCGCCCAGGGCGGATCGCAGGTGCTCGACCAGTTCGGTCGCAACCTGACCCAGGCAGCGCGCGACAACAAGCTCGACCCGGTCATCGGGCGCGAGAAGGAGATCGAGCGGGTCATGCAGATCCTCTCCCGCCGCTCCAAGAACAACCCCGTGCTGATCGGCGAGCCCGGCGTCGGCAAGACCGCCGTCGTCGAGGGCCTGGCCCAGGCGATCGTCAAGGGCGATGTGCCGGAGACGCTGAAGGACAAGCAGCTCTACTCGCTCGACCTCGGCTCGCTCATCGCCGGTTCCCGCTACCGCGGTGACTTCGAGGAGCGCCTGAAGAAGGTCACCAAGGAGATCCGCACGCGCGGCGACATCATCGTCTTCATCGACGAGATCCACACCCTCGTGGGTGCGGGTGCCGCCGAGGGCGCGATCGACGCGGCGAGCATCCTCAAGCCGCTCCTCGCACGAGGCGAGCTGCAGACCATCGGCGCCACGACGCTCGACGAGTACCGCAAGCACTTCGAGAAGGATGCCGCGCTCGAGCGCCGCTTCCAGCCCATTCAGGTGAACGAGCCGAGCCTGCCTCACGCGATCAACATCCTCAAGGGGCTGCGCGACCGCTACGAGGCGCACCACAAGGTGCAGATCACCGACGGCGCGATCGTCGCGGCGGCGAACCTCGCCGACCGCTACGTGTCGGACCGCTTCCTGCCCGACAAGGCCATCGACCTGATCGACGAGGCCGGCGCACGCCTGCGTCTGTCGATCCTGTCGAGCCCGCCCGAGCTGCGCGAGTTCGACGAGAAGATCGCCAAGGTCCGCGAGCAGAAGGAGATCGCCTCCGAGGAGCAGGACTTCGAGAAGGCCGCGTCGCTGCGCGACGAGGAGAAGAGCCTCCTCGCCGAGCGCCTGCGCCTCGAGAAGCAGTGGCGCTCGGGTGACGTCGCGACCCAGGCGGTCGTCGACGAGGGCCTGATCGCCGAGGTGCTCGCCCAGGCCACCGGCATCCCCGTGTTCAAGCTGACCGAGGAGGAGTCCTCGCGGCTCGTCTTCATGGAGAAGGCGCTGCATCAGCGCGTCATCGGTCAGGAGGAGGCCATCGCGGCCCTCTCGAAGACCATCCGTCGTCAGCGCGCCGGACTCAAGGACCCGAAGCGCCCCTCCGGCTCGTTCATCTTCGCCGGCCCCACGGGTGTCGGAAAGACCGAGCTCGCCAAGGCGCTCGCGGAGTTCCTGTTCGACGACGAGGCCGCTCTCATCTCGCTCGACATGAGCGAGTTCGGTGAGAAGCACACCGTCTCGCGTCTGTTCGGTGCCCCTCCCGGGTTCGTCGGATTCGAAGAGGGCGGTCAGCTCACCGAGAAGGTGCGCCGCAAGCCGTTCAGCGTCGTGCTCTTCGACGAGATCGAGAAGGCGCACCCGGACATCTTCAACTCGCTCCTGCAGATCCTGGAAGAGGGTCGTCTGACCGACGGCCAGGGTCGCGTGATCGACTTCAAGAACACCGTCATCATCATGACCACCAACCTCGGTGCTCGTGACATCGCCGGTGGTCCGGTGGGCTTCCAGATCGAGGGCAGCAACGCCACGACCTACGAGCGCATGAAGGGCAAGGTGAACGAGGAGCTGAAGCGCAACTTCAAGCCCGAGTTCCTGAACCGTGTCGACGACATCATCGTGTTCCCGCAGCTGAACAAGGAGGAGCTGGTGCAGATCGTCGATCTGTTCACCAAGCGCCTCGGCGAGCGTCTGCTGGACCGCGACATGACGATCGAGCTGTCGCTGGCCGCCAAGGAGCGCCTCATCGAGATCGGGTTCGACCCGGCTCTCGGCGCCCGGCCGCTGCGTCGCGCGATGCAGCACGAGGTCGAGGACCGTCTGTCGGAGAAGATCCTGCACGGCGAGCTCAACCCCGGCGACCACGTGAAGGTCGATGCGAAGGACGGCGAGTTCCTGTTCGAGCACGGCCCGCGCGGCGAGAAGGTCGCGGTCGGCGTGAACACCGGCGGCGGCGAGATCTCGGCCACCCCTGATCTCGCGATCACCGGCAACGACTGATCACACGACAAGAGGGGCGGATGCTGCGGCATCCGCCCCTCTTGCGTACCCGGCGTGCGATCAGGCGGACGGTTCTAGGCTGGTCGGGTGAGCGAGTACATCGTCCGGCCCGCGCGGAGCGCCGACATCGTCGGCATCCGCGATCTCCTGCAGCCCATGGTCGAGCAGCGCATCCTGCTCGGCAAGGACCTCGCCGTGCTCTACGGGGCCGTGCAGGAGTTCGTCGTCGCCGAGGCCGGCGGCGAGCTGATCGGATGCGGCGCGCTGCACGTGTTCTGGGAGGACCTCGGCGAGGTGCGCACGCTCATGGTGCGCGCCGACTGGCTGCACCACGGCGTCGGTCGGGCGATCGTCGACCGCCTGGAGGAGCAGGCGCGCGTGCTCGGACTCAGCCGACTCTTCTGCCTCACCTTCGAGGTCGACTTCTTCGGCCGCCGCGGCTACACCCCGATCGGCGAGCAGGTCGTCGACTCCGACGTCTACTCCCAGCTGCTGCGCAGCGGTGACGCGGGTGTCGAGGAGTTCCTCGATCTCGCGCACGTCAAGCCGAACACCCTCGGCAACACGCGGATGCTGAAGCGGCTCTGATCGCGCCGCGCTGAGGCGCTCCGTTCCATCGGATCGTCCATATTCTCCCCCGTTCGCACCATGGGGACGCGGTCTCGGCGCGGCTAGCTTCGTGGCAGGACCACGCGTCCTGTCGTCGATGGAGCGATGTCGGCGGCTCGCTGCTGCACGGAGGACCCTCAGATGAACGACCGCCGCACCGACGTCGGATCGACCATGGACCCACCCACGACCGAGGCGCCGGCCGGTCACAGGATCGTCCTTCCCGAGGCGACGGGCGCAGCGCGCGAGGCGCTCGACCGCGGCGACGCGGTCGCGTGGAGCGAGCCGCTCGAGATCCGCACCTATGAGGCGGGGGAGCCCAGCATCCATCCGCTCTACCTCGACCAGCGCGTGTATCAGGGCTCGAGCGGCAAGGTCTACCCGATCCCCTTCACCGAGCACATCGCCGACGAACCGGCGGTGCGCGAATGGCAGGCGATCCACCTCGAGAACGAGTACATCCGGCTCGTGGTGCTGCCCGAGCTCGGCGGCCGCATCCACATCGGGTTCGACAAGAACACCGGGTACGACTTCTTCTACCGGAACAACGTCATCAAGCCCGCGCTCGTCGGTCTCGCAGGTCCCTGGATCAGCGGCGGCGTGGAGTTCAACTGGCCCCAGCACCACAGACCGGGCACCTACCTGCCGGTCGAGACGTCCATCGAGAACGCCGACGACGGATCGGTCACCGTGTGGTGCCACGACCACGATCCCTTCACCCGCATGTCGGCGCAGCACGGCATCCGCCTGCGTCCGGGGAGTTCCGTGGTCGAACTCGTCGCCCGTCTGCACAACCGCACGAGCGAGCGGCAGTCGTTCCTGTGGTGGGCGAACGTCGCGGCGCGCGTGCACGACGACTACCAGTCGTTCTTCCCGGAGGACGTGCGCTACGTCGCCGACCATGCGCGGCGGGCGCTGACGGCGTTCCCGCGCGCCGACCGTCCGTACTACGGCGTCGACTATCCGGCGCTCGCCGCCGAGCGCGAGGGCGCCGATCGCATCGACTTCTACCGGAACATCCCGGTGCCGACGTCGTACATGATCGTGGACTCGCAGCAGGACTTCTTCGGCGGGTACGACCACGCCGCGGGCGCCGGGTTCGTGCACTGGGCGGAGCGCCGTCACGCGCCGGGCAAGAAGCAGTGGACGTGGGGCGACGCGCCCTTCGGGCACGCCTGGGACGCCCAGCTGACGGACGCCGACGGCCCGTACGTCGAGCTCATGGCCGGCGTCTACACCGACAACCAGCCCGATTTCGCGTGGCTGCTGCCCGGCGAGACGAAGGTCTTCTCGCAGTACTGGTACCCGATCCCCGCTATCGGCGCCGCGCACCAGGCGACGCCCGATGCCGCCGTGCACGTCGAGCGGGGGAGTACGGTCTCCGCACGGTTCGCCGTGACGAGCCCGCGCCCCGGTGCCGCACTCCGCATCCTCGACGGGGAGCGCGTCGTCGCCGAGCGCACGGCCGATCTCGTGCCCGGTGAGCCGCAGGCGCTGGAGTCGGATGCTGAGCCCTCGCCGGATCTGTCGGTGGAGCTCGTCGACGCCGACGGCCGGCTGCTCGTGCGCTGGGCGCCGTCGGATGCGCCGGACGGCGAGCCCTGGGTGGCCGAGGAGCCGCCCGGGCCCGACGACATCGACAGCGTCGAGGAGCTCTACCTCACGGGTCTGCATCTCGCCCAGAACCGCCACCCCACCCGCTCGCCGCTGCCGTACTGGCGGGCCGCGCTGAGGATCGACCCCGGCGACACCCGTACGCGCCTCGCCCTCGCCGACCGTGCGTACCGGGCGGGGCGGTTCGAGGCGGCGCTGGAGCACGCCCGCGTCGCGATCGCCCGCCTGACGCGCCGGAACGCGAACCCGACGGACACGGAGGCGTACTACCTCGCGGGTCTCGCGCTCGCGCGACTCGGTCGGGAGGGCGAGGCACAGCGGATGTTCGGCAAGGCGGGCTGGGACGGATCCTGGGCCGCGGCGGCCGGCGTCGAGCTCGTGCGGTCGCTGCTGCGCACCGGGCGCGTGCGCGCCGCCCTGCGCGTGCTCGACCAGCTCGACGCGACGGTCGGCCACGACACCCGTCGCATCGCCCTCCGCGTGCTGGCGCTGCGCGCGCACGGAGACCTGGCCGGAGCGGGTGCGATCGTCGACGCGGCGTTGACCGTCGACCCGCTCGATGCGACCCTGCGCGTGCTCGCCGGGTACGACCTCGACGACGCCGGGCTGCTGCTCGACGTCGCGCTCGACCTTGCCGTCGCCGGTGCCGACGATGACGCCCTGCCGCTGCTGGATGCAGCGGTCGCAGCGCCCGTGCGGCGATCCGGCAACGTCCGTCCGGTGGCCGATTACATCGCGGCGGCGATCCTCGACGACCGCGGCGACCGGTCTGGGGCCGCGCGACACCGCGCCAGGGCACGCGCCGCCGACCAGCGCTGGGCCTTCCCGTTCGGCCTCGACGCCCTGCAGGCACTCGAGCGCGCGATCGCGGCCGACCCGTCCGACGGCGTCGCCCTCTCGCTCCTCGGCATGCTGCTCTACGCGCACGGCCGCCGACGCGACGCGGCCGCCGCGTGGAACCGCGCGATCGACAGCGGACACCGGGATGCCGTGCTGCTGCGCAACGCGGGGCTCGCCGCCTACAACGTCGAGCACGACGCGGAGCAGGCCTGGGCGCTGTACGCGCGGGCGGTCGAGCTCGCTCCGCGCGACGCGCGCGTCCGCTACGAGCAGGACCAGCTCGCCGCCCGCCTCGGTCACGACCCGTCGGAACGACTCGCCGCGCTGCGGCCGGTCGAGGAGCTCGTGCTCACGCGTGACGACTTCACGATCGAGTACGTGCGGCTGCTCGTGGCCGAGGGCGATGCCGCGCGCGCCCACGGCATCCTGCGGACCCGGTCCTTCCGGCCCTGGGAGGGAGGGGAAGGACAGGCGATCGCCGCGTGGGATCTCACGTTCGACGCGCTCGGGATGCCGCGCACCGACCCGCCCGCGACGCTCGGCGAGGCCCGAGCTGCCTACGTCCCGCCGGTCGCGAAGCGCGACGACGGCGTGACCGACTACTTCGCCACGAGCCTGCCCGAGCTGCTGCTGTTCACGCAGGAGGCAGAGGACGACGCGTGAGCACGCCGCGCTCCGGCATCCAGGTCGACCTGTCCGCGGGTCTGTATCGCGCGTCGATCGCGAGCGTCGGCGCCACGGTGCGGATGCTGCAGCACGACGGCGTGGACCTGATCGTGCCGTTCGCCGCCGACGAGCTGCGCCCTGCGATGCGCGGAGCGCTGCTCGCGCCGTGGCCGAACCGCATCCGCGACGGCGAATACGCGTTCGGCGGCGACGTGCACCGGCTCGTGCAGAACGAGCCCGAGACGCGCACCTCCGCGCACGGTCTCGTCGCGTGGACCGACTTCGCGGTGGTCGAGCGGAATGCCGACCGGGCCGTGCTCTCGGCGGTCGTCGCTGCGCAGCCCGGATATCCGTGGCGGCTGCGCATCGACGTGGAGTTCCGGCTCGGGGTCGACGGGCTCGCGCAGGAGGTGACCGCGACGAACGAGAGCGACAGCCCCGCGCCGCTCGGTCTCGGCGGGCATCCGTACCTCACCGCAGGGACCCAGGGCGAGGGGGCCATCGACGTGCTGACCTTCGAGCTGGACGCCGATCGCGTGCTGCTCGTGACCGAGGACCGGATGCTGCCGGATCGCCTCATCGCGGTCGACGATGCCGGGAGCCGCGACTTCCGGCGTCCCCGCCGTATCCGCGACACCGTGCTGAACAACGCGTTCACCGGGCTGTCTCGCCGCGACGGCCGCGCTCGCGCGCGCCTCACCGACGACGAGGGTCGGGGTACGGAGGTCGAGTGGGACGAGCGGTGCCCGTGGGTGCAGGTCTACACGGCCGATCACGGCGTCGGCGACGACCACCGGATCGGCCTCGCCGTCGAGCCGACGACCTGTCCGCCCGACGCGTTCCGCTCCGGCCAGGATCTGCTCGTCGTGCCGCCGGGCCGCGCGGTCGGTGCGGGGTGGGTGATCCGCAGCGTCGGGCGCTGATGCGCGGCATCCGCTCGTCCGGGGCAGTCAGCCTTTGTGCTGGGCGCGGTAGCTCGTCGGATTGACTCCGTGGAGCCGGCGGAAGTGCCGTGAGAAGTACAGCGGGTCGGTGTAGCCGACCGCGGTGGCGATCTCGCGCACAGACAGCGACGTGGTGTCGAGCAGGTTCCGGGCGTGGGTCATGCGCAGAGACGTGTGGAAGGCGGCCGGTCCGCTGCCCGTGGCATGGCGGAACAGTGCGCTCAGATGCGACGGCGACATGCCGACCAGTGCTGCGAGCTCCGCGACCTGGATGTTGCCGTCGACGCGCGATTCCAGGTACCGCATCGCGCGTTCGAGGGCAGAACCGTCACCGGGGAGGATGCTGTCGGCCGCGATGCGGGTGAGCAGATTCCAGGCGATGCCCGAGGCGACGAGCAGCTGCGGTGGCGAGAGGCGCCGCTCCAGCACCGTCACGAGCTCGTCGAACAGCGCGACCACGCGGTCGATGGACCGCAGGCGGGTGATCGGACTCTGCCGGCCGAGCGTCTGCGCGGCGAGCTCCGTGGCATCCGTCCCGCGTACGTGGAGCCACCAGATGCTCCAGGGGTCGTCGTCCGAGGCCTCGTACGAGTGCGGGGTGCCGGCTGAGATCGCGATCGACGTCGACGGGGTGAGCGCGTGCGACTCTCCGGCGATCGTCACGGTGCCGCGTCCGGCCACGCACAGGAGCACGACGGTCTCGGCCGCGCCTCGAGAGCGGACACGGCGGTGTCCTCGTGCGAGCGGGAAGTATCCGGCGTCCGTGACGAGCAGCCGACGCGTGCCCGCGGTGGTGAGAGCGGTGTCGACGAGCGGCCGGGGCAGCACGCACAGGCGCTGGTGCTCGAAACCCTCCATCCGGTAGTGCGGAGGTGGGATGATCGGCGTCTCGTCCATGAGGTGTCCTGAGGGTCGTCGGCGATACGGGCCGCCGTAGCGGTCGATACTGCCAGGCTAATGCTCCGCACCGGCTACGGCGTCCGGGCAGGATGAGGATCAATCGTCCAAGTGGTGCCACACGAAAGTCCATATGATCCGTTTGATCGTCCTCCACCCGCCGTGATCCGGCGGGGTACGGTCGATCTGTTCCGCACACCAGCCGGTCGTCCTGGCCGGTCACGCACGAAGACGAAGGAGTCTCAATGTTCGCCACCCGCAGCCGCCTCTGGGCGCGGACCGCCGCAGGCGGCGCCGCCGTCCTCGCGCTCGCAGCCCTCACCGCCTGTTCGTCCGGAATGGAGACCGCCGAGCCCGCCGCCGGCGGCGGAGGCACGTCCGACGGGCCGCTCACGATCGCCCTGATCCAGAAGCAGGGCGACCAGCAGTACTTCATCGACGAGGCGAACGGCGCGAAGGAGGCGGCGAAGGAGGACGGCGACGTCACGATCAACGTCGTCGACGTCAGCACCGACTCGAACAAGGCGATCTCCGAGGTCGAGGCCGCGATCGCCCAGGGCGTCGACGGCATCATCATCGTCGTCCCCGACACCCAGATCGGCCCGCAGGTCATCCAGCTCGCAGCCGACGCCGGCATCCCGCTCATGGCCGCCGACGACCCGATCGTCGACGCCAAGGGAGACGCCGCGCCGTTCACCGGCTTCGACGGCACCTCCATGGGCGAGAAGGTCGGCGCGGACGCCGCTCGCCTGTACCAGGAGGCCGGATGGACGGCCGCCGACACGCGCATCCTCTCCGCCTACAAGCAGGACCAGCCGAACTGCGTCGAGCGCGTCGACGGCGCGATCGATGCCTTCTCCCAGGCCGTGACCGACGGCCCCGAGGTCATCGAGGTCGGTACCGACAACTCCGCCACCGATGCGCAGGACAAGGCGGGCGCCGTCATCACCGCGAACTCCGGCGTGAAGCACTGGGTGGTGTGGGGCTGCAACGACGAGAACGAGACGGGCGTCGTGACGGCGCTGCAGAACGCGGGCGTCGCACCCGCCGACATCATCGGCGTCGGCCTGGGCGCGTACCTCACCTGCAAGGACTGGAACGCGGGCCAGGAGACCGGCAACAAGTCGGCGCTTTTCATCTCGGGCGTCGAGGTCGGCAAGGCCGCCGTCACCTCCATGGTCGACCTGCTCCGCAACGGCACCGAACTGCCGCCGAAGACGGTCGCCAACACCGAGATCGTGGATGCCTCCAACTGGGAGGAGAAGGGCGTCGTCTGCACCTGACGTCTGTCTCCCGCGGGGCGGCCCTGAGGACGGCCGCCCCGCTTCCCCGGCATCCGATCACGAGAGGACACCATGACCGATCAGTCCGTCGCGCTGCGCGCACAGGCGATCACCAAATCGTTCGGCCCCGTGCGCGCCCTGCGCGGCGTCGAGCTGGAGCTGCGCGCCGGCGAGGTCACGGCGCTCATGGGCGAGAACGGGGCGGGCAAGTCGACGCTCCTCAAGATCCTCGGCGGCGACTACCAGCCCGACGGCGGAGAGCTGTCGATCGGCGGAGAGGCCGTGACGTTCTCCGGCCCCGCCGACGCTCGGGATGCCGGGCTGCGCGTGATCGCCCAGGAGCCCGAGATCGTCCCCTGGGTCTCGGTCGCCGAGAACATCTACATCGGCGCTCTCGGCGCCGGCGGATTCCGCCGCAGCCGCCTCGAGCGCACCGCCACCGAGGAGCTCCGCCGCTGGGGATTCGACCGTGTCATCGACGCCCGCACCCTCGGCGCCGACCTCTCGCCCGCGCAGCGCCAGATCGTCGAGATCATGCGCGCCGTGATCGCACGGCCGAAGATTATCTGCTTCGACGAGCCGACCTCGTCGCTCGGCGACGAGGAGGTGACGCTGCTCTTCGCGCTCATCCGTCAGCTGCAGGAGGAGGGGGTCGCGATCGGCTACGTCTCGCATCGCATGGGGGAGATCTTCCAGCTCGCCGATCGCATCACCGTGCTCCGCGACGGCGCGTACGTCGGCACCAAGACGGTCGACGAGACCGACCACGACGAGCTCGTGCGCATGATGGTCGGCCGCGACCTGACCCAGTTCTTCCACCGCGAGCCCGCCGCTCTCGGTGAGGTGGTGCTCGAGCTCGACGACGTGTCGAACGAGTTCGTGCAGGACATCTCGCTGCAGGTGAGGGCGGGCGAGGTGGTCGGTATCGCCGGCCTCGTCGGCGCCGGGCGCAGCGAGCTCATGAAGACCATCGCGGGCGACCTGCCCGTCGACGGCGGCGCGATCCGCGTCGACGGGAAGGCCAGGCGGTTCCGGAGCCCGCGCGACAGCATCCGCGCCGGCATCGGGTTCGCCCCCGAGGAGCGCAAGGCCGAGGCGCTGCTGCTCGAACGCAGCGTACGAGACAACGCTGCGCTCGCGGTGCTGCGCTCGCTGTCGCGCTGGATCTTCGTCAAGGACTCGGCCGAGACCGCGCTCGCGCAGGGCTACGTCGACTCGCTCCGCATCCGCACGCCCAGCACCGAGCAGCTTGTCGGGCGGCTCTCCGGCGGCAACCAGCAGAAGGTGGTGCTCGCGCGCTGGCTCGCCACGGCGCCGCGGATGCTGCTGCTCGACGAACCCACGCGCGGCATCGACGTCGGGGCGAAAGCCGAGATCTACGCGATCATCGACCGTCTCGCCCATGAGGGCGTCGCGGTGATCGTCGTCTCCAGCGAACTGCCCGAGGTGCTCGGCGTCTCGGACCGCATCTATGTCATGGCCCACGGCCGCATCACGGGCGAGCTCCCGCGCGCCCAGGCAACCGAAGAGAGCATTCTCGCGCTCGCGATGGACGAGGAGGTCGCCGCATGAGCGACAGGATCGACAACCCGGAGATCAAGACCGGCGCAGCCGCGACGGCCACCCTGGAGCGACCCGCAACCGAGCGGCCCTCGCTGGTGCGTCGCGTGCTCGGGGGAGTGGGCGTGCAGAACGTCTCGCTCATCCTCGCGATCGTGCTCGTCGTCGCCGTCATCGGGCTGCAGAACCCCCTGTTCTTCAGCGTCGCGAACCTCAAGGTCATCGGCACGGCCATCGCGATCATGGGGCTGCTGGCCGTGGTGCAGACCATCGTCATCATCCTCGGAGCGCTCGACATCTCGGTCGGGTCGATCGCGGGTCTCACCTCGGTGACCTCGGCCATGATCTTCACGGCGGCGGGGCCTGTGCTCGGCGTCGCCGGCGCGATCGGCATCGGCGTGCTCTGCGGCCTCGTGAACGGGTGCATCATCGTCTTCGGACGGGTCAACCCCGTGATCGCGACGCTCGCGACCCTCGCGGCGTTCAAGGGCATCGCGCAGCTCATCTCCGACGGCCGCGCCCAGGGCTACACCGGCGCCGACCCGTTCTTCGTCTTCCTCGCGCGAGGCGCGATCGGCGGCATCCCGACCCTCATCCTCGTGCTGCTGCTCGTCGCGCTGCTCGCGCACATCGTGTTGCGGTACACGTCGGTCGGCCGCAACATCTACGCGGTGGGTGGCAACAACATCGCCTCCCGCCTCGCGGGCATCGACATCAACCGCTACATCATCGGCGTGTACATGGTCACCGGTGCGGTGGCGGCGATCGCCGGCATCCTCATCACCGCCCGCACCGGATCGGGTCAGCCGATCTCGGGGTCGGAGGGACTGGAGCTGCAGGCCATCACTGCCGCCGCGCTCGGCGGCGCGGCGCTGAAGGGCGGCAAGGGCACGATCTCGGGGACGATCCTCGCCGTCATCCTGCTCGGCGTGCTGACGAACGGCATGACGATCCTCGGGGTGAACTCGTTCTGGCAGAACGTCGCCCAGGGCGCCCTCCTCGTGATCGCCGTCGTGATCCAGCAGCTGCGGTCGGGTGAGCGGCGCATCGGAATACCGGGTTGACGCTCCGGGGGATCGACAGGTCGATCGCTTAACCTGGAGTCATGCCTCGTCCGTCCGCCGCCGTCTACCGTCGTCGGCGGCTGGTCGCGGTCGTCGGATTGATCCTGTTCCTCGCCGTCATCGGCGTCTCGGTGTGGCTGCTCGTCTCGCGGCCCTGGGCCAGTGCGGCCGAGGTCGCACCCGTGCCGAGTCCGTCGGCGTCACCGACTCCGACGACCGATGCCACACCGACCGACACGCCCTCCGCGGACCCCTCGGAGGAGCCGATGGCGGAGGAGACCCCCGGGGTCGTCGCGTGCGAGGCGAAGGACGTCGTGGTCTCGGCGGTCACGGATGCCGACACCTACGCCGCCGGCGAGCTGCCGAACCTGTCGATCTCGCTCACCAACAACGGCGCCAGCGACTGCACGATCGACGTCGGATCCAGCACCCAGGTGTTCACCGTGTCGAGCGGCGCCGACGTGTGGTGGCGGTCGACCGACTGCCAGGAGAACCCGAGCAGCATGATCGCCACGCTCGCGGCCGGCGCGACGGTCACGAGCAAGGTGCCGGTGGTGTGGGATCGCACGCGCTCGAGCGTCGAGACCTGCGCGCAGGAGAATCGACCGCGGGCCCCCGGTGGCGGATCGTCGTATCACGTCGCCGTCGAGATCGGCGGGTTCGCCGGCGCTGCGACCACGCAGATCCTGCTGTACTGAGGCGGAACCTGCACCTGAGATCAGGAGACTCGCCCGAGATCAGGACCATTCGGCCCGGAATCTCCTGATTTCGGGGTGTGTTCCTGATATGGGGAAGCGCTTGCACTGAATATCGGTGCAGTTTTCCGGCGTGTGTCCGACGCGTGAATACCGACCCCGATTCAGCTTCGAGGGTGACGCGAGTGGCTCTTTGGGATACCATTGACACGGCTCTCCAGATCTTGCGGCACCATGCCATCCCCAGTGGCGTCGATTCACAGCGTCCCCAGCGCTTCGACATCGCCGCGCGAGAGCCTGGGCCCTCTCGAGTACCCCAGTCCCCAATGGATGACTCGAGAGGGCCCCATTCTGTCTCCGGGCCTGCGGCACTGTCCACCTCGCCGTGGTCGTCGCTGAATAAGCTGGAGTCATGGCAGCGAAGAAGGCGAAGCGCGGCAAGAAGCCCGCCCCCGAGGATTTCCGATCGGATGCTCTCGCCCAGGCGCTCGAGAAGCAGGACGTCGCGGCGGTCGCCCTCGCCCTGCGCCACGGCACCACGGTCGTGCCGCTGATCTCGCCGGGCGCCCGGGACAACCCTCTCGACAGCGGTGAGGTGTGGACGTACCGCGACCCGAAGAGCGGCGATCTCGCGCTGCTGCTGTTCAGCGACGCGAAGAACAAGCCGGCCAACCTGCCGCCCGGCGTGGGTATCTACGGCGCCGACTGGCTGCGGAAGTTCCTCTCCGCGCACCCGATCACCACGGTGTTCCTCGACATCGCGGGACCGCATCCGATGCAGGCGTCGCCCGAGGAGATCCTCAAAGCCCTCGACGCCTGACGCGAGCGAGCGGAGCGAGACGACACGCGGCGAGTGCCGTGCAACGCCCTGCGCCGACTGCTCAGGGGGCGCTGCGGCGCGTCAGAACGGGGGGATGTCGCCCTCGTGGCGCCGCGATGTGTTGCGGGCGCGCACGTCGCTCAGCGCCGCCCGCAGGGTCTTCGACCGATCGTCGACGACCTGCTCGTACCCGAGACGCGACGCCTCGGACCGGCGCTGCGCCGATTGGGTGACCGGCCGGATCTCGCCCGCGAGGCTGAGCTCCCCGACCGCCGCTACCGTGCGCGGCACGCGGATCTGCTGGATCGACCCTGCCACCGCGATGGCGATCGCGAGGTCGGCCGCCGGCTCCGTGAAGCGCACCCCTCCGACGGTCGATACGTAGACGTCGAGCGTGCTGGTCTTGATCTGCGCACGACGTTCGAGGATCGCCAGCACCATCGCCACCCGCGACGCGTCGAGACCGTGCACGACCCGCCGGGGGTTCGGGGCCGTCGTGTTCACGGTGAGCGCCTGCACTTCGACCGGCAGCGCCCGGCGCCCCTCGAGCGAGATGGCGACGCACGTGCCCGGCTCGGTGTCGCCCTGCGACAGGAACAGCCCGGACGGATCGGGGACCTCGGCGATGCCGTCTCCGGTCATCTCGAAGCATCCCACCTCGTCGGTCGGGCCGAAGCGGTTCTTGAGCGCGCGGATGAAGCGCAGCGACGTCTGTCGATCGCCCTCGAAATGGCAGACGACGTCGACGAGGTGCTCGAGCACGCGCGGCCCCGCGACCTGGCCGTCTTTCGTGACGTGTCCCACGATGATGATCGGGAGCCCGCGCTCCTTCGCGATGCGGATCAGCGTCGCGGCGACCTCGCGCACCTGGCTCGGCTGGCCGGCGGCTCCGTCGATCAGCGACGACGACACCGTCTGCACCGAGTCGACGATCACGAGCTGCGGTGCGACCTCGTCGATGTGGCCGAGGATCGTGGCGAGGTCGGTCTCGCTCGCGAGGTACAGCTCGTCGTGCAGCGCCCCGGTGCGCTCGGCGCGCAGACGCACCTGCGCCGGTGACTCCTCGGCGCTCGCATAGAGAACACGGCGTCCCGCATGCGCGGCGCGCGCGGCGACCTCGAGCAGCAGGGTCGACTTGCCGACGCCCGGCTCGCCGCTCAGCAGGATCGCCGCCCCCGGCACGATGCCGCCGCCGAGCACTCGGTCGAACTCGGCCACCCCGCTCGTGCGGCGCGGGGCGTCGGTCGTGGTGATCTGCGTGATCGGCCGCGCCGCGCGATCCGCGCTCGGGGCGAGCGGCGTCACACGGCTCAGGATGCCGGTCTGCGCGCCCTGCTCCTGCACCGTTCCCCACTGCTGGCATTCGGCGCAACGGCCGACCCACTTGGCCGTCGTCCACCCGCATTCCGTGCAGACGTACGCGGGAGGAGCGGGTTTGCGGGCAGCCATGCAGCCAGGCTATCGCCGGTATCCGACATCCCTATCGCGGCGGGCATTATTCACGGCCGGAAGCCTCCGACGGCCGCGGCCGCCGCGGGATACTGGAGCCATGGCCAACGGAGCGCCCGTCTGCGGGCCGATCTCGACGTTCTCCCGGGTGCGGATCCTGCACCTGGTGCAGAGCCGTGCCGAGCGCACGATCGGCGAGCTGTGCGAGGCCACCGGACTGCATCCGAACACGGTGCGCGAGCACCTGCAGCGCCTCATCGAGGGCGGCTACGTCATCCAGGCCACCGAGCGCCGCACCACCCGCGGGCGGCCGCGCACCCTGTACAGCGCGGCGACTGGCACGGGCGACGCGTCGAGTCCCATCGCACGCGACAAGGCGAAGGCCGCGGCCCAGCGGGGCGATCTGCTGCGTCGGATGCTGCCGGCCACGGCATCCTCTCTCGGTCGCGAGGCCACCTACCAGCTGGATGCCCTGATCGAACACCTGGAGGAGAGCGGCTTCGAGCCCGTCGTCGACGACGAGCAGCTCACGGTCGACCTCACCCCCTGCCCGCACGCCGCTGGTCGTGCCGAAGACCGTCCGATGCTGTGCTCCGTGCACCTCGGCCTCATGCAGGGGGTGCTCGCCGAAGCCGGCGGTCCGCTCGCCGCCGAGGCCGTGCGCACCTCCGATCTCCCGGAGGAGTGCACCGTGCGCCTGCGTCTCACGGAGATGACCGCCGCCTAGCGCGCGTCACCTGATCCACGGTCAGTCGCCCGACGGGGGCGGCAGACCTCTCACCGGCGTACCCGCAGACAGAGAAGAAGGAGTGGTCCCATGGAATGGCTCGACCCGCTCGCACTGTCCCGATGGCAGTTCGGTCTGACGACCGTCTACCACTACCTCTTCGTGCCGCTCACGATCGGCATGGCGCTCGTCGCGGCGATCTTCCAGACCGCGTGGGTGCGGACCGGCAAGGTGCAGTACCTGCACCTGACGCGCTTCTTCGGCAAGATCTTCCTCATCAACTTCGCCATGGGCGTCGTGACCGGCATCGTGCAGGAGTTCCAGTTCGGCATGAACTGGTCGGACTACTCCCGGTTCGTGGGCGATGTGTTCGGCGCCCCGTTGGCGTTCGAGGGATTGCTCGCCTTCTTCTTCGAGGCCACGTTCATCGGGCTGTGGATCTTCGGGTGGGACAAGCTGCCGCAGAAGCTGCACCTCGCCACGATCTGGTGCGTCTCGATCGGGAGCATCCTGTCGGCGTACTTCATCATCGCGGCGAACGCGTTCATGCAGAACCCGGTCGGCTACGTCTTCAACCCCGAGACCAACCGCGCCGAGCTCACCGACTTCTGGGCGCTGCTCACGAACCCGGTCGCGCTCGCCGCGTTCCCGCACACGATCTTCGGTGCGCTCATGTTCGCCGCCGGTGTCGTGATCTCGGTGTCGGCCTGGCACCTGGCCCGTGGGCAGCACTTCGACACCATGCGCATCTCGCTGAAGTTCGGCCTGTGGGCGATGATCGTCTCGACCGCCGGCGTCGTGCTCACGGGCGACCAGCTCGGCCTCGCGATGTACGCGGCGCAGCCGATGAAGATGGCCGCGGCCGAGGCGACGTTCAACACCGTCTGCGGGCCGGACGCCTCCTTCAGCCTCTTCACGCTCGGCACGCCCGACGGCAGCTCCGAGCTGTTCAGCATCCGCGTGCCGTACCTGCTGTCGCTGCTGTCGACGCACACGTTCGACGCGTGCGTGCACGGCATCAACGACCTCAACGCCGAGTACGCGACGACGTTCGCCGACACCGGCCTCACCGAGTTCGCGCCGATCCTCTGGGTCACGTACTGGGCGTTCCGCTGGATGATCGGCCTCGGCATGGCCGCCGGCCTCGTCGCCGTCGTCGGCCTGTGGCTGACCCGTAAGAGCGCCAAGAAGCCCCCGGCACCGTGGATGTGGAAGCTCGCCATCTGGTCGTTCCCGCTCGCGCTCGCCGCCAACATCATGGGCTGGGTCTTCACCGAGATGGGCCGCCAGCCGTGGATCGTCTTCGGCCTCATGACCACCCGCGACGGCGTCTCGCCCGGCGTCACCGGCGTCGACGTGCTGATCTCGCTCATCGCGTTCACCGCGATCTACGCCGCCCTCGCGATCGTCGAGGTGCGCCTGATCGTCAAGGCCGCGCAGAAGGGCCCCGACACCGACGAGCAACCCCACGAGGAGACGGCCCAGCTGCCGTCGGTCGTGTACTGAGAGAAGGAACACCATGGATCTCGCAACGCTCTGGTTCTTCATCGTCGCCTTCTTCTTCGTCGGCTACTTCGTGCTCGACGGGTTCGACTTCGGCGTCGGCATGTCGCTGCCGTTCCTCGGCAAGGACGACGTCTCTCGCCGACAGGTCATCAACACGATCGGCCCGGTGTGGGACCTCAACGAGACCTGGGTCATCGTGGCCGGCGCCGTGCTGTTCGCGTCGTTCCCCGAGTGGTACGCCACGCTGTTCAGCGGGTTCTACCTGCCGCTGCTGCTGATCCTGCTCGCGCTGATCCTGCGCGGCGTCTCGTTCGAGTACCGCCATCAGCGCGACGACGTCGCCTGGAAGCGCCGCTTCGACCGCATGATCGTGATCGGCTCGGCGGTCCCCGCCCTGCTGTGGGGCGTCGCGTTCGGCAACATCGTGCAGGGGGTCGCGCTGAACGCCGATCACATCTACGTCGGCGGGTTCTTCTCGCTGCTCAACCCCTACGCGCTGCTGGTCGGCGTCACCACGCTGCAGCTGTTCATCCTGCACGGCGTGCTCTTCGTCGCGCTGAAGACCGACGGACCCGTGCACGAGGACGCGCATCGGCTCGCGAAGCTCGTCGCCGGACCGACCGTGCTCGCGGCCGCCGGCACCGTCGTCTGGACGGCGGTCATCGCGATGAACCGCGAGGCGCCGCTGCTGTGGCTCGTGCTCGGCGCGGGTGCTCTCGCGGCGGTCGCGCTGGTCGCGGCGATCGGGTTCTCGCTGGTGCGCCGTGACGGCTGGGCGTTCGTCTCGGGCATGGTCACCGTCATGCTCGCGGTCGTCATGCTGTTCGCGGCGCTGTTCCCGTACGTGATGCCGTCGACCATCGACCCGGCCTACAGCCTGACCATCGCGAACGCGTCGAGCACGCAATATACGCTGGAGATCATGAGCTGGACGGCGCTGATCGCGACCCCGCTCGTGCTCGCCTACCAGGCGTGGACCTACTGGGTGTTCCGCAAGCGCGTCACCCGCCGTTCGATCGAGGGGGCTCCGGCGCACGCGTGAGTGATCTTCGGGGTTCCGGTCGCATTTCGTGCCGCGAGTTCGCGTCGGCGGCGGCACAGACTGCGACCGCAACGACGTCTCGGGGCGACGCGTGAAACCCGTCGACATCCGGCTCGTCCGGTACGCGAGCGCCGCACGCGGGTTCCTCCTCCTGTCGGGCGTGATCGGCGTCGTGCAGACGGCGGTCACAGTCGCGTTCGCCTGGATGCTGACGGATGCCGTGACCGGCGCCCTCGCGGGTCGCGACGTGACGGCATCCCTGCTGTCGCTCCTGGGTCTCGCGCTGCTGCGCGGAGCGCTCATCGCGGCGTCTGACGCGGCGGGCACGCGGGCGGCGGCGAAGACGGGGATGCAGTTGCGCGCAGCCCTCATCGCGGCGATCGGGCGACTGGGGCCAGGCTGGCTCGCGCAGCGGAACCGCACCGAGCTCGCCGTCACCGCCGGGCACGGACTCGAAGCGCTCGACGCGTACTTCGCCCGGTACATCCCGCAGCTCGTGCTCACCGTCGTCGCGACCCCGGTGATCCTGGCTGTGATGTGCTGGCAGGACTGGCCGAGCGGGCTCACCGCCGCGATCACCCTGCCGCTGATCCCGCTCTTCCTCATCCTGATCGGCATCGCGACCCGCACCGTGCAGCGCCGACAGTGGCAGACGCTGCAGCGGCTCGCGGCCCGGTTCGCCGACACGGTCCAGGGGCTCGCGACGCTGCGGCTGTTCGGTCGCGAGCGCCGCGCCGCCGCGCAGATCGAGCGCACGGCCGACGACTACCGTCGCGAGACCATGAAGGTGCTGCGGTTCTCGTTCCTGTCGGGGTTCGCGATGGAGCTGCTGTCGTCGCTCGCCGTGGCCTTGATCGCGGTCGCGGTGGGATTCCGGCTGCTGTCGGGCGACCTGTCGCTCGAGGTCGGGCTGTTCGTGCTGCTGCTCGCCCCGGAGGCGTTCCTGCCGATCCGCCAGGTCGGCGTGCAGTTCCACGCCGCGGCCGAGGGCGTGGCCGCGACCGAGGACGTGTTCGCTGTGCTCGACGAGGCGGGGGATGCCCCCCGGTCGTCGAGCGAGGAGCGCAGCGACGAGACGAAGCGCGTCACGGGTCCCCTCGAGGTCACCGATCTCCGCGTGCGGGATCTCCCGCCCGTCACCTTCACCGCGGCCCCCGGCACGGTCACGCTCATCGAGGGCCCGAGCGGATCCGGCAAATCGAGTCTGCTCGCCGCGCTGCGCGGAGCCGTCCCGTTCGCAGGGACCGCCACCGTCGGGGGCATCGACGTGCGCGGACTGTCGCCCGCCGACTGGCTGGCGTGGGCGGGGCAGCGCCCGCAGCTCAGCCGCGGGACGATCGCCGCGAACGTCTCCCTCGGAGAGGCGGCACCGGATGCCGTCGGCATCCGCCGTGCGCTCGACGCCGCGTGCGCCGACGATCTCGACCCCGCGCTGGAGCTCGGCGTGCAGGGCAGCGGACTGTCGGGCGGTCAGGCGCAGCGCGTCGCCGTCGCGCGGGCGCTTTACTGGCAGTCGCGGCGACCCGACGCCGTGCTCGCTCTCGACGAGCCGTCGAGCGCGCTCGACGCCGACACCGAACAGCGGCTGTGGGACTCGCTGCGCGAACGCGCGGATGCCGGAGCCGCCGTGATCGTCGTCTCCCACCGCCGGTCGGCCCGTCGCATCGCCGACCAGGTCGTCGAGTTGGGGGTGCGGGTATGAGCAGCATCCGCTCCGAATCGCGCGCGCTCCGCATCCGCGAGGTGCTGCGGCTCGCGCAGCCCCCGTTTCTGCGCTTCCTGCCCGGGCTCGTGTGGGGCGTGCTGTCGGCCGGTGCGGCGGTGAGCCTGCTCGCGGTGAGCGGCTGGCTGATCGTCAGCGCGTCGATCGTCGACTCGCTCGTGCCCCTCTCGATCGCGGTCGTCGGCGTGCGGTTCTTCGCCGTGACGCGTGCCGTCACCCGGTATCTCGAACGCCTGAGCGGACACGACGCCGCCTTGCGGCAGCTCGCCGACACCAGAGCCGACATGGTGCGCCGGCTCACGCCCCTGTCGCCCGCCGGGCTCGGACGCACCGACCACGGACGGGTGCTGTCGGCCCTCGTCGACGACGTCGAGAACCTGCAGAACCTGCCGCTGCGGGTCGTGCAGCCGTTGGCGGTCTCGGGCGTCGTCGCGCTCGGCGCCGTCGGGTTCCTGCTGTTCGTGTCGGTGCCCGCCGCGCTCACGCTCGCGGTGTGCCTCGTCGTCGCCGCGCTGGCCGCCGTCGGTCTCGGCTGGCTGTTCGGCTCGCGGGCCGAAGCCGTCGTGTCGACCCGCCGCGGCGACCTCACCGCCGCGCTCACCGACTACATCGGCGGACTGGACGTGCTCCTCGCCTACGGTGCCGAGCCCCAGGCTCGCGAGCGGGTGAAGCAGGCGGATGCCGCGCTGCGGCGCGCCGTCGGTCGGGCCTCGCTCGCGCAGGCCGTCGCCGCGGGAGTGGTGTCGGCCGTGGCGGGTGCGGCATCCGTCTGGGCGCTCGCCGCCGCCGCTCCCGGTCTGGTCACCGGGGCGATCGACGGTCCGTGGCTCGCGGTCGCGGTGCTCGTGCCGATGGTGGTGTTCGAGGTGTTCGGGGCGGTGCCGATCGCCGCGGCATCCTGGCGGAGCGTGCGCGCGAGCGCCGAGCGCATCGTCGATGTGCTCCCCGACCGGATGCCGGAGCAGCTGCGCTCCGACGACGGTGCCGACACGGAGATCGACGGGACGCCCGCGCTGCGACTGCGTGATGTGCGCGCGGAGTGGCCCGGTGGGGCGCCCGCGCTACGTGGTGTCGATCTGGACCTGCGGCCGGGGGAGCGGGTGCTGGTCTCAGGGCCGAGCGGGGCGGGAAAGAGCTCTCTCGCCGCCGTGCTCGTGGGCTTCCTGCGTGCGGAGGGCAGTTATTCGGTCGGCGGGATCTCGGCTGGCGAGCTCTCCGGTCCCGCGCTGCGACGCACGATCGGGCTGTGCGAGCAGAGTCCGCAGCTGTTCGACGAGGACATCCGGCAGAACCTGCTGTTCGCGCGGGACACCGCCACCGACGACGAGCTCCTCGCTGTGCTCGATCGGGTCGGGCTCGGGGAGTGGGTGCGTGACCGAGGCGGGCTGGATGCCCGGGTCGGCGATCGCGGCGGCCTCGTGTCGGGTGGACAGGCCCAGCGCATCGCACTCGCTCGGGCCCTGCTGCGCGGCTTCCCCGTCCTGGTGCTCGACGAGCCGACCGCGGGGGTGGATCCGGACGCGTCGGACGCCCTGCTCGCCGACCTGCTGGGCGCGGCGGGGGAGCAGTCGGTGCTGCTCATCTCGCACGTCGCGCCGCCCGAGGGGAGCGTCGACCGCGTCGTGCGGCTGGAGGACGGCCGCACGGTCTGACGCCCCGGTGTCTATCTCCACAGGTCATTGAGCGAGGAGCGCAGCGACGAGACGAAACGCCGGGACTGTCGTCAGACGCTGAGGTCGGCGCGGGGTTCCATGACGATGCCCTGCGCCTCGAACGCGCGGCGGCGCTCCTCGATGCGCCGGTGCAGCTCCACCTGCGCCTCGTCGACGAGGGCGGGGTCGAGGTTCACCGTCGCGGGGTGCGGATCGCCATGGTTCGCCGCGATGTACGCATCGAGCTCCGGACCCGACGTCCACGACGTGATGAGCGCGAAGCGCGGAGCTGTGCCCCGATGCCACACGGCGTGCCAGAAGCGCTGTGTGTCGACGATGATCCGGGAGCCCGCGGGCAGCGGCAGCCGGATCTCGGTGGCGGGGTCGAAGCGGTCAGAGCGGAGCAGCAGCAGCGAGTCGGGGTCATCGGTGAGGTTGTAGTACCCGCGCACGACCCATCCGGTGCCGTCGTCGTTGAGGCGGTTGTTGTCGTCCTGGTGCAGGTTGTACACGGCATCCGCGTACGTGTTCGGCTGCAGCTCGATGACGCGACAGCGCCCGACTCCGGCGCCCGGTTCGAGCGCCCGTGCCTGCAGGGTCGGTGCGATGGCCACCTGCGACGGCACCCACACGCCGTCCTTGTCGGTGCGGGGAGGGGTGTGGTTCCAGAATCCGTTGCACTCGATGTCGCCGGCGTAGCTCGCGAGCGGGGCGAACCGGGTGATGCCCGACGAGCGCCAGCCGATGTACTGCAGGTCGAGCCATTCCGCGGGGTCGGACGCCTGATCGTGATCGTCGAGGACCACATATCCGGTCTCGGCGAGAGCGGCCGACGTGATGAAAGACATGGTGCGCATCCTCCCGTTTAGGCAATCCTAACCAGGATGCGGCGGCGACGCAGGGACCCGGTGACCGGACAAAACCGCGGTTCGTGAGCATCCTCGTCGAGTTGACGCCTCTTGCGGCAATTCCGCGAGGATTGCGGCATCAGGCGCCAACTGAGCGGAGGAAGGATGCCGCAGCAGCGCCGATTCGCGCCGCGGCGCGCGGTGTCGTAAGCTAGTCGGCGGTGACGTGTCCGAGCGGCCGAAGGTGCAACTCTCGAAAAGTTGTGTAGGGTAACCCCCTACCGTGGGTTCAAATCCCACCGTCACCGCCATGGAAACCCCCGAGAGATCGGGGGTTTTTCCGTTTCTGGACGGGGCAGGGCGGGCCCAGGCGATCGTCGTTCCGCGTTGTCCGGGCGCGGGGGTCCGGAAGCGCGACCTGTCGCTCCGCCGACTGGTAGATTCCCTCCTTCTCGCGCATCCCCGCGCGAGAAGGAGGGCACGGTCGTCAGGCGGCGCCGTCCCGATTCGGCGCCGCCCGGCGACGGTCAGGCCCGGTCGATGTCGGAGAACAGGCCGATGAACGGCACGCCGGTGCCGATCAGTCGCTGGAAGAACTCTCCGGCGACAGGCGTGGCGACCGCGGCCGAGGCCGCTTGGTAGGTCTCGAAGTACAGGTCGAGCGTCCGGTGCGCGGGAGTGGGAGTCCCGTCCTCCTTCGGCCAGACCCTCGCGGATTCGAGGCGCTGCAGCGCCGGGAGCTGCGCTGCGAGGTCCATGATCTCCGCGTAGGCCTCCTCGAAGCGGGGCGGGTCGGCGGGGTTCTCGATGACAAGCGTGATCTTCGTGGGCATGATGACTGGTTCCTTTCGTAGGTGCTGAATCAGGTGCTACGCGGCCGGTCGGCCGTAGGTCTCGAGGAGGCGGAGCCAGACCTCGCTGATGGTGGGGTAGGCGGGCACCGCGTGCCAGAGGCGTTCGATGGGAACCTCGCCGACGATGGCGATCGTCGCCGCGTGCACGAGTTCGGCGACGTCCTGCCCGACGAACGTGGCACCGACGACCAGTCGCCGGTCCTCATCGACGATCAGTTTGGCGTGCCCGGCATAGCCGTCGGCGTGGAGCTTCGCGCCGGCCACCCAACCGAGGTCGTATTCGACAGCTCGATAGTTGAGCTGCTTCTGCTTCGCGGCCTCCTCGGTGAGGCCGACCGCGGCCACCTCGGGGTCGGTGAAGACGACGCGCGGCACCGCCGCATGGTCGGCGGTGGCGACGTGCTGTCCCCACGGCTCGTCGGAGACGGGTGATCCGTCGAGGCGGGCGGCGATGGCCTCTCCTGCCGCGCGCGCCTGGTACTTGCCCTGGTGGGTGAGCAGTGCGCGTCCGTTGACGTCGCCGACGGCGTACAGCCAGTCGGTGCCGCTCACGAGCATGGTGTCGTCGACGGCGATCCCGCGTCCGACCTCCAGTCCGAGGGCCTCGAGGCCCAGGTCGTCGGTGGCGGGGCGGCGACCCGTCGACACCAGGAGCTCGTCGGCGCTGACGGTGGTGCCGTCGTCGAGGGTGATCGTGACGATGCCGTCGGCGTCGCGATCGATCCGTGTCGGGCTGGCCGCGGTGTCGACGGTCACGCCCTCCGCGATCAGAGCCGCGGCGAGGTGCTCACCCACGAACGGCTCCTCGCGCTCGAGCAGACGAGTGCGGGAGAGCAGCGTGACCTGTGATCCGAGAGACGAGAAAGCGAAGGCGAGCTCCGTGCCGGCTACTCCGCCTCCGATGATGGCGAGCCGGGGCGGGACGCGGTCGGCGGAGGTGGCCTCCCGAGTGCCCCACGGCGCCGCATCGGCGAGCCCGGGGATCGGCGGAAGGACCGGCACGGAACCCGTCGCGATGGCAACGGCCTTCGCCGAGTAGACGCGACCGCCGACGGTCACCTGTCCGATGCCGGTGACGCGACCGCGTCCGCGGATGAGGCCGATGTCGGCGGATTCGAGCCAGGCGACCTGGCCGTCGTCCTTCCAATCGTCGGTGAACGCCGTGCGCCGTGCGAGCACCGCTGCGGCGTCCAGCTGATCGGCGATCGCTTCGCGGGCTCCGGCGAGGCGTCGGGCGGCCCGGATCGCATGCCCGCTGCGGAGCAGGGCCTTCGAGGGCATGCAGGCCCAGTACGAGCATTCACCGCCGACGAGCTCGGATTCGACGATGGCGACGCGGATGCCGCGCTTCGTGGCGTAGTCCGCCACGTTCTCACCCACCGGCCCTCCACCGATGACGATCAGGTCGTAGTCGTGCGCTGCGGGGGCGGTCATGCGGCCACCTGCTTCTTGAGCAGGACGGACAGACGGATGGCGGAGATCAGGAAGAACACCGCTCCGAGCAGGGCGTATCCCGCGACCCCGGTGATCATCCCGCTGCCCTGCAGGCCCTGGGCGACGAAAGCGGCCCCGGCGAACAGCGAGATCCCGCCGGAGAGCATCTGCGGCACCTGACCGCCGGAGCGACGATTGCGGATGGCGGTGATGAGCTGGGGGAGTCCTGCGCCGATCGCCCAGACGCCCCAGACGGTCAGCGCGGTCGCGGGGGACACCGTCGATGCCCAGCCGAGGGTGACCGCGACCAGCACGCTGACGACGACGTTGATCCACTCCGAGACCTTCGCCCGGCGGCTCGCGCCTTCGGCGCGGATCTGCCAGAACACGGATGCCGCGTCGAAGAGCGGGTACGCGATCAAGAGGATCGTGAGGAAGGGTCCCATGGTGCCGCCGGTCAGGAACAGCAGTGCGGCCCAGACGACGGTGAAGCCGAAGCGGACGAAGTAGAGGCGGCGCAGCGCGCTGCCCAGAGTGGTCGAGGGGCGGATGTCGGACATTCTCGGCTCTTCTTTCAGTAAGCGATCGGAGGTAGAGTTACTAGTACGTCTACATCGAGAACCATAGACTGCTTCCAGAGCGGGTGCAACCAGCCCGACCCAGACCGGAGTCAGAAGTGCACGAAGAAACCGAGGTCCCCGTGGCGACGAATCGCGGCGCGGGCACGCGACAGCGGATCCTCGATGCCGCGAACGAGCTCTTCTACGAGCAGGGCATCCGCGCGACGAGCGCCGACCGCATCATCGAGCAGGTCGGCATCACGAAGGTCACCTTCTACCGTCACTTCCGCGCGAAGAGCGATCTCGTCGTCGCCTACCTCGAGCAGCAGTCGGCTGCCGAACAGGCCTGGCTGACGAGCACGGTCCACGACGGCGATCCGCTCGGCACGGCGCGCACCGTGGCCGCAGGAATCGGAGCGGCGAGCTGCAGCCCCGGATTCCGCGGCTGCGCCTTCATCAACGCGGCGGCGGAGTATCCCGATCGCGACGATCCGGTGCGCGTCGCCGTCGACGCCCACCGCGGCTGGCTGCTCGACTTCTTCGCCCGCATCGCGGAACAGGCGGGAGCGGACGATGTCGCCTCCGTGGCGAACCAGCTCATGATCCTCCGCGACGGAGCCATGGTGAACGGCTACCTGGGCGACGCGCCGGCGCTGGCGGGTTCGCTCGAGGCCGCGTACGCGTCGATCCTCGGCGGCTGACTCTCTCAGGAATCGGCGCGCGGTTCTTGCTCTGTCGATCCGCCGACCTGCAGTTGCGGAGCCAAGGGGTTGCGGCAGAGGGCGCCGGTGCCGCCTCGAACCCGGTCGATGAGCAGGGTGACGGCATCGGCGGCGATCGACGGCAGCGGCTGCACGACCGTTGTCAGGGTCGGCCACGAGACGCGCGACAGGTCGCCACCGTCGAAGCCGGTGACGAGCAGTCGCGAGGCACGTCGTGGCCGCTTTCGCGCAGGCGGGCTATCACGCCCACCGCGATCTGGTCGGAGCCGGCGACGATCGCGTCGGGGAGGGGGCCGGCGGCGAGGATGTGCTCAGCGGCCGCCGTGCCGTTCTCGACGCTGAACTCGCCACGGTAGGTGGCGCCGATCTCGATGTCGTGCCGCCGGGCGAGGCGGTGGAACCCCTGCCAGCGCTCGACGCCGCTCGTCGTCGCGTCGTCGGTTCCCGCGTAGGCGACGCTTGTCACGCCTTGCTCGACGAGGTGCTCGAAGAGCAGCTGCATCCCCAACTCGTTGTCGACGCCCACGAAGTCGGCGATCGGCTTGTCGGTCACGCGGTTCGTCGACGAAGCCGTGCGAATCGGCGAGCAGCAGCTCGAAGCCCGCGCGGGTGAGCTCCTCCTCGACGGCATCGATCAGCTGCGCATAGAAGGGGATGCTGATCACGGGGACGGTCATGCCGACCACGGTCTTGGCACATCCGCTGGCAAAGGACGAGCCCAATCCGCGTCCGCGGTCCCGAAACCAGCGGATTACCGCGAGAATAGTGGCACACGCGTGGCACAACACTTGGTCGGATCGAGAGGCGATCCATACAGTTCCCTCAAGCGAGCGACACCGCCGCCCACCTGAACAGACCAGCGGGACCCCGCGAAGCGGGAACCGGCGAGCACCCGATCTCGCCGGTCCGCCGGGATCCCGCCAATGGAGGCGACATGACGACATCCTCTGTACCCAAGAAGACACCGGCGAAGGCTGCGATCGCCTCGTGGGTCGGCACCACCCTCGAGTACTACGATTTCGCGGTCTACGGCACGGCGGCCGCGCTCGTCCTCAACCAGCTGTTCTTCCCGCCCGAGCTCCCCGAAGGCATCCGCGTTCTGCTGAGCATGATGACCCTCGCGGTCGGCTACGTCGTCCGCCCGCTCGGCGCGTTCATCCTCGGCCCGCTCGGCGACCGGTTCGGACGCAAGTTCGTGATGATGCTGACCCTGTTCGGCATCGGCGTCTGCACCTTCATCATCGGCTGCCTGCCGACCTTCGACCAGATCGGCGTGCTCGCACCGATCCTCCTCGTCGTGATCCGCATCATCCAGGGCCTGTCCGTCTCGGGAGAGCAGGCGAGCGCGATCTCGATGAGCCTCGAGCACGCCGCCGACAACCGGCGCGCGTTCACCACGAGCTTCGTGACGAGCGGATCGGCCTCGGGCGGTCTACTGGCTACCGCGGTGTTCATCCCGTTCGCGTCGATGCCGCAGGAGCAGCTGTTGACCTGGGGGTGGCGCATCCCGTTCTGGCTCTCGGCTGTCGTGGTCGTGGTCGCGTACCTCATCCGCCGCAACCTCGAGGAGCCGCCGGCGTTCGTGCAGACGCAGGCGATCAAGGTCCAGCTGCAGCCGATCACGCAGGTCCTGCGCTTCCACTGGCTGTCGATCGTCCGCGTCGCCGCCTGCGCGATGATCGCCGGCGTCAGCTACCTGTTCGCCACGTTCTCGGTCGCGTTCGCCACCACCGGCTACGGTCTCGACAAGGCGACCATGCTGTGGGTGCCGGTGTTGGCGAGCCTGCTCGCCTTGCTCTACACCCCAGCCGCCGGATACGTCGCCGACCTCATCGGCCGCAAGACCGTGTTCATCATCGGCGCGGTCGGCGCCGGTGCCACGACCGTTCCCTACCTGTGGGCGATCACCCAGGGGAACTGGCCGCTCATCTTCGTGCTCGGCATCCTCTGCAACGGCTTCTTCTACTCGACCGCCAACGCCGCGTGGCCGGCGTTCTTCGCCGAGATGTTCCCGAACCGCGTGCGCGTCTCCGGCCTCGCGGTCGGCACGCAGATCGGCTTCGCGATCGCCGGCGCCATCGGACCCGTCGCTTCGACGGCGCTCGCCGGAGAGGATCTCACGAACTGGGTCGGCCCGGCGATCCTCGGGCTCGGACTCATGGCCATCGCCGTGATCTCGGCGCTGACGGCCAAGGAGACCCGTCGCTACTCTCTCGACGAGGTCGACGACGTGCAGCAGACGCAGAAGGAGAAGGACGCCGTGACGGCATCCATCCTCGTTCCCTGATCGCAGGGCGCGGACCGCAGGAGGGGCTCGGATGCCGTCGGCATCCGAGCCCCTCCTCGCGTGCGGAGCCGCGAGGTCAGCTCCGGAGCGGTCCTGTCGAGGCTCGCACCGTGAGATGCGCCGAGATGTGGTCGATCCGGTCGGAGCGTTCCCGCGTGGAGAACCGGCCGATGAGCATGTCGACGGCCGCGCGCCCCGCGCTCTCTCCCGGCGACGCGACGGTCGTGAGCGGCGGATGCGAGAACGAGGAGCCGAAGATGTCGTCGCAGCCGACCACGCTGAGATCGTCGGGGATCGAGATGCCGAGCTGGCGGAAGCGGTCGAGCGCGCCGATGGCGAGCACGTCGTTGAAGAAGATGCACGCGGTGGCCCGGGTGAGCGCGACCGCGTCCGCGGCCGCCGCGCCGTTCGCGAGCGTGACCTGGTATCGACCGACGGCGACGAGGTCGACGCCGACCTCGTCCGCCGCGGCGGTGATGGCGTCGAACCGGGCCCGGTCGGTCCACGAGCCGTGCGGGCCGCGGACGTAGGCGATGCGGGTGTGGCCGAGCGAGTTGAGGTACTGCACCGCCTGAGCGAGGCCCGCAGGGGTGTCGATCACGACGCCCGAGAGGCCGGGCGCCTGTCGATTGATCACCACGGTCGGGGTGATCTGCGACACCGCACGCAGCACCTCGTCGTCGACGCGGGGAGAGGAGACGACGATGCCGTCGACGGTGCGCGCCATCTCGCGTAGCCACTGCTCCTCCATGGGCAGCGACTCCTCGGTGCTGACCAGCAGGTGGAGGTAGCTCGCCGCCCGGATCTGCGCCTGCGCGCCGCGCGTGACATCGAGGTTGAACGGGTTGGTGAGGTTCGGCAGCACGAGGGCGATCGTGCCGCGCGCGAGGCGGTTCTCGGTGGCGGGCAGGAGGGCGGAGGTGTATCCCATCTCCTGCGCCTTGCTCGTGATGCGCTCGTACATCTCGGCGCTGACGCGATTCGGGTTCGACAGCGCCCGCGAGACGGTCGAGGGAGCGACGCCGCACGCCTCGGCGATCTCGGTGAGGGTGACGCGGCGCTGCACGCGGCGGGCGGGGACGACCATGGCAGTGCTCCTCGGGGTCCGGAGCCGTCGCGGAGGCGACGGCATGGGGTCGATCGTATCGGAGATCCGGACCTGGTGGACCACACGTTTGGCACATACTTTGCCAAATTGACGTGCTATGACCGCCGCTATTCCGCGCTTTTGCACGCGCATGCGGCACAGAAGCGGCATCGTGCTGCATGCACGGATGCCGACCGTCCTAGCCTTGTCGTGCAGCGGAATCGATGACGAGAGGAGCTGGCGATGACCCGGAGGATCGATCTGGTCGCGGATCTCGGTGAGGGGTTCGGCCCGTGGCGTATGGGCGATGACGCGGCTCTGCTCGACGTGCTCACCTCGGCCAACATCGCCTGCGGGTTCCACGCCGGCGACCCGCAGATCATGGACGAGACCGTGCGCGCCTGCGTCGAGCGCGGAGTCGGTATCGGCGCCCACCCGTCGTTCCCCGACCTGCAGGGCTTCGGACGCCGCGACATCGGCCTCACGGCCGACGAGGTCCGCACCGACGTGCTCTACCAGTTCGGCGCGCTGCAGGCCATCGCCGCCTTCCACGGCACGGCCGTCACCCATCTCGCCCCGCACGGACGCCTCGGCAATCTCGTCGCGGTGCGGGAGGACTACGCGGATGCCGTCGCGACGGCATCCGCGCGACTGAACCCCGAGCTCATCGTGCTGGCGCAGGACGGCAGACTCGCCGACGCGGCGCGCGCGGCGGGGCTCCGGGTCGGCATCGTCGGCATCGCCGACCGCGCCTACGAGGACGACGGCACGCTCGTGCGGCGCACCGAGCCCGGCGCCGTGATCCACGACGCCGACGAGATCCGCGAGCGCACAGTGCGGATGGTCGTCGACGGCGTGATCGAGAGCCGCAACGGCGTGCTCATCCCGGTCGCCTGCGACACCGTGCTCGTGCACGGCGACACGGACGGCGCGGTCGAGCTCGCGCGGCAGATCCGCTCCGGCCTTGAGGCCGCGGGTGTCGAGATCGCGCCGCTCGCCGACTGGCTGGAGTAAGGGTCGCCGTGTCCTCTGCATCCGCCACCGCATCGGCATCCGCCACCGCATCCGTCGTGATCTCGCCCAGCGGCAACTCGGCGCTGCGCGTTGCGAGCGTGCTCGCCGACCGGGAAGTCGGCTGGCGGCTGGTGCACCACCTGGCCCGTTTCGTCGATGCCGCCCGCGTGCCCGGCGTGGTGTGCGTGATACCGACGTATGACGCCGCGCTCATCGAGGTCGACCCCTCCGAGGTGTCGCTCGAGAGGCTCGGCGAGTACCTCGCCGCCGTGGTCGACGGCCTGGATCACGACCGCCCCCTCACCGACGCGCCGCGCACGTTCGACGTACCGGTGCTGTACGACCTGCCGGAGCACCGTGCCGATGAGCTCGACCTGCGGATGGTCGCCGATGCGCAGGGGCTGGGTGTCGAGGACGTCGTGCGCTTGCACAGCGAGCCCACCTACGTCGTGCGCTGCCTGGGCGCACCGGGCGGCTCGCCCATGCTCGACGGTCCGCCGTTCCCCACGCCGGTGCCGCGGCTCGCGAGTCCTCGTGCGCACGTGCCGCAGGGCGTCGTGTCGGTCGCCGGGCGTCAGGCGACGATCACCCCGGCCGCGGCCCCCGGCGGGTGGCCGCTGATCGGGCGCACGCCGCTGACCGTGCTGGACCTCGACGCCGAGCCCTTCGTCCCGTACGAGCCCGGCGACCTCATCCGCTTCCGTGCGATCGACCGCGACGAGTACGACGCCCTGCTCGGAACGAGGATGGTGGCCCGATGAACGCCGGACTGCTCACGATCGTCGAGGCGGGCTCGACCCAGGTCACCGATCTCGGACGCCGACGCGGCCCGCGGTACGGGGTGCCGGTGAACGGCGCGCTCGACCAGCGATCGGCCCGCATCGCGAACATCCTGGTCGGCAACGCCGACGACGAGCCGCTGCTCGAGGTCACCGCGCTCGACCTGGAGTTCGTCGCGGACGCCGACATCCTCCTCGCCGCGACGGGCGCCGACGCCCACCTCACGGTCGACGGGGTCGGCCGCCCCACGAACCAGCCCGTCTCGGTGCGTGCCGGGCAGACCGTGGCGCTGCGCCAGCTGCAGGGCGGACTGCGGGCCTACGTGGCGGTGCGGGGATCGTTCGACGTGCCGCGCCTGCTCGGCAGCTGCGCCCCCGACTCGGTACTCGGCTTCGGCGGGCGACTGGTCGCCGGGGCGACGATCGTGCTGCGCCGCGAGACGGCTCCGATCGTCAACGATCACTTCGAGGCGGAGCTGTACAGCCTCGACGTGCCGCGGATGCCGACCGGGTTCGTGATCGACGTGACCGACGGCCCCGACATCGACGACTTCGCGGGCACCGTCGACCGCCTGTTCGCGCAGCCCTACCTCGTCACGCCGACCAGCAACCACATCGGGCTGCGCATGACGGGCCCCCTGCCCGAGCGACGCACGACCGGCGAGGTGCTCTCGCGCGGTGTGCCCGTCGGCGCCGTCGAGGTGCCGCCCGGCGACGAACTGCTCGTGCTGCACCGCGGTCGCGGCGTGACCGCCGGCTACCCCGTGCTCGCGGTCGTGACCTCGGGGTCGCTCGACGTACTCGCTCAGGTGCGTCCGGGGCAGCGGCTGCGTTTCCGCCGCGTCTCGGCGGACGAGGCCGCCGCCCGCGCCCGCGCCGAGCTCGTCGAGCTCGAGGCGCTCCGTCTTCGCGTCCGCTCCGTCTTCACGGCGCTCGACGCCCTCACACCCTCATCCATCGGAAGGACCCTGCCATGACTTTCTCCGACTACCGGACCGCCGTCGTCACCGGCGCGACCAGCGGCGTCGGCCGCGGGGCGATCGACCTCTTCCTCTCGAAGGGCCTGACCGTCCATGCGATCGCACGCGACGAGGCGCGGCTCGCCGAGCTCGCCGAGAAGAGCGTGATCACCCACGCGCTGAACGTGCGCGACACCGATGCGCTCACCCGCGAGCTCGCCGGCATCGAGGCCGACATCGTGCTGAACAGCGCGGGCGTCAGCCGCGCCGGCAACATCCTCAGCTCGTCGGCCGAAGACCTCGACGACCTCATCGAGGTGAACCTCACCGCCGTGATGCAGATCCTGCGCCTGCTCTACCCGGGCATGGTCGAACGAGACCGCGGCCACGTGCTCAACATCTCGTCGATCGCCGGTCACTACAACTTCTTCGGTCACACCGCCTATCACGCGACCAAGGCCGCCGTGCATCAGCTGTCTCGACAGCTGCGCAACGACGCCCTGGGCAAGCGCGTGCGCGTCACGGAGCTGAGCCCCGGTCGGATCGAGACCGAGATCTTCTCCCGCAACCTCGGCGGCACCCCCGAGACGGATGCCGAGGCGTGGGCGACCTACTACGAGGGCTTCGAGTCCCTCACGGTCGACGACGTGATCGCGGCGATCGAGTTCGCCGTCGACGCGCCGTCGCACGTCAACATCGGGCTCATCGAGCTCATGCCCACCTTCCAGGTGCCCGGAGGCCTGACCTTCGATCGCCGCGACGCCGCGCTCGAGAACAGCGCCGCCGTCCTCGAGAACGCAGAGTAAGGAACACGCCATGGTCCACGTCACCACGAAGATCGATCGCGCCCACGCCGCCGACATCGCCCGCATCGGCGACTTCACCGCCGCCACCATCCACGAGGCACAGGGTCGCCGCGGCGCTCTGAACTCGAACATCAAGCCGATCGACCGCGACATGTCGTTCGTCGGCTCGGCGTTCACGGTCGTGTGCGCACCGCGCGACAACCTCATGCTCCAGGTCGCGATCCACTACGCGCAGCCCGGCGACGTGCTGATCGTCTCGGCCGGGGAGTTCGCCGAGGCGGGCATGTTCGGCGACGTGCTCGGCAACGCCTGCAAGGCCAAGGGCATCGCGGCGCTCGTCACCGACGCCGGCGTGCGCGACACCCAGGAGCTGCGCGAGCTCGGCCTCCCGGTGTTCTCGGGGAGCGTGTCGATCAAGGGCACGGTCAAGGAGACGCTCGGCGCGCTCAACCAGCCGGTCGTGTTCGCGGGCGAGCTCATCCGCCCCGGTGACATCGTCAAGGGCGACGCCGACGGCGTGGTCGTGGTGCGCCGCGAGGAGGTCCGCGAGGCCGCGGAGCTCTCGGCCGCACGCGACGCGAACGAGGCCGCGCTGATCGAGAAGTACTGGGCCGGCGGCACCACGATCGACCTCTGCAACCTCACCGAGGTGCTGAGGGCCAAGGGCCTCACGACCGACATCGAGGACGAGTCATGACCGAAGCAGCCACCGCAGAGGCACGCGTGTCCTCGTTCCGCGCGGCCGAGCGCCTGGGCCGCATCCAGCCGTCCCCCAGCACGGCCGCCGCGGCGCGCGTGCGCCAGCTGAAGGCCGAGGGGCGCCGCATCCTCGACCTCACGGTCGGCGAGCCCGACTTCGACACCCCCGAGCACATCAAGCAGGCGGCGATCGAGGCCATCCGCGCCGGCGAGACGAAGTACACGCCGGTCAACGGCACGCCGCGCCTGCGCGAGGCGATCCGCGGATCGCTGCGCCGCACGCACGGGATCGAGTATTCCGACGCCGAGCTCACGGTCGGCGGCGGAGGCAAGCAGGTCATCTTCCTCGCGCTCATGGCGACCGTGAATGCCGGCGACGAGGTGCTCATCCCCGCGCCCTACTGGGTGTCGTACCCCGACATGGTGCGGGCCAACGAGGGCACCCCCGTGATCGTCGAGACCTCGGCGCAGAACGGCTACAAGCTCGACGCCGACGCGCTGGAGGCCGCCATCACCGACCGCACGACGTGGCTCGTGCTGAACAGCCCCGGCAACCCCAGCGGCGCGATCCACAGCGAGGCCGACCTGACCGCGCTCGCCGAGGTGCTGCGTCGCCACCCGCAGGTGTCGGTGCTCTCCGACGAGATCTACAGCGAGATCTCGTTCACGGGTGCACCGGCTCCGAGTCTCGCGGCCGTCGCGCCCGACCTTCGGCACCGCGTGCTCGTCGTCTCGGGCGTCTCGAAGTCGTACGCGATGACGGGCTGGCGTCTGGGCTACGCGGCCGGGGATCCCGCGCTCGTCACGGCGATCAACACCCTGCAGTCGCAGACGTCGTCGTGCCCCTCGTCGATCAGCCAGGCGGCCGCCGCCGCGGCGCTCGAGGGTTCGCAGGACTTCATCGCGGAGTCGGTGCCGGTGTATCGCGAGCGCCGTGACGCCGCGGTCGCCGGTCTGCAGGCGATCGACGGACTCACCCCGCTCGTGCCCGACGGCGCCTTCTACCTCTACGTCGACTGCGCGGGACTCATCGGCCGAACGACCGCCGACGGCCGCGTTCTGTCGAGCGATCAGGACGTCACGCTGTACCTGCTCGATCACGTGGGCGTCGCGGTCATCCAGGGCTCCGCCTATGGGAAGTCGCCGTTCTTCCGCATCTCGTTCGCGACGGACATCGACACGATCAGGGCGGCCGTCGCCGAGATCGCCGCGGCCGTGGAGGCGCTGCGATGACGGGGCGGTTGCGTGTCGCGGTCGCCGCTCCCCTCGCGCCCGAGCTGTGCGAGCTGCTGACGTCGCGGGAGCCCCGGATCGACCTCGTGGTCGACCAGACGCTGCTGCCCCCGATGCGGCACCCCGCCGACTTCTCGGGCGATCCGTCGTTCCGTCGCACGCCCGAGCAGCAGGCCGCCTACGAGCAGCTGATCGACTCGGCCGACGCACTGTACGGCATCCCCGACGTCGACCCGGCCGCGCTCGCGCGCACCGTGCGGGCGAACCCGCGGCTGCGCTGGGTGCACACGATGGCCGCGGGAGGCGGCGGTCAGGTGCGCGCAGCCGGACTCGCGGATGACGAGCTGGAGCGGGTCGTGTTCACGACCTCGGCCGGGGTGCACGGCGACGCGCTCGCCGAGTTCGCGGTCTTCGGCGTCTTCGCGGGAGCGAAGCACCTGCCGCGTCTCGCGCGGCAGCAGAGCGAGCGCGAGTGGAGCGGCCGCTGGCTGATGTCGCAGGTCTCCGAGCAGACCGTCCTGGTGCTCGGTCTCGGCGGCATCGGATCGTCGGTCGCCGAGAAGCTGTCGGCGCTCGGCGCCACGGTGATCGGGACGTCGCGCAGCGGAGCATCCACTCCCGGCGTCTCGCGCACCATGCACCCCGACGACATCGCGTCGGTACTGCCGGAGGTGGATGCCGTCGTCACGACCCTTCCCGGGACCGACGCGACCCACCACCTGCTTGGCCGTGAGGCGTTGGCGGCGCTGAAGTCGGGAGCGACCCTGGTGAACGTCGGCCGCGGCACGGTCGTCGACGAGACGGCGCTGCTCGACGCACTCGAGTCCGGCGCCGTCGGCTTCGCGGCCCTCGACGTGTTCGAGGTCGAGCCGCTGCCCGCCGAGAGCCCGCTCTGGTCGCACCCCCGCGTGCTTGTGAGCCCGCACACCGCGGCGCTGGACGCACGGGAAGACCGTCGCATCGCGGAGCTCTTCGCCGACAACGCCACCCGGCTGCTCGACGGCGCGCCCTTGCGCAACGTCGTCGACACCGTCGAGTTCTACTGACCCGCATCCCGACCATCTGACCCCTTCGGAGCATCATGACCAACCCGTTCGATCTGACGGGCCGGCGCGCCCTCGTCACCGGCTCCAGTCGGGGCATCGGCCACGCCATCGCCCGATCGCTGCTCGAGGCCGGAGCGCATGTCGTCGTGCACGGGCGCGACACCGCCACCGTCGAGTCGACCGCGGCGACCCTGGCGCAGGAGTTCGGACAGGATGCCGTGTCGACGGCCGCGTTCGACATCACCGACGAGCAGTCGGTGATCTCCGGCATCCGCGGTGTGCAAGCAGGCGGCCCCATCGACATCCTCGTGAACAACGCCGGGATGCAGCACCGCGAGCCGATGCTCGACGTGAGCCTGGAGAACTGGGAGCGCGTGATCCGCACCGACCTGACCAGTGCGTTCCTGGTCGGCCGCACGGTCGCCCGGGCGATGGTGGAGCGCGGGAGCGGCGCGATCGTCAACATCTGCTCGGTGCAGACCGACCTCGCCCGCCCCACGATCGGCGCCTACACGGCGGCCAAGGGCGGACTGCGCAACCTCACCAAGGCCATGACGGCCGAGTGGGCGGGCAGCGGCGTGCGGGTGAACGGCGTCGCGCCGGGCTACATCCGCACCGAGCTGACGCAGGCGCTCGTCGACGACCCCGACTTCAACGCCTGGGTGCTGGGCCGCACGCCGGTCGGGCGATGGGGCGAGCCGGAGGACATCGGCGGCGCGGTGGTCTGGCTGTCATCCGACGCGTCACGATTCGTCAGCGGCCAGGTCGTCTTCGTCGACGGCGGAATGACGGCGGTGGTGTGATGGCTGCGTCGTCTGCCGCCCTGCACGCGATCGTCATCCACCAGAAAGGCGATCTGCGCATCGACGAGGTCGCGGAGCCCGTGCCTGCGGCCGATGAAGCCGTGATCGACGTGATCTACGGCGGCATCTGCGGCTCGGACCTCCACTACTGGAAGCACGGCGCCGCCGGCGAGTCGATCCTCCGGGCGCCGATGGTGCTCGGACACGAGGTCGTCGGCGTCGTCCGGCGTGCGGCACCCGACGGCAGCGGACCCGCGGAGGGCGCGCGCGTGGCCGTGCACCCGGCCACGCCTCCGAAGGAGTACGTGCGCCACCCGGCCGACCGCCCGAACATCTCCGGCGGCGGCTACCTCGGCTCCGCTGCGCGCTTCCCCCATCGGGACGGTGCCTTCGCGCACCGCGTGGCGATGCCGACGCGTATGCTGCGCGCGCTGCCCGAGGCCGTCGATCTGCGTGACGCGGCGCTGATCGAGCCGACGAGCGTCGCCTGGCACGCCGTGAACCGCATCGGCGACGTGACCGACCTCTCCGCGCTGGTCGTCGGCTGCGGTCCCATCGGTCTGCTGACGATCGCCGTGCTCCGGGCGCGCGGCGCGCGGCACATCACGGCGGTGGATCTGCACGACCGCCCGCTCGAGATCGCGAAGGAGCTCGGCGCGGACATCGCGCTGAAGCAGCCGGACGCGGCGGACGTCGCGGCGATCGATGCCGACGTCGTGATCGAATCGTCGGGCAGCCACCACGGACTCGACACCGCGATCCGCGCGGCGACCCGCGGGGGAGTGGTCGCCATGGTCGGCCTGCTGCCGAGCGGTCCGCAGCCGGTGCAGGTGGCGCTGGCGATCGCGAAGGAGCTCGATCTGCTCGGCTCGTTCCGGTTCAACGACGAGATCGACGAGGTGATCGACGCGCTCGCCGAGAAGCGGTTGCACGTGTCTCCCGTCATCAGCCACGTGAAGCAGTGGCGGTCGGCCGAGGCGGCGTTCGCCGTCGCGGCGGATCCGACGGTGTCGAGCAAGGTGCTGCTGCAGTTCGGGCGTGCGCGATGAGCGTCATCGCTCCGTCGGGTCCGCTGGTCGTCGTCATGGGCGTCTCGGGCTGCGGCAAGTCGACGATCGGGGCCGCGCTGGCCGAGAGGCTGCGGGTGCCGTTCCGCGACGCCGACGATCTGCATCCGGCATCCAACGTCGAGAAGATGTCGCGCAGCATCCCGCTCACCGACGAGGACCGCTGGCCGTGGCTGGCGATCGTCGGTGAGGATCTCGCCCGGCATCGGGTGACCGGGATAGTCGTCGCCTGCTCGGCGCTGCGCGGCGTGTACCGCGATGTGCTGCGCGAGCATGCGCCCGACGTGTTCTTCGTGCACCTGGATGCGTCGAAGCAGGTCATCGCCCAGCGGATGGTGGTGCGATCGGAGCACTTCATGCCGCTCGCGCTGCTCGATTCGCAGATCGCGACGCTCGAGCCGCTGGCGGTCGGCGAGGCCGGGCTCGTCGTGAGCGCGGCGCGCAGCGTGGACGCGATCGTCGGCGCCGCGGAGCGAGCGGTCCGCGTCCCGCCCTCGGCCGGTCGTGGCTCGCGCGCAGATCAGCGGAAGTCGCCGACCTGGCGGTCGACGGGTACGGTCCCGTCGACGACGACATCGCCGGTGTGAGCGCGGTCACCGTCTCCATGAGCACGATCTCGACCTCCTCGTCGGCGATCGAGGCCGTCGAGCGATCAGCTCAGTCAGCGTCCCCGAGAACGGGAACGGCCCAGATCCGGGCAGCATCCGACACCAGGCGGTCGATGCCGTCAGGAGTCTCGCGACGAAGAGGTGCGCCATCGCGTGTGACCGGTACCGGTATCGCGACCTGTTCCACGCCATACGACACGACGATGACGAGGGTCGGGTAGAGGAAGGCGCCCTCCTGGATGCCGCCCTTCGTGACTCCCGTGATCCGATCGCGCGGCACGCTGTACGCGGTGAGCAGCCGTGCGCCGCCGCGAATCAGGCGGAACCCGGAGTGGTCGATCACACCCGTGGGGCTCGACGTCAGCAGCCCCCGCGGTGCGGTGCCGAGCCCGAGCTGAGGGATCGCGCGTGAGAGGAACGACGCGACGCCGTTGAGCGCGTACGAGCCGAACACGCGCGCCTGCGGCTCACGTTCATGAAGAGCCCGCCTCTGGTCGCGTTGCAGCCGCTGAATCCGGCCCAGCACGATCCAGAGGATCAGGCCCGCGATCGCCACCCCCGCGACGAACACGAGCACGGTCGCGACGGGGGACCCACCGTCGACGAGCGGACGCAGGAGCGCTCCCCAGACGAAGAAGGCGGCCAGCACGGCCGCGATCACGAGGACCAGTCTGTTCGCGGGCGGGTTCTTGCGCACAGGGACTCTCTCCTTCAGGCAGGGGTCGGGGAATGCGTGGTTCGAGCACGGCTCGTCCGTGCCTCGAATGCGACAGGTCAGCCCAGGAAGGCGGCCGCGGGCAACAGCTGCACCACGCCGAGCACGACTCCGACGATCGGCCACGCGTACCCACCGCGATCGATTCGGGCGAACACGATCCCGATGATGCCGAGGACGAGGGCGACAGGTCCGAAGAGCACGGCGATCGGCAGCGTGACGAACAGCAGCCAGCCGTAGTTCGGATCACCGGTCTCCGCGAGAACGAAGACGATCGCGGTGGGAAGGATGCCGACGAGCGCTACGACCGTGGCCGCGATGCCGCACCCGAGAGCCCGATGCCGGCGTGGTGGGGGAAGATCTGTCACGCGGACGAGCTTATCGATCGGCGTCGGAGCACCGTCGGGCGCGGCCTGGCGCGCCCATCGCTCGCCGAGTTTGCGTCGTCCACGCGACGGCGAGAGGATGCCCCGGGACCCACATGGAGATGAGGCACATCATGCACGCGATCCTCGAGTACACCTACGTCGACGACTACCTCGACCGCCGCGACGCCCTGCGCGCGGCACACCTGGAGAAGGCGTGGGCGGCGGTCGGCAGCGGCGACCTGCTGCTCGGCGGCGCCGTCGGCGACGGGCCGTACACCGCGCTGCTGATCTTCACGGGCGAGGACCCGCTGAGCGCTGCGCGTGCGTTCGCCGAGGCCGACCCCTATGTCACCGGTGGCCTCGTCCTGTCGTGGGAGGCACGACCCTGGACGACGGTCGTCGGGAACAGCGCGGCGACTCCCGTTCGCCCCTAGCCTCGAGCGGCCATCCGGCGGATCTGCTCGGCGTATCCGTCGAGGACGTCGAAGATCCCGCGGTGCTGCCAGACGCGGTTGCGTCCTCGGCCCGTGGTCTCGGTGAGCACTCCGCGGTCGGTGAGCGTGTCGAGCGCGCGCAGCGCCGCCATCTCGCCGAGTCCGAGAGTGTTCATGAGGTGCTTCGTGGTGACCGCCGGCTGCCCGACGAGCGCAGGAAGGACCTTCCAGGCCGCAGCATCGGCGCGCACGCCGGCGAGGAGAGAGCGAGATTCGTCCAGCTGGGAGACGAGATCGTCGACCAATCGTGTGCCCGTGGACGCGGCTATGCGGCTCGCTCTGGCGAACTCGCGGACGATCGGTCCGGCGTCGCCGGCTCGGAAGTCGGTCAGCGCAGCGAAGTAGCGGCCTGTGTTCACGAGCAACCCCGCAGAGATCGGTACGGCGGTCGAGCCGACGAGACCTTTGTTGCGCAGGATCGACTGAGCGAGAGCGCGGCCAGTGCGCCCGTTGCCGTCGACGAAGGGATGGATGGTCTCGAACTGCGCATGTGCGACAGCGACCTGGACGAGCACGGAGATGTCCTGGCGCTCGACGAAGCGGATCAGATCACTCATCGCACCGGGGACTCGGCCGTGATGGGGTGCCACGAACTCCGCTCGACGCGGACCGGCGTCGCCGGGGCCGATCCACACCTGTTCCTGTCGGTAGAGACCCGCTACGTGCTCGAAGCCCGGCTGATGGCGCATCAGGGCCGCGTGCATCTGCAGGATCGAATCCTCGGAGATCTCGTCCGACAGTGCGAGCGCGGCCTCCATGGCGCGGACGTTTCCGATCACGGTGAGGGCGTTCGTCTTGTCGCCTTCATCGATCTCGGCAAGGGCGAGCTGCTTCGCCGAGGTCGTCAGCTGTTCGATCTGCGAACTGGACGCAGACTCCGTGCGCAGCAGGATCGCGGTCATCGGGCCCAGGGCCGCATCGTCGGTGAGGAGAGCACGCCGCGCATGCTGGTCGAACGCGACCAGCTGGCGGGTGGCGTCTTCGACGTCGGCGGAGTCGTCGCTGGAGACCTGTGGACTCCACATTGCGATCGGCGCCGTGACTGTGGCTTCGTACGGACCGGTCTGACGCGCGACCTCCGCGCGAGAGAACATCTCCGGCGCGCGCGGTGCCCAGTCGAGCGTCTCGCTCGAGGCCTCGTCGACGGAGATGCGGGCACTGTCCGAAGGTGTAGCCATGCTCTAAGCATACCAACACTTAAATCATTAACCGTTGGTAAAGCTCAGGTCGCACGTATGCTGTCGCGACAGGAGGCGGGCAGTACCCCGTGAACCTCTCCGAGCGCGCGGATGCAGTCTCGCGCCGCAGGTCACCCGTCCGTCGAGTCGATGAGCTCGAGCAGCTTGCGCAGCTCGTCCCTGATCTCGGTGTGGTCGTACTGTCCGGCGCGGCTCTCGGCCGAGATCACACCCGAGCGACGCACCGACCGGAAGTCGCCGAACGGGAAGGTGTACGCCTTCTTCGTCTCGGAATCCTCACTTCTGTCCACGCCGGGGTGCCAGTGCGAGAACTCCGTCCACCCGCGCTCCGCGATGAATCGGTTCTCGTCGTCGGCGCCGGGCGCCGCCTCGGACCAGTCGTCGCGTTCGTCTCTCACGACCTTCCCTTCTCGCACGAGGGAGCGCGCGTGTTTCAGGGCCGGGCGATTCAGTTCGATGACCATGCAGGAACGGTAGGTCCTCGGGCGCCTGGCGCCGGAGCCCCTTGACGAACGCGCATCCGCATCTCTCATCTCGTCGGTCCGGGCCGACGGCTGATCGTGTGAGACCCTGCGGGAATGGATGAAACATCACCCACAGGATCCCCATCGGCCGGATCACCGCCCACCATCGGCGTCATCGGCCTCGGACGCATGGGCGCGCCGATCGCGCGGGCGTTGACGGCGGAATTCGCGGTCGGCGGATTCGACATCGATCCCACCCGCGGTGGGTCGGTGCCCGGACTACGGAGCTTCGGCTCGGTCGGGGACCTGGCCGCTGCGAGCGACGTGCTGGTGACCGTCCTTCCGGGTCTGGCTGAGTTGCAGGAGGTCATGCGCTCGGCTCTTCCGGCGCTCCGCCGCGGTGGACTCTGGGCGGACCTCACGTCGGGTGATCCCGCGGTCACCCGAGACCTCGCCGCGCAGGTGCACGAGCGCGGGATCGACGTCGTGTCGGCTCCGATGGGCGGCTCCGTCGCCGAGGCCGAGCGCGCCGCCCTCATCTTCTATCTCGGCGGCGCGGAGTCCGCGGTCGAACGCGCGCTGCCCGTTCTGCGACCGCTGTCCCGCCCGGACGGACTGCGGCGGGCGGGGTCGCGCCCCGAGGACGGGCAGATCGTGAAGCTGCTCGCGAACGGTCTCTGGTTCGCCCACGCCCTGGCTGCGGCGGAGGCGTTGCTCATCGGCCAGGGGTGGGGGATGCAGCCGTCGGACCTGCATCGACTCCTGCGCGACAGCGCAGGCGGCAGCCGCTTCCTCGATGACCACGCCGAACGCCTCCTGGACGGCGACTACCTCACGACGTTCGGACTCGACCGCGTCGTCGACGAGCTGGACGCCGTAGCCGCCATGGGCAGGGTCGCCGGTGCGCCCACCCCGGTGCTCGACGCGTCGGGCGCCGCCCACCGCGCCGCTCTCGAGAGGTACGGCTCGGAACTCGGAGAGCTCCTCGCGGTGAGGATGCTCGAAGAGGATGCCGGGCGCACGCTGCGGCGTGAGCGGCGGTGACCGAGCCCGCTCGTGTAAGCGCCTCGGCGTGCGCGGTCCTACGGCAGACGGCTCCCGAGGCCTCCCGCTCGGACCGGTAGAATGGGAAGCGGAGTGTCGGGAAGCCTGGTCGACGGATCCGTCGCCGACCCTGGACGACGGAGATCGACCAGAGGAGACATTCGTGCGTGGACTGACCCGCATCTCGAACGCCCGAGCGCGGACCCGTCGGTGGGTGACCGCCGAGACGACCAGCGGCGTCATTCTGATGGTGGCCGCCGCCGTCGCGCTGCTGTGGGCCAACTCGCCCTGGCGTGAGGGCTATCAGGCGCTCTCGCAGATCACGATCGGCCCTGCCGCGCTGCACCTCGACCTGACCCTCGCGACGTGGGCGGCCGACGGCCTGCTCGCCGTGTTCTTCTTCGTGGTCGGCGTCGAGCTCAAGCACGAGATCGTGGCCGGCAGCCTCCGCAACGTCAAGACGGCCGCGGTGCCCGTTCTCGCCGCGGTGGGCGGCATGGTGATGCCCGCCGTCATCTTCATCGCGATCGTGTCGTTCGCCGGAGACCGCACCGCCGCGCACGGCTGGGCGATCCCGACCGCGACCGACATCGCGTTCGCCCTCGCCGTGCTCGCGATCTTCGGCCGCGGCCTGCCCCGCGCGCTGCGGACCTTCCTGCTCACCCTCGCCGTGGTCGACGACCTGCTCGCGATCGTCGTGATCGCGGTGTTCTACACGGGCGACATCGACCTGGTGTCGCTGCTGGTCGCCCTCGCCTGCGTCGCGGTGTTCGCGCTGCTGACGCGCATGCGCACGACCCGCTGGTGGCTCCTCGCTCCGGTCGCCCTCGTCGCGTGGGTGTTCATGCACGAGTCCGGCGTGCACGCCACGATCGCGGGCGTGCTGCTCGGCCTCACCGTGCCGGCGCTGCGCGTGCACGGCGAGACCGAATCCCGGACGCACCGCTTCGACGATGCGATCCGGCCGTTCTCGTCGGGTGTCGCCCTGCCGATCTTCGCGTTCTTCGCCGCCGGGGTCACGCTCGTGGGCGGCGGCGCGGCATCCGTGTTCCTGCAGCCGGTGGTGTTCGCGATCGTCGCAGGTCTCGTCATCGGCAAGCTCGTCGGCGTGCTCGGGGTCACGGCCCTCGTCACTCGCTTCACACCTCTGCGACTGCCCGACGCGATCGGCATCCGCGACCTCCTGCCGGTCGGCCTGCTCACCGGCATCGGATTCACGGTCTCGCTGCTGATCGCCGAGCTCTCGTTCCCCGACACCGAGCACACCGACGGGGCGAAGATCGCGGTGCTCCTGGGCACCGTGATCGCCGCGGTGCTCGCCGCGGCGCTGCTGCGGTGGGATGCCAGGGCCGCGCGTCGCTCCGACATGAACGAGGACGGCGTGGTCGACGTCGACACCGCGCGCATCGGCGACGACTGACTGAGGGCGGAGGCGCACCGCGACCAAGCGGGCAGGGCGTCCCTGCAGATGCCGCTCGTTCGCCGCTAGAGTTGTTTTCTCCTCGCATGACTTTAGGGCTATTAAATTGATAATAGCCAGTAAATATCACTCTAGGATATAACTATGGCATCGCGAGAAAACCCTGCAGTGACGACTCTGCTGCGTGTCCTGCCGCCAGAGTTCCACGTCGAGCATCGCGGTGACTCGGTGGACATCTCCCTTGGAGCACGGAGCTGGGCGCTTCAACCGATCTGGGCAGGTGAGGGGCTTCCTGCAGACATCCGTCGTATCCGGAACGACGTCGTACACGGACAGACCCAGGTCCACGGGCTTCCTGTGATCGCAGCTCGCCGTATGAGCGCGGGAGCTCGGGAGCTCCTCGACGAATCGCAGCTTTCGTGGGTGGACGCCAGCGGGCGCGCGAGGATCGTCATTCCAGGGGAGGTGTATCTCGCGAGACTCGACCCGGTGCCGGCCGATGCCGGGCGACCCTTCACATGGTCCGGGGCCGCGCGAGCCGTTGCGGAAACTCTTCTGACATGGAGAGTGCGCCACCGTGATGACGTGCCTGATTCGATCGGTCGGGTCGGCGTGATCGCGGAAGCTGCCGATGTCTCTGTCGCCCATGCGGCGCGAGTCCTTCGACAGTTCGACGAGCAAGGGTACACGGTGAAGACCGGTGCAGAGCGGGGGAGCACCGCGACACGTGAGTTGCGCGATCCGGGGCGCATGCTGAGCGACTGGGCCGGGCAATACGCACTGCAGAACAGGGCTCCGGCGGCGGAGTTCCATGTCCCTTGGCGCGACCACACCCAGACCCTGTCGATGTTCTCATCCTCTCTCAGCGCGTTGGACTGGGCGCTGACCGGCGCGGCGGCGGCGGACCTCATCGCTCCGTTTCTCACCAGTGTTCCCGCCGTGGACCTGGCCGTACCGTTCGGTGATTTGGCGGAACTCCGACGGACGCTGTCGAGCCACGAAGACGTGCGCGAAGTGGAGCGCGGTGGGCGGGTGCGAGTGTTCGCCGTTGATGAGTATCTCTTCGGTCTCACGGACGGTCGGGGAGGCATTCGTGTCGCGTCTCCCGTGCGTGTGTACGGCGATCTTCTACGCGAGCGGGGACGCTTGCTCGATGCGGCCGAGTACCTCAGGGAGGTCGCCATTGGATTCTGATGCTCGCAGCCGAGAGGCCCGCGCACGCGCAGAGGACGCGCTCGTTCGGTTCGCGCTGCTCGCGGGCGAGCACGCACAGGACTACGTCGTGATCGGCGGGCTCAATCCCGACTTCCTGGCGCCCCGCGCTCCTATCCCTCACCAGGGGACGACCGACATCGATCTGCTGTTTGCTCTCGGGTTCGACCGCGTCGCAGACGTGCCGGACTTCTCCTGGGTCGACGCCGCGCTCGACGCGGGAGGGTTCGAATCGACGAACGGGTGGCGCTGGGACGCGTTGTTGGGAGACGCGAGAATACGGCTGGAATTCCTCTGCGACGTCTGGGACCACATCGATGACATCGTCCCGCTCCCGGGGTCAGGTCGAGCGGTGGCAAGCAAAATCGCCGGCCCCGCCGCTGCGCTCCATGCCCCGATGGAGCGCCGACTCACGATTTCCTCAGGTGTGCGCGCAGACATGTCAGACGCGCCCGAGACGCTGACGCTCCGCTTTGCGAATCTCGGCGGCTATCTCCTCGCCAAGTCTGCGGCGGCGCGATCGAGGATGCTGTCCAAAGACAAGTACGACCTGATGTATGTGATCCTCTACAACGACGAAGGCCCGCGAGGGGCCGCTCTTGCGGTCGCACGGCAGCTCGCCGCCACTGAGGAGTCGTCGGATGCTACCGAGATCCGGCGCGTGATGGAGCGGTACCTGGATCCGGCCGGGTTGTGGGCGGGCGTGTTCGCCGACACCATGATCGTCACGGGGGACACGGCAAGTGAGGACCAGCTCCGTGCTGACGCGGCGGAGGGCGCTCGAGCGTTCTTGAACGGGCTCGAGAACGCGTAGCGGAGTCCGACCCGGGCCGCTCGCGATGTCTGCCCGACGATCGCCTGGGATGGTCCCAGCACGGACGGCGGAGGACGAAGCGGGCAGGGCCCCGAAGGATGCCCTGCCCGCTCGGTTCGCGGATGCCGTCGATCAGCCGATCGCGACCGCCAGCTCGTTCGGCGTGTGGTCGAGCTCGACCGAGGCGATGACCTCGCCGGTGGTGAGGTCCACGGCGTGCACGCTGTTCGCGGCGGGCTCGGTCACGTAGGCGATGTCGCCGTCGACCTTGATCGCGGGGTGCGCGTCCTGCCACTCGGCCGGGCCCTCCCACGGGTCGATGACCGGGTAGGAGTCGGTCAGCTCGCCGGTCTCGGGGTCGAGCACGTGGATCTGTCCGTCGGTCGACAGGATGTAGGCGAGGTCGCCGGGGCCGCGTGCGATGTCGCGGAACGTGTACCGCACCTCGGCGGGCAGGTCGACGACCTCGAGCGTCTCGGCGGCGGTGTCGATCAGCGTCACGGCGCTCAGCAGGTAGCCCTCGGCATCCGGGTCGTTCTTGTAGTCGCCGACGACGATCGGGCTGGTCTCCGACACGAAGGCGTTGCCCATGCGGCCGTATGCGTCGGGCGCGGTCAGCTTCGTGAACGTCTCATCCGTGAACAGCAGCGCGCCGTTCTCGCATCCGAAGATCACGGCCTCGTCCGCCGCGGTTCCCTCACCATGGATGCCGGGGCACTCGGCGCTCGCCGCGGCCTCGTCCCAGTGGTCGTCGTGGGCGTGCAGAGCCATGGCGCCCGTGCGCGAGGTCTCGTCGCCGACGGTCGTGACGAGTGTGCCGTCCTCCAGCACGATCGAGACGCCGTGGTGCGCGGCATCCGCCGTGTAGGTCGAGGCCTCGGGCAGTGCGTCGTAGCCGTCGGCGAAACCGTCGGTCGGCACGATCGTGGTGGTGCCGGTGCCGTCGTCGAACAGCACCGTGTTCTCGCCGTGGATGACGACGTGCCCGGCCGTCGTGGCCTCGAACAGCGCGTCGGTGAGGGCGGGCTCGGCCGTGTCGAGCATCTGGAAGCCCTTCGAGGTGGTGACGGCGATCGTGCGGCCGTCGCCGAACGGGTTCAGACGTGTGAACTCCTCGGTCTCGAACTCGTCGACGACCTCGAGCGTCTCGGGGTCGAGCACGGCGATCCCGCCCGGGTAGGAGATCGCGACGCGCCCCGTCTCGGTCGCGGCGGCCGCCGTCTCATCGTCGGATGGCGCGGCGCTGCCCGCACCGCCACCGCCTGCGCAGGCGGTCGCGAGCAGCGAGACGCCCGCGAGTGCCGCGACAGCGGCACTCATCCTCATGTGTCGCTTCATTGTGTTTCCTCTCGTGTCGGGCCCCGGTCGGGGTCCTGTCATGGGTTCAGTCCGTCGGCGATGCGCTCGGTGTTGGCGCGCATCATGGTCAGGTAGGTGTCGGCGCCCTCGCCCGGTTCGGTGAGGGACTCGGTGAACAGCTCGACGACGTCGACCTCGATGCCCGCCTCGGAGGCCAGCACCTGGATGAGCCGGTCGGGCTGCGAGGACTCGGCGAAGATCGTCCGCACGCCCGCATCGTCGATCGCGTCGGTCAGATCGCGCAGGTCTGCCGCGCTGGGCGCGGCGAGCGTCGTGCCGCCGGGGATCACGGCGCCGAGGAGCCGGAAGTCGAACCGGTCGGCGAGGTAGCCGAAGACGTGATGGTTCGTCACGAGCGCCCGGCGATCCGCGGGGATCGCGGCGAAGGCCGTGGACATCTCCTCGTCGAGCTCGGCGAGCTCTCCGCGGTAGTCGTCGGCCCGGGCGCGGATCCGCTCAGCGTCGATCCCGTCGATGTCGAGCAGTGCAACCTCCAGAGCGTCGACCACGTCGATCACACGAGCCGGGTCGGTCCAGAAGTGCGGGTCGTCGGCGCCGGCGGCATCCTCCGAGGTGTAGGGAAGCACGTCGATCACGTCGCCGGCCACGAGAGTCGGCACGCCGGCGGATGCCGTGCGGTCGATGTGCTGCTGCAGACCCTCCTCGAGCCCGAGACCGTTCGTGACGAGCAGGTCGGCGGCGTCCATCCGCGCAGCCTCCTGCGCCGAGATCTCGAAGGAGTGCGGATCGGCGTTCGGCTTCATGAGGGTGGTGACCTCCGCGGCGTCGCCGACCACGTTCTCGACGACGTCGCCGAGGATGTTCGTCGTGACGACGATCCGCGGTCGGCCCGACGCCGCCTCCCCGGAGCAGCCGGTCACGCCGACGCCGATGAGTGCGGACGTGGCGAGCAGGGCGCAGGCGCGCAGCATCCTCATCGTCCGACCTCCGTGACGAACGCCGGTGCCGTCGGCGTCTCGAGCGACCGTGCGATGCGGGCGCCGTCGGCGTAGTCGATCTCGTGCACGACGCCGCCCGCCGGGTCGCTGACGTACGCACGCTGCTCGTCGACGACGAGCGACGCGGTGCTGCCGCCGTCGGCGAGCACAGGCTCCGTGGCGCCGACGACCGCTCCGCCCTCGGCGAGATGGACGACGATCCGTCCGTCGACGTCGATCGCGACGACGTGACCCTCGGCGTCGTCCACGGCGACCACGCGGGTGAGCGGGCGCTCGGTCGGCACCAGGGTCCAGGTGCGCTCGCGCGTGTCGAGCAGCCAGAATCCGGTGGTCCCGGCCACGGCCGCGACGGTCGGACGGCCCTTGCGTCCGTCGAACGTCAGGGCGCGGTCGGATGCGTCCGCCGGATACGGGATGCGCTCGGTGGCGAGCTCGTCGTCGTGCCACGTCGCCAGCACGGCGCCGTCGGCGCATCCGACGACGAGTCCGACGCGGGTCGTGATCGCGCCGGCGGGATCGACGCATTCGACGGGAGCACCGACTGCCTCGCCGTCGCGGTCGCGGTAGGTGAGACCGTCGCCGTCGGTCACGAGTGCGCCGTCGCCGACCGGGGCGAGGAACCCGGTATCCGCCCCGGTGTCGATGCGGAACAGCTCGTCGATCCGTCCGTCGGAGAGCGACCTGTTGTCGAGCAGCACGGCTTCTCCTGATCCGGCGAAGAACACCCCCGTGGTCCCCGCGGTCGACAGCGCGCCGGATGTGACCGTCGCGGGGCCGTCGCCCGGGACGGTGCCGAGCAGCGCGGGGTCCGCGAGGTAGTAGTGGAAGTGGTCGCCGTGGTCCCAGCTCCACCGGCCGGAGTCGATGACCTCCACCCCTTCGTCGGTGGTCGCGAATCCGTAGCGTCCGTCGCTGGCGAGGGCCGTCGGCGCTGCGGTGGCGCCGAGGTCGATGGCCTCGTCGGTCAGCAGGTCGAGCACGGCGGTGTTCCCCTCGGCGTCGATCGAGAGCAGTCCGAGCGGCGGTTCGGCGACCTCTTCTGCACCGGCGATCGCGCCGTGGCCGTGGCCGTGGCCGTGGCCGTCGCCGTCGCCGGATGTCGGCGCCGTCGACGGTGCGGCGCTCGGCGCCGACGAGCAGGCCGTGAGCGCGGCGATCGTCAGCGCTGCGGGGAGGAGCAGGAGGGGGCGGGAGGTCATCGGTTCCTTTCGGAGAGCGCGGCCGGAGCGAGTGCGGGGGAGCCGGCGTCGTGACGGTTCGGGTCGATCGGGTCGGCGGTGCCGCCCTCGGCGGGATGGCGCCGTCGGGTGGTGCGGGTGAGCACGGAGCGTGCGGTCGCCGAGACGGCCGCGAGCAGCACGGCCGTGATGGCGATCGACGGACCGGCGGCTGTGGCGACGTGCCATGACACCAGCAGACCGAGCAGCACGGCGGCGGCGCCGAAGACCGTCGAGACCACCATCGTCGTGGGGATGCGAGTGGTCCACGCGCGCGCGGCGACGGTGGGCGCGAGCAGCAGACCCACCACCAGCAGCGTGCCGACCGCCTGATACGACGCGACGACGGCGACCGTCACGAGGGCGACGAGCACCACGTGCGCCAGCTGCGGGCGGAGTCCGAGGGTGCGGGCGATCCGCGGATCGAAGGCCGTGGCCACGAACGACCGATGGAAACAGGCCGAGAGGCCGACCGTGACGACCACGGCGATCGCCAGCGCGGCGATGTCGTCTGGGCGGATGGCGAGGATGTCGCCGAACAGCAGGGCGGTGGCGTCGGTGGCGAAGCTTCGCGAGTGGGAGACGATGATCACGCCGAGCGAGAGCATCGCGACGAAGAGCAGGCCGATGCTCGTGTCGTACGAGAGCCGGCCGCGGCGCTGCAGCAGGCCGATCGCGGCGCTCATGGCCGTGGCGCTCAGTGCCGCGCCGAGCAGCACCGGCGCGCCGAGCACGGTGGCGAGCGCGACGCCGGGAAGCATCCCGTGGCCGATGGCCTCGCCGAGGAACGCCATGCCCCGGATCACGACCCACGAGCCCACGACGCCGCAGATGACGGCGACGAGGACTCCGCCGCACAGAGCACGGGCGAAGAACTCGACGGCGAAGGGCTCGAGAAGGAGGGGCACGAAAAGCGACCCTACATGAAAGTGAGAATCATTCTCAATTTGCTACAGTGGCCACATGATCGCCCTTCCCGCCCTGTCCGCGCGCGCCGTCTGCTTCGGCTACGCCGACGACGACGTGCTGCACTCCGTCGACCTCGACGTGCGCGCCGGCGAGGTCGTCGCGCTGGCCGGCCCCAACGGTTCCGGAAAGTCGACGCTGATCGAGATCCTGGCCGGAGTGCGACCGCCTCGCCGCGGCACGGTGCGTGGCGACGGCGACCTCGCGCTCGTGGTGCAGCGGCCGGGAGTTCCCGATTCCCTGCCCGTCACGGCCGCCGACGTGGTGCGCATGGGCACCTGGAAGCGCGGCGCCCGGATCTCCCGTGCCGCCGCGCGCCGCCTGGTCGCGCGTGCGCTGGATCGGGTCGGGATGAGCGCGCTGGCCGCCCGACCGCTGGCCGAGCTGTCGGGCGGACAGCGGCAGCGGGTGTTCCTCGCGCAGGGCATCGTGCGCGCGCCCGGCATCCTGCTGCTGGACGAGGCGGCCGCCGGTCTCGACCGCGAGAGCGCGGCGCGCATGCAGTCGATCCTCCGCGAAGAGGCCGCACGCGGCGTGGCCGTGTGCACCGTCACCCACGACGACGACGCGGTCGCCGCGGCCGACCGCGTCGTCCGGTTGGATCGGGGCCGCGTGATCTAGCTCGCGGCGTTCGCCTCGGTCACGCGCACCGCGCGGAGCACGACGTCGTGCACGTGATGACCGCTCGCGGCTCCGGCGGGCCGGGGGCGCGTCTCGTGCAGCTCGATCCGCCACGCGGGGTCCGTAACGAGCGCCGCCGCGATCTCGTCGACGCCGACGAAGGCCGCCGGGTCGTACATACGGGTCTGCTCGGCGACATCGATCCTCTCGCGCGTCCAGGTCGGCTCGTGACCGACCGCCAGCAGCGTCCCGCCCACGGCGACGGCGTCGAGCAGACTGCGCAGTCCGCGCTGCTCGGGCGTCCGCGGGAACGAGCCGTACTGCAGCGAAACGAGGTCGTACCGCTCGGCGCCGTACGGTGCGGGGGCGTTCGCGTCGCGCACCAGCGTGCGCACCTCGACGCCGCGCTGCTCCGCCGCCGCCCGCAGGCGGGCGAGCGCGTTGGCCGAGACGTCGACGGCCGTCACATCCCAGCCGCGCTGCGCGAGCCAGATCGCGTCGCCGCCCTCGCCGGCTCCGACGTCGAGCACGCGACCGGGCGTCATGCCACCGACCTCGACGACGAGGGAGCCGTTCGGGTCGCCGCTCCAGATGGGCTCCCGGCCCTCGTAGCGCGCGTCCCACTCGGTCTGCACGCCCGACGGGCGGGTGCCGGCGGCGAGGTCCTCCCCGGCGAGGCTGAACGCGATCTGCGCGCCGATCATGCTGCCGTTCGCCGCGGCCGGGAGCACCTGGGCGCCGCCGTCGCTCACGTTGCCCGCGGCGAAGACGCCGTCGACGCTGGTGCGGCCGGTGGGGTCGACGACGAGCACCTCGCCGACCCCGGCCGGATGCGGCGCCACCTCGAGTTCGAGCGGGGCGAGCGCGTCCAGACGCGGGTGCACTCGGGACCCGGTGAGGATCGCATCGGCGGGCAGCGCGGTGCCGTCGACCAGTTCGACGAGCAGCGCCCCCTCGTGATCGATCACCCGTTCGACGGTGCCCTCGAGCACGGGCACGCCGGAATCGCGCAGAGCGCGGAGCGCCTCGGCATCCACCCCCGGCTCTCCGTGCAGCACGACCGTGAGCTCCGCGCACAGGTGACGCATCAGCGGCGTCGGGTGCAGACCCCTCGCCGCGGTGACGATCTGCACGACCCGCTGATCGCGCACCTCCCAGCCGTGGCAGAACGGGCAGTGGATGACTTCGCGACCCCAGCGCTCGCGCAGGCCGCGGATGGGCGGCAGCTCGTCGACGAGTCCCGTGGCCACGAGCACCCGCCGGGCGATCAGTGCGTGGCCGCCGCTGAGCTCGACCCGGAATCCGTCCTCCTCCCGGTGCACGGCGAGGACCCGTCCGTCCAGCACCTCGCCGCCGTAGGCGCGCACCTCGTCTCGGCCGACCGATCGCAGCTCGCCGGGCGCCGCGCCCTCGCGGCCGAGGTAGCCGTGCATGTGCGCGGCCGGAGCGTTGCGCGGACTGCCGTCGTCGACGACGATCACCGAGCGTCGCTGCCGGACGAGCTGCAGTGCACCGGCGAGTCCCGCTGCCGAGCCGCCGATCACGGCGACGTCGCAGTGGCGGGTGAGTGAGGGCGGGTTGGCGTGATCATGGCTCATGCCTCCGAGCGTAGATCCGTCGTGCTGATAGCGGGATGCTGTTTGCACAATTCGCAAGCCGCTGCGATGCTGGAGGCATGCAGACCGACGACGTCGAGCGCGCAGCGCGCAGCCGACTGCGCAGCATCCGTACCACCCTGGGCTACTCGCTCGACGAGATCGCCGAGCTCACGCAGCTGAGCGCTTCGACGATCAGCCGCATCGAGACGGGCAAGCGCGCTCTCAGCATCGACGTGCTCGTGCCGCTCGCGAACGCCCTGCAGGTGAGCCTCGACGCGCTCTTCGCCGCTGACGACGACGGCGACGTCGTCATCCGACCGGCGCAGCACCGCTCAGGCACCCGCACGACCTGGCCGCTGAGCCGCGGCGACGGTCGCACGCTCGCCATGAAGATGCGACTCGAACCCGAGCCGGAGGCCGATCCGCCGGCGCAGCGCGTGCATCCCGGCTTCGACTGGTTCCTCGTGCTCGAAGGACGCGTGCTGCTCTTCCTGGGAGAGCGGCGCATCGAGGTCGCGCGCGGAGAGGCGGCCGAGTTCTCGACCATGACCCCGCACGCGATCCGTGCGGTGGACGGTCCGGCGGAGCTGATCATGATCTTCGATCGGGAGGGGCAGCGCGCCCACGTGCACCAGTGAGGCAGGACCCGCCGGTCAATCCGTCGTGAGACCCAGCAGGCGGTAGCCCATCCCCGGCTCGGTGATGATGTGCACGGGCGCCGCCGGGACCGGTTCCAGCTTCTTGCGCAGCTGCGAGACGTACAGGCGCAGGTAGCCGGTGTCCTCGGCGTGCTCGGTGCCCCAGATCGTGGTGAGGAGGGTCTGGCGGGTCACGAGCTTGCCGGCGTTGCGGATGAGGATGTCGATCATCTGCCATTCCGTTGGCGTGAGCCGGACCTGCCGGTGGCCCTCGGCGGACTCCCTGGTGACGCTTCGCGCCGCGAGGTCGATCATGACGTCGCCGAGGCGCACGACCGGAAGCGCCTCCTCCTGCGGCACGCGGCGGGTGAGGGCCCGGACGCGCGCCAGCAGCTCCTCGACCGCGAACGGTTTGGTGATGTAGTCGTCGGCTCCGGCATCCAGCGCCTCGACCTTGTCGGCGGCGCCCGCACGTCCGGAGACGACGAGGATCGGGGCGGTCGACCAGCCTCGGATGCCGTGGATCACCTCGATCCCGTCGAGCTTCGGCATGCCGAGGTCGAGCAGGAACAGGTCGGGGTGGTGGTCGATCGCCGCGGCGATCGCGGCAGCGCCGTCGGCCGCGGTCACGACGTCGTACCCCTTCGCGGTGAGCGTGATGCGCAGCGCTCGGAGGATCTGCGGGTCGTCGTCGGCGATGAGGATCTTCATCGGTTCTCCTCGGTGAGGTCGGGAGCGGGAGCGGACACGGGCAGGGAGATGACCATCGTGAGACCCCCGCCCGGGGTGTCCTCCGGGGTGAGGGTGCCGTGCATGGCCTCGACGAAGCCGCGCGACAGGGCCAGACCGAGTCCCAGACCCGACGAGTTGTCGGTGTCGCCCAGCCTCTGGAAAGGCACGAAGATGTCGTCGCGACGGTCGGCCGGAACCCCGGGCCCGCGGTCGATGATCCGGATCTCCAGGTGATCGCCGAACGTGCTCGTGCTCACGTGCACGGGGGAGTCCTCGGGCGCGTACCGGTGCGCGTTCGTGAGCAGGTTGACCACGACCCGCTGCAGCAGCACCGGGTCGACCTGCGCCACCGCGTCGTCGTGGTGGAGGGCGAGTGTGACCTCGGTCGGCCCGAGATGCAGTTCGTCCAGCGCGGGGGCGATGACCTCGGCCGGATCCGTGGGGATCTCGGCGATCGTGAGGACACCGGTCTGCAGACGACTCACATCGAGCAGGTCGGTCACGAGGGTCGCCAGGGCCGTCAGACTCTCGTCGGCGGTCTCCAGCAGCTCCTGCTTGTCGCGTCGATCGAGGTCGGGCCCGGCCGCGCGCAGACCGCCGACGGCCGCGGCGGCCGCGGCGAGCGGGCGCCGCAGGTCATGGCTCAGCGCCGACAGCAGGGCGCCGCGCACCCGGTCGGAGGCGGCGATCGGCTCGATCTCCTTCGCCGTCAGCTCGAGGCGCTGATGCTCGAGAGCGGCGGCGAGCTGGGCGGTCACGACCGCCAGCAGCCGGCGCTCGGATGCAGCGACGTCGCCGCCGTGCAGTTCGAGGACGGCGTCGTCCGTCACGCGGATCACGGTGTGGCGGTTGTCGCGAAGCGGCTCGCCGGCTCGCGCGACGACCTCGTCGCCGCGCATGAGGCGCACGCCGGGCAGCTGGAAAGCCTCGCGTGTGCGATCGACGAGCGCCTGGATCGCGTTCTCGCCGCGGAGCACGCTGCCGGCGATGGTCTGGATCATCTCGGACTCGGCCGCCGACCGACGCGCTGACCGCGTGTACCGCGCGGCGCGGTCGACGATGAAGCTCACCATGCTGGCGATGATCACGTAGAGGATGATCGCGAGCAGGTGGTGGGGTTCGTGAATGTGGATCGTGTACAGCGGCTCGATGAAGAGGAAGTCGAGCGTGATGCCCGACAGCACGGCGGCGAACAGGGCGGGCCAGATGCCGCCGACGAGCGCGACGATCACGACGAGCAGCTGATAGCTCAGCACATCCGTGGTGATCGACTCGGGGCTGCGGAACAGCGAGAGGAAGACCGTGAGCGCGGGGCCGCCGAGGAGCGCCACGACGAATCCCAGCACGCGCCGCTTCACCGTCAGCGCTCCGGTGAGGGGAGGCAGCGCGGCACGACGACCGGCCGCGGAGTGGTTCACCATGTGCACGTCGATGTCGCCGGACTCGCGGACGACCGTCGCGCCGATCCCCGGACCCGTGAAGGCGGCGGCGAAGCGGCTTCGGCGGCTCGCGCCGAGCACGAGCTGCGTGGCGTTGACCGAACGCGCGAACTCGACGAGCGCGGTCGGGATGTCCTCGCCGACGACCTGGTGATAGGTGCCGTTGAGCTTCTCGACCAGTGCGCGCTGCTCGGTCAGCACGACGGGGTTCGCGGCGCGCAGTCCGTCCTGACTCGTGACGTGGACGGCGATGAGCTCTCCGCCCGCCGATCGCGAAGCGATGCGGGAGCCGCGGCGCAGCAGCGTCTCGCCCTCCGGGCCTCCGGTGAGGGCGACGACCACGCGCTCCCGAGCCTCCCAGGTGCTGTCGATGCCGTGCTCGGCGCGGTACCCCTTGAGCGCCTGATCGACCTCGTCGGCCAGCCAGATGAGGGCCAGTTCGCGGAGGGCGGTGAGGTTGCCGAGGCGGAAGTAATTCGACAGTGCGGCGTCGATGCGCTCGGCCGGGTAGACGAAGCCGCCCGACAGCCGGTCGCGCAACGCCTGCGGGGCCAGGTCGATCACCTCGATCTGGTCGGCGCTGCGCAGCACGTTGTCGGGAACGGTCTCGCGCTGCGGCACGCCGGTGATCTGCTCGACCACGTCGTTCAGGGACTCGATGTGCTGGATGTTCAGCGTCGAGACGACGTCGATGCCCGCCGCGAGGAGCTCCTCGACGTCCTGCCAGCGCTTCTCGTTGCGCGAGCCGGGGGCGTTGGTGTGGGCGAGCTCGTCGACGAGGGCGACCGAGGGCGCGCGGCGCAGCAGCGCCGCGAGGTCCATCTCCTCGAGGTCGACGCCCCGGTGCCCGACGTTCGCGCGCGGGATCGACGGCAGACCGTCGGTCATCGAGGCGGTCGCCGCGCGGCCGTGCGTCTCGACGATGCCGATCACGACGTCCTTGCCCTCGGCCAGGAGGCGTCGGCCCTCCTCGAGCATCGTGTAGGTCTTGCCGACGCCGGGGGCGGCGCCGAGCAGCACGCGAAGCCGCCCCCGGGTGGTCACGCTCAGCCCTCCCGCTCGTCGAGCGCGAGGTTCAGCTCGGCGACGTTCACGACGGTCTCGCCGAGATAGCCGAGGTTCGGCCCGCTCGTGGCTGCCGCGACGGCCGCGGCCACCTCGTCCTCCGACATGCCGCGGGCGTCGGCGACGCGCGCGATCTGGATCCGCGCGTACTCCGGGCTGATGTGCGGGTCGAGGCCCGAGCCCGACGCGGTCACGGCGTCAGCGGGCACGGCATCCTCCGAGACGCCGTTGAACTCGGCGATCCGCGTCTTGCGCTCGGCGATGGCGGCGATCAGATCCTCGTTCTCCGGGCCCTGGTTGGTTCCCGCGGAGGCGGTGCCGTCGTAGCCGTCGCCCGCCGCGGAGGGCCTGCTCTGGAAGTACTCCGGAAGCGGTTCGCCCTCGTCGTCGGTGAACGACTGCCCGATGAGCGAGGATCCGACGACGTCTCCGTCCTGCGAGACGAGAGCCGAGCCGTTCGCCTGCGCGGGCAGCGCCAGCTGGCCGATACCGGTGATCAGCAGCGTGTAGCCGATGCCGAGGACGACGGTGAACATGATCATCGTGCGCACCGCGACCCAGAGGGTGCGGCCGCCGCTGCGTGTTCCAGCGTTCATGAGTGTGCGACTCCTTGAGAGATCAGAAACCGGGGATCAGGCGCACGACCAGGTCGATGAGCCAGATGCCGACGAAGGGTGTGACGATGCCGCCGAGTCCGTACACGGCGAGGTTGCGCCCGAGGATCTTGGAGGCGTTCAGAGGGCGGTACTTCACGCCTCGGAGCGCGAGCGGCACGAGGAAGACGATGACGATCGCGTTGAAGATCACGGCCGACAGCACGGCGGATGCCGGGGAGTGCAGCCCCATGACGTTCAGCACCGCGAGCTGCGGGAAGACGCCCATGAAGATCGCCGGGATGATGGCGAAGTACTTCGCGATGTCGTTCGCGATCGAGAACGTCGTCAGCGCGCCGCGCGTGATGAGCAGCTGCTTGCCGATCGCCACGATGTCGATGAGCTTGGTCGGGTCGGAGTCGAGGTCGACCATGTTGCCGGCCTCCTTCGCCGCCGACGTCCCCGTGTTCATCGCCACACCGACGTCGGCCTGTGCGAGCGCCGGGGCGTCGTTCGTGCCGTCGCCGGTCATGGCGACGAGGTTGCCGCCCTCCTGCTCCTTTCGGATGTACGCGAGCTTCTGTTCCGGGGTGGCCTCGGCGAGGAAGTCGTCGACCCCCGCCTCTTTCGCGATCGCCGCGGCGGTCAGCGGGTTGTCGCCCGTCACCATGACCGTGCGGATGCCCATCGCGCGGAGCTCGGCGAACCGGTCGGTCAGCCCCTCCTTGACGATGTCCTTGAGGTGGACCACGCCGAGGATCCGGTCGGTCGCGGTCGCGCGGCTGGCTGATTCCCGGATGGCTGATCCGCGCGCCGCATCCGTCCCGCCGATCGGGGAATCGTCAGCCATGCGGACCGCTACTGACGACGCGGGGCGCACGGCGACGACCAGCGGGGTGCCGCCGCTCGACGCGACGCCGTCGGTGAGGGCGGCGAGTTCGGCATCCGGGTCGAGGCCGAGCCAGGCCGCGACGGCGGAGCCGGCGCCCTTGCGGATCTGCGTGCCGTCGGCGAGGTCGAGTCCCGACATGCGGGTCTGGGCCGTGAACGGCACGACCACGGCATCCGCCGGCTGCTCGACATGGATGCCGCGGCCCGCCGCGAGATCGACGATCGACGCCCCCTCGGGCGTGGGGTCGGCGAGCGACGAGAGGGCGGCGATGCGCAGCAGCTCGTCGGCGTCGATCCCCGACAGGGGGAGCACCTCGCTCGCGCGGCGGTTGCCGTACGTGATCGTGCCGGTCTTGTCGAGCAGCAGCGTCGTGACGTCGCCTGCCGCCTCGACCGCCCGGCCCGACATCGCGAGCACGTTGCGCTGCACGAGCCGGTCCATTCCCGCGATGCCGATGGCCGACAGGAGCGCGCCGATCGTCGTCGGGATCAGGCAGACCAGCAGTGCGATGAGCACGGTGATGCTGGCGGGACTCGCGGGGTACGAGGCGATCGGGTTGAGCGTCAGCGCGACCGTCACGAACACGATCGACAGGCTCGCGAGCAGGATGTTCAGGGCGATCTCATTGGGCGTGCGCTGGCGGGCCGCTCCCTCGACGAGGGCGATCATCCGGTCGACGAACGTCTCTCCGGGCTTCGACGTGATGCGCACGACGATGCGGTCGGAGAGCACCCGGGTGCCGCCCGTGACGGCCGACCGGTCGCCCCCGGACTCGCGCACGACGGGTGCCGACTCGCCGGTGATGGCCGATTCGTCGACGCTCGCGATGCCCCAGACGATGTCGCCGTCGCCGGGGATCAGCTCGCCGGCCGACACGACCACGGTGTCGCCGAGACGGAGATCGGCCGACGAGACATCCTCGATGCGGGTGTCCTCCGCCGATCCGTCGGTCGCCGGGTCGTAGCCGTCGACCCGGTGCGCCGTCGTGCTGGTGCGGGTCTTGCGCAGGGTGTCGGCCTGCGCCTTGCCCCGGCCCTCGGCGATCGACTCGGCGAGGTTCGCGAACACGACGGTGAGCCACAGCCACACGGCGATGATCCCGGTGAACGACCACGGGACGCTGCTGCCGCCGGAGGCCGCGGGGCCGCCGAGGAACGGTTCGGCGACGGCGAGCAGCGTCGTCAGCGCAGCGCCGATCCAGACGATGAACATGACGGGGTTGCGCCACTGATCGCGCGGATCGAGCTTGCGCAGTGCGCCGGGGAGCGCAGCCCGGACCTGGGTCCAGGTGAGCGTCTTGCGACGGGCCGGAGCCGCGGTCTTCGCCGCGGCGGGCGAGGACGAGGGGGTGCGAGTGAGGGTGGACATGGTCACAGAAGCCCTTCCGCCAGGGGACCCAGCGTGAGAACGGGGAAGAAGACGAGTGCGGTGACGAGGACCGCGGTGCCGGCGGTGAGGCCGACGAACAGGGGACGATGCGTCGGCAGGGTGCCCGCGGTGGCGGGGACCTTGTCCTGCGCGGCCAGCGACCCGGCGAGGGCCAGGACGAGCGCGATCGGCAGGAACCGTCCGAGCAGCATCGCGACGCCGAGCGCGGCGGTCAGCCACGGAGTGCTGGCGGTGAGGCCGGCGAAAGCGGATCCGTTGTTGTTCGCCGCAGACGCGAACGCGTAGATCACCTCCGACAGGCCGTGCGATCCGGTGTTCGCGAGCGATTCGTCGACGATGCTGCCGCGCAGGGCCGGGACGGCGAAGCTGAGGGCGACACCGCCGAGCACGAGGAGCGGCATCACGAGGATGTACAGGCTCGCGAGCTTCATCTCCCGTGGACCGATCTTCTTGCCGAGGTACTCGGGGGTGCGACCGACGAGGAGTCCGGCGACGAAGACCGCGATCACGGCGATGATCAGCATCCCGTACAGGCCCGAGCCGACTCCACCGGGAGCGATCTCGCCGAGCAGCATGTTGACCATCGGCATCATGCCGCCGAGCGCGGTGTACGAGTCGTGCATCGAGTTCACCGACCCCGTCGAGGTCAGTGTGGTCGTCGATGCGTAGAGGACCGACTGCACGAGCCCGAACCGGGCCTCCTTGCCCTCCATCGCGGCGCCGGCGAGTTCCGGTGCGCTGCCGCGCCCCGCGAACTCGAACGCCGCGAGGGCGAAGGTCGATGCGAGGAACAGGACTCCCATGACGGAGAGGATCGCGTAACCCTGACGGTTGTCGCCGACCATCTTGCCGAACGTGCGCGGCAGGGAGATCGGGATCAGCAGGATGAGGAAGCACTGCAGCAGGCTCGTCCACGCCGTCGGGTTCTCGAACGGGTGCGCGGCGTTGGCGTTGTAGAAGCCGCCGCCGTTCGTGCCGATCTCCTTGATGGCCTCCTGCGAGGCGACGGGGCCGCCGGGGATCGTCTGCGTGCCACCCGTGACGGTGGTCACGTCGACGTTGCCCGCGAAGTTCTGCACGACGCCGCCGGCGATGAGCACGACGGCCGCGACGATCGAGAGCGGTAGCAGGATGCGGAACGTGCCGCGGACGAGATCGACCCAGAAGTTGCCGATGACACCGGAGCGGCGATAGGCGAAACCCCGCACGAGCGCGATCGCGACGGCGATGCCGGTCGCTGCGGAGACGAAGTTCTGCACGGCGAGACCGGCGAACTGCACGGTGTACGACAGCGCCTCACCCGAGTACGCCTGCCAGTTCGTGTTGGTCACGAAGGAGATCGCGGTGTTGAACGCGACGCCCGGCTCGACGTTCGTGTTGCCGAGGGAGTACGGCAGCCACTGCTGCGTGCGCTGCAGGACGAAGAGCAGCAGCACGCCGACGATCGAGAAGTACAGGACCGAGCGCAGGTACGACTGCCAGGACTGCTCGCGCGTCGGGTCGACGCCGATGACCTTGTAGACGCCGCGCTCGAGAGCCCAGTCCCTGCGGCTGGTGAACGTCCAGGCCATGTAGTCGCCGACCGGACGGTAGACGAGGGCGAGGGCCAGGGCGAGCGTGGCGACGCTCGCGATCAGCAGACCCCACTCCATCAGAAACGCTCCGGCTTCACGAGGGCGAACACCAGGTAGACGACGGCCGCGACGCCGAGCACGGCCGCGAGGAGCTCGAAGACGATCACAGCTTCTCCACCGCCTTCCCGACGAGGCCGACGGTCACGAACAGGACGATCACGCCCAGCACGTAGACGAGGTCAAGCACGACAAGCTCCATTCACGCTTCGGCGATCACCGGGCGGCGACCGCGCGTCCCGAGGACGCAACACCCGATACAACACCCGGCGGAGACCCGGTCCTGACCGCTCTAACGAAACCCATACGGCGATCGCCCGGACCCTCACGGGGTGCTCACGAAAGGGCTGATTCCTCCCGCGTCGCGTGCTCGACGGCGATTAGGTAAGGAGGTTAGTAAGTAGAATCAGCGCATGGCGACACTCCTGTATGGTCCGAGCGATGTGCCGATCCACATCGAGGATCGCGCTCTCGCACATCTGAAGATCGTCATCGCGACGAAGCTCCGCCGCAACGAGTCCTTCACGCTCTCGTGGAAGCACGCCGAGGGTGAGCCGGGCGGGCGGTCGACGATCTGGATCCACCCGTCCATCCCGCTGCGGTTCGTGTTCGACGAGCCCGAGGCGCCGCAGATCAGCATGAAGTGGATCGAACAGCTCGTCCACTCGGCGAACACGAGCGGCGGAATCGCCCTCGTCGATGAGGTGCTGAGCCCCGCCGAGATCGAGAACCCGGACGCCTAGAGCGCACCCGCTCTCCGGTCGCCGAGGCTAGTTTTCGAGCGAGCACGCCGAGACGATCGTCACATGCACGAGCCCGTCGATGCTCGTCTTGTCGCGGATGCTCATGCGGGCCACCGCTTTCGACGCGCTGTACCGGATGTCCTCCTGCATCGAGCGATCAGCGCTGTATCCCGCGTCATCCCAGACCTCGAGGATCCGCGCGACCGAAGCCGCGTTGTCATCCGTGCGGAAGGCGAGGTCGACCTGGAGCTGCACGCCCGAGCCGTGAGAGCAGGGCGCACGCACCGGTGTGACCGTCGACGGGTCGATCGGTGCACCCCCGGCATCCACCGCTGCGCCGGTCGACGCCGACAGCGAGGCGTCGACGAGACGGCGTATCTCGTCATCCATCGCACTCGGTGTGAGCGGCGGTGCGGTGGATGCCGAGGGCTGCGGCCCTCCGCCGGGGTCGGGATCGGTCAACCCGCAGGCCGAGTCCCGGTCGGCGACGGCCGGTACGGAGAGCTGCACCGCCGTTCCACCCGGGTTGGGGCGATACTGCACGAGGAGCGCCGACCCGTTCCTCGTGGCGGTGTAGTCGCCCGCAGCGAACGGCTGGTGCGCGTTGTTCCCGCTGACCCGGCCTGCGATCGTGGAGACGAGAGGGCCGTCCTTCCGGTAGATCGTCCCCGACGAGCCCAACAGCAGCTGGCGCTCGACCACCACGTACCCCGTATCGCATCCGTCCTCGACCACTGTGGTCAGTGAGACGTCCACGCTCACCAGACTGAAGAAACCCGCGGTGAGGGCGGCCACCGTCGCCGCGAGGATGCCGACGATGGTGAAGGGCAGCATCCGACGAGGGCCGCCGACGCCCCACAGTCCGACGACGATCGCGACGAAGGCGACCAGCATCGCCCCGCTGAGGATCGTCTGCTCATCCAGAGGGCCGAGGAGGACCGAAGCCGTTCCCCCAGACGCCCTGTCGACGATGATCGTGAACACGGCGATCGCCGTCGCGCACGCGAAGCCTCCCCCTGCGATCCGCACCAGTCGTCGCCGGGTGCCGTCGGGGCTCTGCATCACGTGCGAAGCCTACGCGGCCCTCGCTGACCGATGCCCGCGACGGACCTGAGATACTGCGGTCAGTGGGTGAGCACGAGCTTCGCGACGCCGATGCCGATGGCGACCGCTGCGAGGACGACGCCACCCCAGAGTCCCGACATGGTCAGCTTCCTGCCGCTGTACCGCTGCATGAACACCCCGACGAAGGCGAGGCGCACGGCGAGGATCCCCACGGCTGCCGCCTGGGCCCAGACCGGAGCGATCCACCCGGCCCACGCGGCGCCGTACACGAGCGCGGGGATGAGCGCCGAGGTGGCGATCGGGCGAGCCCGGCTGACGACGGCGCGGGCGGCGGCGCCCCGCGCCGACGGGACGTCCTCCTCGTCGGTCTCGCCGAACCCCTGGGCGACGAGGTGGGCGAGCACGTGCGCGAGGAACGTCAGCACCCCCGTCGCCAGCACCGCCCACACCGCCGCGCCGTCGTCGATCTGATGCGGGCTCACGGCGAGGGCGGCGGCGAGCACGGTGATGTTGCCGTAGATGTACGACGACATCCGTTCGCGCATCTCCTCCACGGGCACGTGCGGCGGTTCCGGCCTGATCCGGGTCGGGCGGGCGCCGCGCGAGACGCCACGCACCGGGCCGCCCCTGCCGCCCGATCCCTGTCGCATGCCCTCAGTCTCTCACCGCGCGGGGCGCCGTCGAGAAGGGACGAGCGGTCGCCTCAGGCGCGCGCGTCCTCTCCGCCGGCGAGCGCGGCGATGAGCGCGCGGGCGGTGGATGCCGAGGACTGCGGGTTCTGACCGGTGATGAGCGTGCCGTCGACGATCGTGTGCTCGCTCCAGGGCTCGGCGACGACCACGTCGGCGCCGAGCTTCCGCAGCGACGACTCGAGGAGGAACGGGGCTCGCTCGGCGAGTCCGCCGATGCGCTCCTCCTCGTCGGTGAAGGCGGCGATGCGGCGTCCCGAGACGAGAGGCTCGCCCGTCGCGGCGACGGCCGGGAGGAGGGCTGCGAGTCCGTGGCACACGGCGACGAGCGGGCGCCCCGCGGCGGCGGTGTCAGCGATCACGGCGGCGGAGTCCCTATCGACGGCCAGGTCCTGCATCGGCCCGTGGCCGCCGGGGTAGTAGACGGCGTCGTAGGCAGACGCGTCGACCTCGGCGAGCACGAGGGGTGTCCGGAGAGCTGCGATGCCGGCGATCGCTTCGGCATCCCCGTCTCGCAGGCTGCCGGGGTCGGCGACCGGGGCGACGCCGCCGGGCGTCGCGAAGGCGACGTCGTGCCCGGCTTCCGTGAGCAGGGCGTAGGGCGTGAGCAGCTCCTCGGCCCAGTAGCCGGTGGGGTGCTCGGTGCCGTCGGCGAGGGTCCAGGTGCGCGCACCGGTGACGACGAAGAGGACAGTGGACATGATTCTCCTTGGGTCGATGGCCGACGACAGCTGCGCCGGATGCTGTCCGCAACCTCGATCCGACCACCGATCTTCCGATAGCTTCGTGATATGTCCGATCGGAATTTCGATGGCTTGCGCGACGTGCAGCTCTGGCGTACCTTTCTCGCGGCGTACCGCCATGGGTCCGTCTCCGCGGCCGCACGGGCTCTCGGCGTCGCCCAGTCCTCGGTCACGGTGCAGCTGCAGGCGCTCGAGCGGAGCGTCGGCTGGCCCCTGTTCGAGCGGCACGCCCGCGGCATCCGTCCGACACCGAGCGCCGACGAGCTCGCCGGCCGCATCGCCGGTCCGCTCGACGCGCTGGCCGAGGCGGTCGGGGCTCGCCCCGATGCACCGGCGGCGCCGGTCCGCCTCGGCGGGGCGTCGGAGTTCCTCGCCGCGGTCGGCCTTCCCGCAGTCGGCCCTCTCGTCGCCGACGGGATGCTGCTCGCCGTGACGACGGGACTCGCCGACGACCTGCTCGACCGACTCAGGAACGGCGAGCTGGATGTCGTCGTCTCCGCCGTACGCCCTCGCGGGCGGACACTGCCCGCCATGCCGCTGTTCGACGAGGAGTTCGCCCTCGTCGCGTCACCGCAGCGCGGCATCCGTCCCTCCGCCGAGCTGCGCGCGAGCGACCTCGACGAGCACCCTCTCCTCGCCTACGGCCACGACCTGCCGATCCTCCGACGGTTCTGGCGTCACTCGTTCGGCATCCGGCTGGAGCGGAAGCCCGCGCTCGTCGCCGCCGATCTGCGCGCGCTCGCCGCGGCGGCCGTCGCCGGTGCGGGCATCACCGTGCTGCCGACGTACCTGATCTCGCAGGAGCTGGCCGACGGGCGGCTGGTCGATCTGCGCCCGAGCGAGGTCCCGTCCATCAACACGGTCTTCCTCGTGCGGAGGCCCGGCCCCGTCACGCCGGCCGCCGCGCTCATCGAGCGGGCGCTGCGCGAGGCGACGACGGTGCTGTGATCGCACCGTCCGGCCCCGCGACCGGATGTGTTTGACCCTCACACTGTGTCATGGTCGAGTGTGGTCGACATCATGTACACCATCGGAGAATTCGCCGCCCTGGGACGGGTGAGCGTTCGCATGCTGCGGCACTACGACGCGATCGGCCTCCTGGCACCCACGCGGGTCGACGCCCGCACCGGCTACCGCTCCTACTCGATCGACCAACTGCCCCTGCTGCTCACGATCGTGGAGCTGCGGGAGCTCGGGGTCGGGCTGGATCGCATCGCGGAGCTGACGACCGCCGAGGATCAGGATGCCGCGCTGCGCACCCTGCTCGTCGAGCGTCGGCACGACCTCGAAGGGTCGATCGCCGCGGACCGCGTGCGCCTCGCCCGGATCGAGCGACGGCTCCGTCACCTCGAAGGAGACATCATGTCGCAGGTCGCTTACAAGCACGTCCCCGCCGTCACGGTCTACGCCGCGCACGGCACCGCTCCTGGAATCGGACCGGAGAACGTCAGCCCGCTCATCGGTCCGCTCATCGGAGGACTCGACCGGGCGCTCGAAGCCGCGGGCCGTCCTCTCCTGGAGCCGGGCATCTTCTGGTACGACGCGGAGGACGAGGACCGATTCGGCGTGCACGTCTCGTACACCGCCGAGGCCGAGCCCGTCGCGGGCGACGGGTACGACGTCGTCGAGCTCCCCGACGTGCCGATCGCCGCGACCCTGCAGCACCGGGGCGACATGAGCGGCATCGAGGAGTCGTGGTCGACGCTCATGCAGCAGATCGTCGCCGACGGCTACCGCGTGGTCGGCCCCACCCGCGAGGTCTACCTGGAGGCCGACGGGCACGAGCCCGGCCCCGACTGGCTCACCGAGCTCCAGGCGCCGGTCGAGCGGATCTGACGGCAGCGGCGGCGGGCCCGGCCGCTGGTCGGACCCGCCGCCTGCTCACGGCTGGACGGGGGGAAGCATCCGGTGCGACAGCGCCCGCACCGAGCGCAGGCGCTGACCGTGGCGGAGGAAGAGCGCGATCCCGGCCAGTCGACGACGCAGACCCCACCAGGTGACGAGACTGAGCGACTCGGTGACGATCGCGCTGCTCATCTTCGACTCGCCGTGCACGCGCTCGACGAACGTGATCGGCACCTCGACGACGCGGAGTCCCCGCTCGAGCGCACGCCACAGCAGGTCGACCTGGAAGCAGTAGCCCTGGGATGCGACGTCGAAGAGGTCGATCCGACGCAGGGCGGCCGCGCTGAACACGCGGTAGCCGCCCGTCGAGTCGCGGACGTCGATCCCCAGGGCGAGGCGTGCGTACAGGTTGCCACCGCGGCTGAGGATCTCACGGTGCCGCGACCAGTTGACGACCTTCCCGCCCGGCACCCAGCGGGAGCCGAGCACGAGGTCGTGGTCGATGAGCTGCTCCAGCAGTCGGGGCAGCTCCTCCGGGCGGTGCGAGCCGTCGGCATCCATCTCGACCAGCGCCCAGTAGTCGCGCTCCAATCCCCAGGCGAACCCCGCGAGGTAGGCGCCGCCCAGCCCGTCCTTCTCGGTGCGGTGCAGCACGGAGACCCCGGGGTGCCGCTCGGCCAGGGCGTCGGCGAGCTCGCCGGTCCCGTCGGGCGACGCGTCGTCGACGATCAGGATGTCGGCGTCGGCCGCTGCGAGCACCCGGTCGACGATCGACTCGATGTTCTCGATCTCGTTGTAGGTGGGGATGATGACGAGCGTCTCGTTCATGGCGGTCCTTTCGAAGGGTCAGCTCTGCAGTTCGGCGAAGACGATGAGGTTGTCGAGATAGTGCCCCGTCGAGGGGTCGAAGACGCCCCCGCAGGTGATGAGCCGCAGTTCCGGGGTCGGCACGTTGCTGTACACGGACGAGGTCGGGAATTCGGCCTTGGCGGACTGGATGCTGTCGCTCACCGCGAACACGCGCTCCGATCCGTCCGACAGGGTGACGACGATCTCGTCGCCGACGGCGAGCGAGCCGAGACCCGCGAAGACGGCAGGCGCCGACGGAGAGTCGACATGACCGGCGATGATCGCCGGTCCCACCGCACCGGGGACGACGCCGCCCGAGTACCACCCGGCGAGGTCGTAGTCGACGGGGGCGGTGAGGCGACCGGTGCCGTCGAGCGTCAGGTCCTCGAGCGTCGAATCCACGCCGAGCGCGGGGATCGAGACGCGCGTCGGCACGGCGTCCTGTGCCGGGGGCGTGGGCGCGGCAGGATCCTGCAGCCCGCCGGCCGAGAACCCGCTCTGGGCGGTGGCCGACGGGGCGGGGGATGCCGGGCCGGTAGCGCCGCACGCCGCGAGGACCAGCGATACGGCGAGCACGCCGATCGCCGCGAGGGTGCGCATCCCACCGGCCCCGCGCATCAGACCTCTCCCGTCCCGCAGCCGCCGAGCGCGTCGTCGGTGAGCATCGCGGTCGACAGCATGACCCAGGACGCTCCGTAGTAGGTCGGATACCGCACGCTGAACTGCGCGGCGCGCTCGAGGTCGGAGGAGGCCGCCTCGGCGTCGCCGCTCGCGGAGGCGGATGCTGCGCGCGCGGTGTAGGCGAAGGCCGACTCATCGGACGACAGGGAGCCGCCCCCGAGATCCAGGCGCGACGCCAGCTCGTCCTCCCGATCGAGGGTGGCGAGGGGACGACCGGCGAGAGCCACGTCGGCGGGATCGCAGGACTCCGCGTACCGCAGCAGGAGCCGCGGCGCGTCGAACCCGTACTGCACGGGATCGCCACCACCGCGCGGCCCCGGCATGGGCTCGACGAGTCCGTCGGCGTGCACCTGGGCCCAATCGGGCGGCAGATCGGTGGCATCGAGGATCGTGCCGGTGACCTGAGCGCTGCCCGCCTGCAGTTCGGCCCAGCGCGGATCGCCCGTCGCCGCACCGAGGACCTGGAACGCCACGGGCGACGCATAGCTGGGGTTGTAGGCGTACGGCTCGCGGTCGGCCGCCCACAACCCGGGCAGCAGGATGCGTCCCTGCGCGGTCTGCACCGTGAGGCGGTCGGCGATCACGGTCGCGAGCTCCACGCCCTCCGCGCGCAGGTCCTCGCGCCCGAAGCGGTCTCCCGCCAGCACGAGAGCGCGGGCGGCGTCGAGGTCGGCATCGGTCGCCGGTTCGTCGTCGACGACCTTCCCGTCGTCCCACCGCCAGGCCATGAGCCCGTCGGGGCGCAGCAGCTCGGCGCGCGTCCAGTCCCAGACCTCGTCGAAGCGCTGCTCGTCGTCGGCGATCAGGGCCGCGAAGAGTCCGTACGCCTGGCCCTCGCTGACGGTGTCGCCGCCTTCGTCGCGCCGGACGACGCGTCCGTCCTCGACCCACTCGTCGAGGAACGAGGTCCCGAGGTCGGCGGCGACGAGATCAGGCGCCTGCGTCTCCTCCGGAGGCAGGGGCGACGAGGTGGCGGCGGGCGACGAGTCGGGCGGGCCGGTGTCGGCGGTGTTCAGGCCGACGGCGACCGCCGCGGTCCCCGCCGTCACCACCACGGCGCCCGCGGCGATCGCGATCAGAGCGGAGCGGCGCATCAGAGCGCCTCCCGCACCTGCTTCGCCGGAGCCGTTCCGTCGGCCTCGGCGCGGGCGAGGTAGCCGCCGCCCGTGTCGACGCCGCCGTCCGGCACGTCTCCCACGGAGGCGCTGTCGAGGATCGGCAGGATCGTGAGTCCGCCGCTGGAGGTGTCGAGCACGAACAGCGTCGTGACGCTGCCCGCGGCGACCGACACGTCCGCGGTGTCCTGCACGCCCTTGCCGGTGAGGTCGAGGGTCCAGTCGCCGGCGGGGATCTCGGCGTATCCGGTGGCCGATCCGGCCTTCGCATCCTTCGCGATCGGGTCGCCCTGCGCGGTCGTGACGTCGACCTCCGGCGTGATCGTCGACGCCTGGATGAGGCGGATGCGGGCCGAACCGGCCGCAGGCTGCGACAGGTCGTCGTCGAACGCCCGCACCTGCAGGTCGTCGGTCGGTCCGTAGGCCGCGACCGTCGTCGCGGTGCCGGCGTCGACCGTCACCGTCTCCGAGATCACGGGCACGTCCGACCCCGACGAACCGGCAGGCACCATGCTGACCGTGTACGACCCGGCCGGGAGCTCCTGGTAGGTCGAGACGTCGCCGTAGCCGACGCCGTCGAGCTCGAAGAGCGTCGATCCGCCGCGCACGGCCGAGACGCGCACGTCGACGGACTTCGTGTCCGGGGAGAGGTGGCCGAGACGCAGCCAGCCGGCCGTGGCGTCGACGGCGGAGGGGGCGACGGCGGGGCGGGCGTCGGCGGAGGAGGTCTGCGCTGCGGCGGGCAGCGGCGCGGCGACGCTGACGAGCAGCGCTGCCGCTCCCCAGGCCAGGCCTGCCGTGAGGTGCGGGAATCGTGAATTCGTCATGATGTGCTCCTTCTCGATGGGGTCGTGCGTTGTGTCGGTCGGTTCGTGAGGCGTCTCAGGGCAGCAGGGGCCGCAGGGAGACCGGGTACCGCAGGACGACGGTGTCGCCCGAGACGGCGACGTCGGCCGGTTCGTACGCGCCGGTGAGCGAATCGAGGAACGCGCGCCCCTCCGTCGTGACCCGGGCGTCGTCGGCGACGGGCGAGCCGCCGATCGACGAGATCGCGAGCTGCCGGAAGGACTCGTCGCCCTCCCCCGTCACCACGGGGAAACCGGCGACCGTGACGGAGCCCGCTCCGGCGACGGCGGCGAGCACAGCGATGATTCGCTCGTCGACCTGCCCGGCGACGAGCCGGTCGCGGTCCGCGTCGTCCAGCGTGATCTCGGGGTTGGTCGCGAGCTCGGCGCCGAGCCGTGCGCGCTGCGCCACGGCATCCTGCTGCGAGATCGCCGCCTGCTCTGCGCCGTCGATCGTCACCCGACGCACCTCGACCGCCTGCGGTCCCGAGCCGAACGAGGCCACGACGACGGAGTTGTCGATCGCCTGCTGCACCTGCGGGAACGCACCGGGGAACGTGCGCATGGAGTCGGTCGTGACGACGTAGTCGGCGTCGCGCCACCCGTTCGGCGAGTCCGCCTGGACCGCCGGGTCGGTGTCGAGCTTGTAGTACCAGATCACGTTCTCCCGATCCCAGCCGGCCCGCACCAGGTCGACCCACATGGCGTCGTCGACGATGATGCGCTGATCGGTGGTGGCGTTCTCCTCGAGCCACTGCTCGGCACCGCGGAGTGGCGCGTCGAGGTCGGCGAGCACGAAGCCCCGCAGCTGCGTCCCCCACAGCGGCACCGCCACGATCGCCCCCACGGCGGCGACGGCGACGAACCCGGTGGCGAGCGCGCGTCGTGAGGCCGAGCGCCGCCGGATGCGGGCCACCGCGCTGTCCGCGGCACCGGCGATGAGGAGGGCCCCGAACGGGATCAGCATGATGACGTACGGCACGGGGAGGTACCCGCCAGGACGGAACATGAACGCGGTCATGGCGAGCACGAGCACCGCGTACGGCCGGAGGCGCGGCAGCAGCAGGGCATACACCGCGGCCACGAGGCTCAGGACGATGAACACCGGATCCAGCTGCCACCACATGCCGAGCGTGCGGTTGATGAGCGAGTCCGGATCGGCGACCGACCCGCTGCCTTCGCGGGACGCGAGCTGGAAGGTGATGCCCTCCATGAGGCTGACCCGGTCGGCGCCGCTGAAGAGCTCGCCCTTGACGGCGGCGAGCAGCAGATAGCTGCCGCCGATCAGGACCAGGATGCTGGCGGCCACCGACAGGGTGTACCGGCGGGTCTCCCGACGAGCGCTGCGAAGCATCACCCAGGCGAGGACCGGGAGGGCGAGCAGGAAGGTCTCCTTCGTCAGCACCGCGATGCCGAACGCGAAGGCGGAGCCGGCGAACGCGGCGAGCTGGCCGCGCCGGTTCGTCGCCAGGAAGAACGCGAGCAGCAGCCAGGGCACGGCGACGTTGTCGAGGTACACCGTGCGGTGGAACTGCAGCGCGAGAGGGGACAGGGCGAACACGAGGCCCGTCGCCGCCGCGGCGACCCGCGACATGCCGAGTCGCCGGGCGAGAGCCCAGAGCAGCACGACCGAGATGAGCGCCGCGACGAGCACGGCCTCGCGCCCGGCGAGGACCGCGACGTCCCAGCGCTCGAACGCGCCGGTCAGCTGCGTGTAGCCGGCGATCTGCAGCCAGCCCAGCGGAGGGTGGTCGTACCAGTACGTGTAGTGGGCGAGCTCGCCGAGGTGCGTGACCGCCCACGCCTGCGCGGTGTACGTGCCCTCGTCGTCGATGCGCTGCGGGGAGCCGCCGACGTTGAGGAAGTTGACCACCGCGCTGACGAGCAGCACCGGGAGGAGCCAGAGGAGGTCGCGCGCGTGCGCGCGGAACCACAGCGACATCCGTCCGGGCCCCCTCGGCGTCTTCTCGGAGGGGCGGATGCCGTCGACCGCTGCGGAGCCGGCGGTCGCCCGCTCCACCTCGGCGGTCTTCTCGAGTGTCGTGCTCATGCGGCGACCTCCTCGCGGATCGGAGCGGATGCGGCGGGGGCGGGCTCGCGGTGCGCACCGCTGTGCGCTGTCTTCTCCCAGCCGCGCTCGCCGCGGAGCTCGCGGAACACGGCGCGGATCGCGGCCCCCGCGAGCAGCACCTGGAACGGGATGGTGCCCAGCACGAGGCGCACGTAGTCGCGGACCCGCACCTTCTCTCCGTACAGGCGTCCGAACTCGCCGAGACCCGCGATCTCGACCGCGACCGTCACGAGCGTCGGCGCGAGCGGGATGAAGGTGAGCAGCGCGACCACGGTCGGGACCTTCACGACGAGGATCAGGAACAGCGACAGCGGGATGAGCAGTCCTGTCGCGGCCTGCAGGAAGGGCATCGCGAGCATGTAGCGCGCGAACAGGCGCTGACCGCGGGTCGGCAGTGCTCGCCACTCGCCCTTGCGCAGCACCTGTAGGAAGCCCTGGTTCCAGCGCGTGCGCTGCTTGTAGAACGACGGCAGCGTGCCGGGGGTCTCCTCCCTGGTCACGTACTCGGGGCTGTACGCCACGACGACCTTCTCACCCTGGCTCGAGAGCCGGACGCCGAGCTCGCAGTCCTCGGCGAGGCATTCGGCGTCCCACCCGCCGTTGCGCTCGAGGGCGTCGCGCCTGACGAACACCGTGTTGCCGCCGAGTGGGATGAACTTCGCCCCGGCGTGGAAGTGCAGGCGGGAGCGGAACCAGAAGTAGTACTCGAGGACGTTGCGCAGCGACCACCACGAGGAGCGGAAGTTCATCAGCTGCACGCCGCCCTGCACAACCGTCGCGTCGGTCTCGGTGAACCGCGAGTCGATGTGGCGGAGCAGCTCGGGGTGCACTTCGTCCTCGGCGTCGAACACGCCGACGATGGAGCCGCCCGCGTATGCGAGGGCGCGGTTCAACGCCTTGGGCTTGTTCTTGGGCACGCTGTCGTCGACCACGACCTCGATGCGGTCGGGGTGCCGGGCCGCCGCCGCGCGCACGACGGCCGTGGTTCCCGGGTCGTCGTCGCCGACGATCGCGATGATCTGCACGTCGGGGTGCGTCTGCGCGGCCAGGGCGTCGAGAGTCTGTCCCATGACCTCCTCCTCGTGCCTGCCCGGCACGAGAAGGGTGAAGGTGTGCTGCGCGGGGCGGGGCTCCCTCGAGAAGGCCGTGCTGTCGTACGTGCTCTTCGAGCGCCAGGCGTACAGCATCCACCAGAGGGTCGTCACGGCGACCGCCGTCAGCGCGAGCGCGACGGCGACGAGGCCGACGTGCCCGGCGAAGGCCGCCCAGTCGAAGCCGGACGCACTCTGCGCCGTCTCGACGAGCCCGGGGTCGAGCACCTCTCGGTTGGGCACGCCGGGGGCGGGGGCCTGATCGGGTGCGGGGGTGAGCAGGGGTCCGGGAGCGGGATCGCTTTCGGAGGGTCGGGAGAGGGCGTGCGCGAGGAGTGTCATGATGTCGCCTCCTGAGGCGTCCGGAAGACCAGGAATCGGTAGGTGAGGTAGCGGAACACGGTGCCCAGGATCAGGCCGACCACGTTCCCGGCGATGTTGTCGGCGAGCTGGCTCGTGAAGCCGAGGAGATAGTGCGAGACGAACAGGCAGCCGGCGGCGATCAGCAGACCGCCTCCGTTGGCCAGCAGGAACAGCAGCAGTTCCTTCGCGACCGCAGGGCGTCGGGTGCGGCGGAAGGTGAGGTACCGGTGACCGAGCCAGGCGACACCGGTGGCGACCGAGACGGAGATGACCTTGGCCCAGATCACCTGCTCCGACATCACGGTGGAGCGGAGGAGGTTGTACCCGCCGACGTCGACCACGAAGGCGAGGAGACCGACGCCGCCGAACGCCGCGAGCTGCGGCACGGCTCGCCGCACAGCGGTGGCGAGTCGGGACAGCCGAAGGAATGGCGCGGAGGGGGAGAGCGTCATACTGCCCGTTCGGAGGCATGGATGGCGCGGATTGGCGGGCTTTTCCGGACCCACGGCGTGTCTCCACGGAAACGAGCAGGAAGTTTTTTTCATGCACCCCGACCCCCGGGAATGCGAGGACCGCGCGTAAATCAGTACCGCCCCGGACGGTGCTCCGGACGCTCCGGAGGGCTGTCGGGACGGCGTCAGAGGGCGCGGAGAGCTGCCTTCTCGTGCAGTCCCGACACGTGGTCGGCGACGAAGGCGGCGAGCTCGTCGATCACCGCTCGGATGTCGTCGCGGGCGTAGTGTGCGCGCTCCCAACTCGCGTACAACGCGCACTGCATGGGCGTGCCCCGGTGGAGCAGGGGCTTGGAGATCAGCCCGAAGCGCGGCGGTTCGACCACCACGCACGGACCGTGTCCGGCGGCCGAACGCGCCTGCACGATCGGCGCGTCCGCGCCGAAGCTCGCCATCTCCAGCGACCACGCCTCGCCCTCGGCTGCTCGCTGGATCTGCGTCCAGGCGGCGGAGCCGACCCCCGACGTGAGGAAGGGGCCGGCGAGCAGGTCGCGGAGCTCGACCGCGTCGCCGGCGGCGAGCGGATGGTCGGAGGGGAGCTGGCAGTAGAGGGGGAGGTCCAGGATGCGGCGGCTGCGGAGTCGCGAGTCCGGCGGGCTGGTCGTCACGGCGAGGTCGGCGCCCGACCGCAGCCGGTCGTAGGTCTCGGCGGGCGTCGCGACGACCACGTCGGAGATCGGTCCGCCTCGGGCGATGAACGGCGCGAGCACGAGCACGCTCGTCATCTCGGGAGCGGCCGCGACGAACGAGCGCTCGTTCTGCACGATGCCGCTCATGACCTCCCGCGCGCGTCGGCCGCGCCGGACGAGGTCGCGGGCCATCGGCTCCAGGCGCTCGCCGGCGTACGTCGTGACCATGCCCTGCGGCATCCGCCGGAAGAGTGCGGCGCCGACCTGGCGTTCGAGCGAGGCGATCTGCCGCGACACCGTCGGTTGGGTCCTGATCAGGCGTTCTGCTGCGAGACTCACCGATCCGCAGTCGAGGACGGCGACGAACGCCTCGAGCTCCCGTTCTCCGTACATACGAGAATCGTATGTCGAGAACCGTTTTTCTCATTGGACGAGCATGGCTCCGGCCGGTGAGGATGAGCAGATCCCGACTCCCTCCGACCAGAGAGCCCCCCCCGATGGCTACTTCGCACACTGAGATCAGTCCTGCCCGGCAACGTCGTTCGATGGTGGGTGCCTTCGTCGGCACGGCGATCGAGTGGTACGACTTCTACATCTTCGGCACCGCCGCCGCCCTCGTCTTCGGCCGCGTGTTCTACCCCGACGTGGCGCCGGGCGCCGCGCTGCTCGCCTCGTTCGCGACCTTCTGGGTCGGCTTCCTGATGCGTCCGATCGGCGGTCTCGTGTTCGGCCACTTCGGCGACAAGTTCGGTCGCAAGAACGTGCTCGTGCTCACGCTGATCCTCATGGGAACGGCGACCACGCTGATCGGCCTGCTCCCGACGTACGCGCAGATCGGCATCCTCGCCCCGATCCTCCTCGTCGTGCTCCGCGGGCTGCAGGGCTTCGCGGTCGGAGGGGAGTGGGGCGGCGCCGTGCTGCTGTCGACCGAGAACGCGCGCGCCGAGAAGAAGGGCCTCGCCGGTGCCTGGGTGCAGCAGGGTTCGCCGGCCGGCTCGATCCTCGCGACCGTGATGTTCCTGCTGGTGGGACTGCTCCCCGACGAGCAGTTCATCTCCTGGGGCTGGCGCATCCCGTTCCTCGTGTCGGCGATCCTCGTCATCGTCGGACTCGTCATCCGCGTGAAGGTCGAGGAGTCGCCCGACTTCGAGGCGGCCAAGCAGTCGCAGGAGGTCGTGAGCGCCCCGGTGCTCGTCGCGATCCGCACCGCGCCGCTGCTCATCGGACTCGGAGTGCTCGCCTCGGTGATGGGCATCTCGAACGCGTACTTCTCGAACACGTTCCTCCTCGCCTGGACGACCGGCTCGCTCGGAATCGACCGTCAGCTCATGCTCAACATCCTGCTCGGCATGGCGGTGCTCCAGTTCATCTGGCAGCCCATCGCCGCGAGGATCGCCGAGCGCTTCGGCATCGCCAGGGTCATGCTCGCGGGGCTCGTGCTGAGCGTCGTGCTGACGGTGCCGTACTTCCTCGCCATCCAGGCGGCGTCGCCGCTGTGGATCACGGTCACCCTCTACGCCACGATCATCGGCAGCACGGCCTACTACGCGCTCCTCGCCACACTGCTGGCCTCCGCCTTCCCCGCCCGCATCCGCTACTCGGGCGTCTCGCTCGCGTACCAGCTGTGCGCCACGGTGTTCGGAGGATCGACGCCGCTCGTCGCGCAGTGGATCCTCAACTCCTCCGGCGGCAGCGTGTGGGCGGTGGCCGTGTTCTACGCCGTGATGATCCTCGTCACGATCGCAGGCGTGTGGGGACTGCAGCGGCGCATCGTCCGCTCGGCGCACGCCGAGAGCGTCGCCGCCGTCCGCTGACCCGCCACCCGCCACCCGCCGACCGGCTATCCGCCGACCTGCCGCCCGCCGACTCGACCAGAACCGCGAGAGAGACCATGCGCGTCGACACGATCTTCACCAACGCCCGTATCCGCACCCTCGACCCTGAACGGCCGACGGCCCGCAGCATCGGGGCACTCAACGGCCGGATCGTCGGCTTCGACGAGGAGCTCGAGGGAGTCGATGCGGCGCAGGTCGTCGACCTCGCCGGGCAACCGGTGCTGCCGGGGTTCCACGACGCGCACCACCACCTCTCGCTCACCGGGTTCCGTCTCGCGTCGCTGAACCTGCGTCCCGGTGCCGTGAACTCGCTCGACGAGCTCTACGAGGCCGTGCGCGCGCACGCCGCCGGGTCGGCCCCCGACGCTTGGGTGCGCGGGTCGGGGTACGACCAGAACTTCCTGGAGGCGCACCCGACCGCCGAGGGGCTCGACCGCGTGGCGGGCGGGCGGCCCGTGATCCTCGAACACGTGTCGGGTCACATGATGGTCGCGAACACGCGCGCGTTCGAGCTCGCCGGATACAGCGCGCGCGAGGGCTTCCCCGACATCCCGGGCGGCGCGATCCCGCGCGACCGCGATGGGCGGCCGGAGGGGCTGCTGCAGGAGTCGGCGATGGCCCCGATCCTCGCGCTCGTGCGGCCGATGGGACTCGACGAGGTGCACCGCAACCTGGGTCTCGCGAGCGACCAGGCGCTGAGCTACGGGCTCACGTCGGTGACCGAGCCGGGCATCGGGGAGATCCGGATGGTCGGCAACAGCCCGCTCGACTACCACGCCTATCAGACGGCCGTCGAGCAGCGGAGGCTGCGCGTGCGCACGACACTCATGCCTTACATCACGGTGCTGCATCCGTTCACGGACCTCCCCGACAAGGATGTGCTGGGTCTCGACCTCGGCATCCGCACCGGGTTGGGCGACGACAGGCTTCGCGTGGGGCCGGTGAAGATCGTCGCCGACGGCTCGTTCATCGGCCGTTCGGCGGCGATGCACGCGTGCTTCCATGGCGAGGCCGAGAACTTCGGCGTGCTGCTGCACGAGCCCGATGCGCTGCGCGACTACATCGTCGGCGCCCACCTCGCCGGATGGACCGTCGCCACGCACGCGATCGGCGACCGGGCGATCACGCATGTGCTCGACGCGATCGAGCACGCGCAGAGCATCGCGCCGCGACCCGACGTGCGCCACCGCATCGAGCACTTCGCGCTCGCGAGCGACGACGACATCGCGCGCGCGGCGCGCCTGGGCGTCATCCCGGTGCCGCAGGGCGTTTTCGTCTCGGACTTCGGCGACGGCATGGCCGCCGCGGTCGCCGCGGATCGTCGTGACGACATCTACCGGGTGAAGTCCCTCGCGGATGCCGGGATCGTGATCAACGGGTCGACCGACTCGCCGATCTCCGACGCGAACCCGCTGGTGTCGCTGCGCGACATGGTGCTGCGGAGGACGAGCGGCGGCGTCGTGCTCGGCGAGCGGGAGCGCGTGACGGTCGACCAGGCCGTGCGCGCCTACACGTTCGGGTCGGCGTACGCGGTGGGGCAGGAGCACGCCACGGGCACGCTCAAGGCCGGGATGCTGGCGGACTTCATCGCCCTGAGCGACGACATCTACGAGATCGACCCGGAGCGGATCTCCGAGCAGCAGGTCACGACCACGGTCGTCGGCGGCGAGGTGGTCTTCGAGCGCTGAGCGCTGACGCGCTCGCCCGGCCTCGACGCGACCGGCGGCGGGCGCTGTCGGCGGTACTGTTCGATCATGGGAAAGCTCGAGTACAACAGTTCGCGTCCGGCCATCGAGATCGACGACGATCTCCTCGTCCATGTGAAGATCGTGATCGCGACGAAGCTGCGGCGTCAGGAGAGCTTCATGATGACCTGGCCGGACGGGTCGCACGGGGTCGGCGCGATGTCGGCGTGGATCCACCCCAGCATCCCGATGGTGCTGGAGTTCGATCAGAGTCCCGCGCCGAAGGTCGATCCTCGCCGCGTCGAGCGGATGATGACTCGACTCAATGCGCGCGGCGAGCTGGTGCTCGACGAGCTCGAGTGACGGCCCGCATTCGCGTGGGACTCAGGAGCGCGGGCCGACCGACGACTCGCCCTCGATGAGGATGCCGTCGACGCGGTGGACTCCCGGCTCGTAGGCGCCCCCGCCGATGGCGTCGGCGAGGTACTCGGCCGCGCGCTCTCCCACGGTGCTGAGCAGCGGGTCGATCGTGGTGAGCGTGCGGTCGTGCTGGTCCATGAGGCCGGCGAGGTTGTCGAACCCGACGATCGCGACGTCGGCGGGGATGCGGAGCCCCGCCTGCCGGAAGACCTCCGATGCGGCCATGGCGATCGTGTCGTTGCCGCAGAACACGGCGTCGAACTCGAGCCCGGACGCGACGAGGTCCTCGGCGGCGCGCCGTCCCCACGACCGCGACCAGTCCCCGTGGAACCCGGCCCCGCCGACGAGCTCGAGACCCTCGGCGGCGAGCACCGAGGTCAGACCCTCGGCGCGCTCCCGCGCGGAGTGGTCGTCGAGCGAGGCGCCGATGTGCGCGATGCGGCGACGGCCGAGACCGAGCAGGTGCCGACCCGCGAGCTCTCCGGCGACCTGGCCGTTGTGCACGAACGACACGTCGTCCGGCTCGTCCGAGAACCCGTACGCGTACACGACCGGCACGGTGAACCCGGCCGTGACCGACCGCATCGCGGTGCCGCTGCCGTCGCCGACGACCAGCAGGCCGTCGACCTTGCGCGCGCGGAACTTGCGCACCGTGGCCGCGACGACCGCACGGTCGAGCCGGGAGTCCGACACGAGCACCGACAGGTCGCGTGCGCCCAGCGCCGTCGTCGCGGCGGTGAGCACCGGCATCGTGAACGCGCCCGGTGCGTTGAGGGTGAGCACGCCGATGGTCGCGCTGCGCCCCTGCGCGAGGAACTGACCCAGCGCGTTCGGCTCGTAGTCCAGGCGCGCAGCGGCTTCGAGGATGCGCTCGCGAGTGGCGTCCGATGCCTTGCCCCCGCCGCGCAGCACCTTCGACGCGGTCGAGACGGAGACCCCCGCGATGGCGGCCACGTCCTTGAGGGAAATCGCTTTGCTTGACATCGCAGAACGATTGTAGCGATCCGGTGCCGCGACGCTCACTCGCGCGGCCGGATCTCCCACGCCAGGCGGCTGCGGCGCTCGCCGCGGGCGGCCACCGTCACCGACCCCGACCCGAGGGTCGCCGTTCCGTAGGCGTCGGATGCCGGTTCCAGGCCCACCGCGTCGACCGCGCCCCACCACGGGAATCCCGCGGAGCCGTGCCGCTCCTGCCAGACGAACAAACGGGGGAGCAGCGCGGCATCCCACGTCAGCGTCAGGTCGAGCCCGGCCGACGCCGACGCGATCAGGACGCGTCCGGAGGCGGCGTCGAGGTCGTCGAACCGCGACCCGGGCGCAGCGACGATCCGCACCGCGACACGCTCGGCCGCGTCGGCGCCATCGGCCCCGAGCGTGACCTCGGCGTCGTCGAACAGCGCCCCCGCGAGCGCCGGGTGCTCGACCCAGACGACGTGCTGATCGCCGTCGCTCTCGTTGCGCAGCACGGTGTCGACGGTCACGCGCCCCGCCGAGACGGTCACCGTGCGGGTCACCCGCAGCGGCGCGGTGCGCAGCAGCACCTCCGCGACGATCGCCGCGTCGCCCTCCGCGCGCACGTGCCAGGAGCGCCAGGCCGCCTCGCCGTGGAACGGCTGCTCGACAGCGGCCTCGGGTGACGGGTCGCCCGCGGCCGGGGTCAGCAGGTGCCAGCCGCCGGGATAGCGTCGATGCCATTCGGCGCTGCTCGACGGCATCCGCCACGCATCGTCCTCTCCGCCGAGCCCTTCGTCCGCCCAGGGGGTGCGCGCGAGCAGCTCGACGCCGTGCGCCCGGATCGACGAGATCGCCCCGCCGGCCCTCGTCACGGCGACGCGGATGCCGTGCGCGGCGACGACCACGTCGTCCGTCGTCACGGTGTGTCCCGGCCGAGATCGATCACGAACAGCGCGTCGCCGGCGAACTCGGTCTGCTCGAGACGGATGCCGGGGGCGCCGTCGTGCTCGACCGGCGTCCACTGCGTCGCGTCGATCCGCCGGGCGTCGAGGTCGTACACGCGCACCGCGACGACAGCGGCGGGGTCGAGCCGCAGCGTGAGCGCGAACGACTCGGGCGCGTAGACCGCGACCCGGTCGCCTGCCCGTCCGACCACGGCTCCCGACGGCTCGTCCACGAGCAGGTCGGCGGCCTCCTCGAGGTCGAACAGGACCTCGCCCTCGACGACACGACGCAGGAAGCCGACGTCGTCGGCGCCGGGGAACTCCATCGCCACCGAGAACGGGAACGGCATGCCGTGCACGTTCTCGGCCGTGAACGCGCTGCCGCGGCGGTGCCAGCTCCACACGCCGTGCGCGCCGTATCCGAGCCCCGCGGCCGCCCCGGCCACGACACCGGTCCAGCTGGCCCGCCGCACGTCGGCCCGGGAATGCCGCGCGCGACCGGCGAAGCGGCCCAGTCCCTCGTAGCAGGGCTCGAGGTTGATGATCGGCCGCGGCACCGAGAACGCCGCGTAGTGGCGCACGAGATCGCGGGGCAGGGTGTCCCACTCCTGGTTGTGCCCCGGCTGGAGCCCGTGCAGATCGAGCAGCTCCCCGTCGGCGACGGCCTCCGGCATCCGTGCGGTCGGCGTGCTGTGCCAGGTGACGAGTGCGTCGGGGGCGAGCCGGCGCACCTCCGCGGCGGCCAGCGAATAGCGGGCGAGCGCGACCTCGGAGTCGAGGTCGTCGTCGCCCGACACGATCCAGATCGGGTCGAACCGGGCGAAGCGCTCGACGGTCCCGCGCACGTGGTCGAGGGTCTGCTGCTCGTCGAGCACCAGCTCGGGAGTGAGTCCCGCGCCCCAGGTCGCCGGTACGAAGTTGTTCCACAGCAGCACGAGCATCGGCGTGAAGCCGTGCTCGACGGCCTCCTGCAGCATCCGCTCCGCCCTCGGCCAGTACTCGGCGTCGCCGCCGTCGAGGTCGAGGCGCCCGTCGCGGACGACGTACGGCGACAGCCCTCCCTCGGAGCGGTCGTGCTCGATCGGCAGCACGCTGATGAGCAGACCCGTGAAGCCCTGCCGCCGCCGCCGCACGAGGTAGTCGGTCCACTCCTCGTCGGTCGGCCCGCTGAACGCGGCCCAGGTCGTGTCGGCGAGCAGGAAGGCGGGCGCTCCGTCGCGGAGCAGGGAGCGCCGGGAGGGCGCGAGGGACCACGTGGGCATGCGGGTGCTTTCGGGAGGAGTGGACAGGGACGGGGTCAGGGGGCGATCAGGGCGCCGTCGGTGGAGCGGACGCCCGCCGCCCAGCCGTCGTGGCCGGAGAGGCCGGCGGGGAACCGCGCGGCGGCGCGCTCGTCGAGGTCGACGCCCCAGCCCGGCGCGTCGCTCGGGGTGAGCCAGCCGTTCTCGATGTCGAGCATGCCGGGGAAGACCTCGTGGCTCGCCTCGTTGTACACGTGGCCCTCCTGCACGCCGAAGGCGGGCGAGGAGACATCGAGCGCGACCGCCGCGGCGACCGCGAAGGGCGATGCGTCGCCCGGCGAGTGCCACGCGGTGCGCACCCCCTCGATGTCGGCGAGCACGGCCAGCCGGCGGGCGGCGCTGAGTCCGCCCACGTCGGAGATGTGCGCGCGCAGGTAGTCGACGGCGTGGGTCCGGACGAGACGGGCGGCCTCGGTGAACGACGTGGCCAGTTCGCCGACGGCCAGGGGCACCGACGAGACGGCCGCGACCTCGGGGAGGCGATCCCAGTGCTCCGGGGCGATCACGTCCTCGATGAAGAAGGGACGGTACGGCTCGAGGTCGCGCAGCAGCGCGATGGCCTGGCGCGGGGAGAGGCGGGAGTGCACGTCGTGCAGCAGCTCGACGTCGTCGCCGAGCAGCTCGCGCATGCGGGCGAACAGCTCGGGGGTGCGGCGCAGATACTCGGACACCCGCCAGCCCTGCGGATGGCGGGCCCAGTCGTAGAGCCCGGGCGCGGGCGGCGCCCCGTAGTGGCCGATGCCCTGCTGCCCGGTCTGGACGCGGATGTGGCGGAGCCCCTCGGCACGCAGCTGTTCCGCGTGCGCGGCCGTGGCCTCGGCATCCGGTCCCTCCGCGTGGAGGTACACCTCGGCCGCCGCGCGCACCCGGCCGCCCAGCAGCTCGTAGACGGGCATGCCCGCTCGTTTGCCGGCGATGTCCCACAGCGCCATGTCGACACCGGAGAGCGCGTTGTTGCCCACCGGGCCCTCGCGCCAGTACGCGGAGAAGCGGATGAGCCGCGTCAGATCCTCGATGTCGCCGGGGTACCGGCCCACCAGCAGCGGACGGATGTGGTCGAGATACGCGACCACGGCCTGCCAGCGCTGCGTGAACGTGGCGCAGCCGAGTCCGTAGAGCCCGTAGTCGCTCGTGACCACCTTCACGACCACGAGCGGGATGCCCTCGGGCGCCGTGACGACGGCCCGCACGTCGGTGATGCGCACGTCGTCGCGTGCCGCCCAGGGCTGGGCGAACGTGAGCGGTGGAGGGGTGTGGTCGGTCACGGGATGTTCCTCGTCGGGGTGAGAGACGGAGCGGACAGCGGGGCCGTCGCCGTGCCGTCGTGGATCGACTCGGCCGGCCGGAAGCCGAGCACGGTCGCCGCGACGCTCGCATCGACGAGGGGCGAGGACCCGTCCACGGGGGAGTCGGCGGGGATGCCGGGGGCGTACCGGGCGAGCAGCGCGCTCGTCGACTCGCCGAGCAGCGTGTCGTCGGCGCTGAGCCCGGCGACGAGGACGCCGCTGGTCGTCGCCTCGATCGCGACGCGCACGGCCCTCGCGGCATCCGCCATCGTCAGGTACGCCCAGCCCTCGCGAGCCATCGACGCGGGGTCCTCGGCGACCTCGGCCGCCGCCCGTCGCAGCACCTCGGGCCACTTGACGAGCGGGAACCGCAGCGCGACCACGTCGATGCCGTGGCGGCGGTGCGCGTAGCGCGCGGTCTGCTCGTCGACCCCCTTCGACAGCGAGTAGGCGTCGCCGACGTCGGTCGGGGTGTCCTCCCGCAGCGGGAAGGACGGCGGGAACGCGCGGTGCGGGTTGTTCGGGTAGCCGAGCGCGTTGATGCTGCTCGCGATCACCGCGCGACGGATGCCGCGGCTGCCCGCCTGCTCGAGCACGTTGAAGGTGGAGTCGGTGTTCACCCGGAACACCTCGTACGGGGTGCCGAGGGACGGGTGCGGGATCGCGGCGAAGTGCGCCACGGCATCCGCTCCGTCGAGCGCGGCGGCGACGTCGTCGACCGAGGTCGTGTCGCCGACGAGCACGCGGTCGGCCGGGTGGTCGGAACCGTACGAGAGGGAGAGGGCGGTGACGTCGTAGCCGGCGCGGAGGAGCTCCGCGCTCGCGGCCCGACCGATCTCGCCGTCGGCGCCGGTGACGAGGACGCGGGTCATCCCTTCACCCCTCCGGCCATGCTCGCGCCGCGCAGGAACTGCCGCTGGAACACGAGGAACAGCACCACGGGGATGATGAGCGACAGGAACAGCGCCGCCATCTGCACGCTCAACTCGGTCTGCGCCGCGAGGCGGGGCAGCGCCACCGACACCGGCTGCAGGTCGGGGTCGGGCAGCACGAGCAGCGGCCAGAGGTAGTCCTTCCACGAGGCCACGACCGACAGCAGCGCGACCACGCCGAGGATCGGCTTCGACAGCGGGAGCACGATGCTCCACAGGATGCGGAGGGCGCCGGCTCCGTCGATGCGCGCCGCGTCGTACAGGTCGGCGGGGATCGACTCGAGGAACCTCGCGATGATCAGCACGTTGAACGCCGTGGCGGCGGCAGGCAGCCAGATCGCCCACGGGGTGTTCAGGAGCGAGATCCCCAGCACCGGGAGCTCGCGCACCGTGAGGTACAGCGGAACGAGGGCGACGATGCCCGGCACGAACAGCGTCGCGAGGATCGCGGCCGAGAGCAGCTTGCCCCACTTCGGGCGCAGCACCGTGATGACGAAGGCGGCGCTGGTCGACACCACCAGCGTGGCCACGGTCGCACCGAGGGCGAGCACGGCGGTGTTGAGCAGGTAGTGCCCGATGCGGCCGCGCTCCCACGCGATGCCGATGTTCTCCCACTGCACGACGCCGCTCGTGAAGAACGCGAACGGCTCGCGGATGAGGTCCTGGGTGGGGGAGACCGCGGCCAGTGCCAGCCAGACCAGGGGGCCGAGACCGGCGACGAGGAGGGCGACGAGCACGAGCGTCTGCACGATCGCGAGAGTCACGCGCACGACGGGGCGGCGGCGGTCGGAGTCGGAGATGTTGGTGCGGGGCGCCGGTGCGGCGTCCACGGCGCGGCGAGGGCGGGCGAGGATGCTCATCAGGCGCTCCAGCGACGGGTCAGGCGGGTGTAGAGGAAGGCGAAGACGCACAGCACGGCGGCGAGCAGGACGCTCAGGGCGGTCGCCGCGCCGTAGTCGACCCGCACGAAGGCGTAGTCGTAGATCGTCATGAGCAGCGTCTTGGTCGCGCCGAGCGGGCCGCCGCCGGTGAAGAGGAACGGCTCGGTGAAGATCTGCATGGTGCCGATGACCTGCAGCAGCAGCATCGTGCCGATGATGCCGCGCATCTGCGGCAGGGCGACGTGCCAGACGCGGCTCCAGATGCCGGCGCCGTCGAGCTCGGCCGCCTCGTAGAGCTCGGTGGGGATGCTGGTGAGCGCGGCGATGTAGATGATGACGGCCGTGCCGGCACCCGCCCACGTGGTCTCGAGCACGATCGACGGCATCGCGAACGCCGGGGAGGTGAGCCACGGCACGGGTCCGATGCCGATCGCGCCGAGGATCGTGTTGAAGACGCCGTCGGACGACGGGTCGTAGAAGAACTTCCACAGCAGGATGGCGACGACCGGCGGCACCATCACGGGCAGGTAGGCGAGGGCGCTGAAGTACCAGCGGTGCCCGCGGAGCTCGGCGATGAGCACGGCGAGGGCGAGGGGCACGGGGAAGCCGAACACGATCGCGAGGAGCGTGTAGTAGACGGTGTTCAGCGCGGCCTGGGGGAGCTGCGGGTCGGAGAGCACGTACGCGAAGTTCTCGATGCCGACCCACTGCGCGTCCTGACCGGGCGTGACGGTCTGCACGCTCATCACGAGCGACGAGACGATGGGGCCCCACGAGAAGTACAGGTAGACGAGGATCGCGGGGGCCGCGATGCCGAGGGCGACGAGTCCGGGGCGCAGGCGGCGCCAGCGACGGGTGGTCGCGGTCGGCGCGGAGCCGGTGCGACCGTGGGAGCGGTTCTGGAACATCTGTTCTCCGGACGGGAGGGATCGGGGCGGGAGCGGTGTCCCGCCCCGATCGCGGTGGGGAGTGGCGACCTGACGGTCAGCGGCCGAGGCGGCCCTGGACGTCGGTCTGCGCCTTCTCGAGCAGCGCCGGGATGTCGGCGTTCTCGTCGGTGAGCACGGCCTGGATCACGCCGTCGAGGGCGCCGTAGACCTCCTGCGCGTTGTTCACCGGCTCAGGGACGATCGGGATCTCGGTCGACGCTTCGAGGTACGGCGTGAAGTTGCTCGACGGCACGTTGATGTAGTCGGCGATCCACTCGAAGTACGTGTCGTACGCGTCGGTGTTGACGACCGCGAGTCCGGGCAGACCGGTCACGGAGCCGGCCTCGTTCGACGCCTTCGCATCGGCGACCGCGACGTCCTGGTCGAAGTAGCGCTCGAGGTAGAAGAACTTGATCCACTTCACCGCGGCGGCCTTCTCCTCCTCCGAGGCGTCCGGCTTCACGATCTGCACGCTGCCGCCGGACAGGGTGCCGTTGACGCCGCCGTCCTGCGGCATCCCGCCGATGCCGAAGTCCTCGGCCGGCAGCTTCAGGTTCTGCACGACGCCGTAGTAGCGGTCGGTCGCGGCGATCATCATGCCGATCTTGCCCGCGGCGAAGTCCTGCCCCTGGGTGTCCATGTCGTACAGGGTGTTCGCGGGCAGAGTGCCGTCCTCGAAGCGCATGGCGTGCAGCAGTTCGAGGGCGTCGGTCGACGGGGTGTCGTCGAACGTGGCCTCGCTGCCGTCCTCGTTCTCGATCGTGCCGCCGAACGAGTAGGTGATGCCGCTGAACTGCCATCCGCCGGTGTTCGCGGTGGTGAGGGCGGAGAACCCGGCAGCCCCGGTCTTCTCGGTGATCTGCTTCGCGGCCTCGCGCACCTCGTCCCACGTCGTGGGCGGTGCGTCGGGGTCGAGTCCGGCCGCCGTGAAGAGCGAGCGGTTGTACACGAGTCCGAACGAGTACGCGTTGGTGGGGACGGCGTAGACCTTGCCGTCGTCGTCCGACGTGAGATCGAGGATGGTCGGGTTCAGCGAGTCGAGCAGATCCTCCGAGCGGAGGGCGTCGGTGATGTCGGCGGCCTGCCCGCGCTTGATGAGGCCCTGCGGCTCGGTGAGGGGGACGCTGAGGACGTCGGGGAGCGAGCCGCCGGCCGCGAGGGCCTGGAACGTGCTGGCGTCGTACGCGGTCTCGACGGCCTCGACATCGATGTCGGGGTTGGCCTCCTCGAAGGCGGCGACGCGCTCGTCGAAGTACTCGCGGTCCTCCGGGCGGTCCGCCGAGGGGCGGTCGCCGACCTGGATCGTGATCTGACCGTCCGAGCCCGAGTCGGGCGACGGGTCGGACGAGCAGGCGGCGAGACCGGCGGCCAGGCCGCCGATGGCGACGAGAGCCGCGGCAGCGCGGATGCGCTTCGTCATGGGAACTCCTTCGTTCGGGTGGTGCTGCTGTGCGGGAAAAGCGATTGCTCTACCGATGTCTACCAGGTGAGGTGCCGCTTCGTCAAAGCCAATCTTAACGACCGATGGGAGCCGCGATGACGGGCGTCTCGATGCTTGACAAGACTCCACAACTGTCGCAAGGATGCCGTTGGGCAACCGATTTCCCCATTTCATCGACCTTGGCTCGAAGAGGAGACAGAGTGAGATCACGCACACCCCGGTCGTCGCGCACCACGCGCCGCCGATCGCTGACCCTGGGCGGAGCGCTCATCGCGGTGGGCGCCCTCGCGCTTCCCGCGGCGGCCGTCGCCGCCGACACGACGATCGGCGTGGAGGACCTGGCCGACTGGTCGGCCACCGCCTTCGACGGCACGACCGTGTCGCCGAGCACCCCTCGCGCGGCGGACCGCGGGCACACCGGCTCATCGTCGGTCGAGGTGCTGCTCGACACCGCGGTGCGCGGCACCGACAGCTGGGAGATGGCCGCCCGCTCGCTCGGCGGCGTCGACCTCGACTCGGCTTCGTTCTGGATCGACGCCGAGAACCTGCACACGATCGGCGTGCAGCTCGTCGACGCCACCGGGCAGACGCACCAGACCTTCCTGCCGGTGCCCGACGTGGACGGCTGGCAGGAGATCACGCTCGCCTCGCCCACCGACGACCCGAGCCATGGGGCCTGGGGCGGCGCGGCCGACGGCGAATGGCACGGGCCGGCGCAGCAGATCGGGTTCGTCGTGAACTCCTGGGCGCGCCCCGACACCACCTCGACCACCGCCCGCGCCCTCATCGACGACATCACGATCAGCGCCGCCGACGTGACCCCCGGCTTCGCGCTGTCGGCGGGCGCCTTCGGCAACCTCTTCACGGTCGGGGATGCCGTGACGCTGCCTTACGAGACCACGGCCGACACGGTCGGCTGGCGCACCACGGCGGCCGACGGGCGCGTGGTGGCCTCTGGGCAGGAGCCCGCCGACGGCGCGCTCGACCTCGGAGCGCTCGGCCGCGGATGGTACGGCCTCACGGTCGACGCCCTCGCCGACGGCACCCGCATCGGCGGCGCGCAGACGACGATCGCGGTGCTCGCCGACACCGACGTCGCCGAGACCGCCGACGGTCGATTCGGGGCGGTGACCCACTACGGACAGCACCGCGACTTCGCCTCGATGCCGGCGCTGGCCGTCGGAGGAGTGGCGCAGTTCCGCGATGAGCCCTACTGGAGCGATGTCGAGAAGACTCCCGGCGTCTACGACTGGTCGGTCGCCCGCGCGGAGTTCCTCGACCAGGCCCGCAGCAGCGGCGTCCGTCCCCTGCTGCTCGCCGGTTACGGGAACCCCCTCTACGACGGAGGCAACGGACCCGTGAGCGCGGAAGCCGTCGCGGCGTACTCCGCCTACGCCGCCGAGATGGCGACGGAGTTCGGCGACATGGCCTCGGGCATCGAGATCTGGAACGAGTGGGACCTCGGTCTCGGCGGCAACACGAACGTCGCCCCCGAGCACTACGTGAACCTCCTCAAGTCGGCGTCGCCGGCGGTCAAGGCTGTCGACCCCGACCTGCCCGTCATCGGACCGGCCGTCGCGATCCTCAACACCGACTGGCTCGAGGACACCTTCCGCCTCGGCGCGCTGGACTACCTCGACGGCATCGTGCTGCACCCCTACAGCTACCCCGTGGGTGCCGAGGCGCTCGACGAGACGCTGACCCGCATCGACGCGCTCGTGCGCGAGTACAACGACGGCCAGTCCATCCCGCTGTGGGTCACCGAGCACGGATGGCCGACAGGCACCAACGCCCGCGCTGTCGACGAGCAGACCCAGGCGGCGAACATCGCGAAGTCGGCGGTCATCACCGCGCTGCACGACGTCGAGCGCTACTACGTCTACGACCTCGTGAACGACGGCGTCGACGCGGCGGAGACCGAGGAGAACTTCGGTCTGCTGCACGCCGCGAACGACCCGCTGGGCGCGTACACGCCGAAGCCCGCCTTCGTGAGCTATTCGACGGCGGCCGACGTGCTGGCCGGTGCGCACTCGGCGACCCGCGACACCTCGATCGCCGACCTGTGGAACATCGGATTCGAGACTCCGGGCGGTCCGGTGCGGGCGCTGTGGTCGACGTCGCCGCGGGCTGTCACCGTGACGCTCCAGGGTGACGTGACCGTGACCGACATGTACGGCTCGTCGCGGGTCGTGCAGGCGGGCGCGGGCTGGGAGCTCGTGATCGACCTGCGTCAGGGGCCCGTGTACCTGCAGGGCGCGGTGACGGGCGTGACCGCGTCGGCCACCGCCCTCACGCTGGATCCCGCGTACCTCGGGCAGCCGATCGCCGCGCACTGGAGCATCGACAACGCCGCGTCGAGCACCGAGGGCGCGTATCGTCTCGTGTTCCCCGACGGGCAGGAGGTCGCGCAGACCGTGGCCGCCGGCCAGGTCGGCGCGGTGGACTTCGCCCTGCCCGCCGCCACGGCGCTCGGACAGCACGTCGTCGTCGGCGAGCTGTACCGCGGCAGCACGCTGCTCGGCGCGCTCACGGCCACGACTACGGTCAGCGAGCCGGTCACCCTGACCGGCGCGCAGACCATCGCCGCCGACGGGGGATCCGTGCTGCGCCTCACCCTCGGGAACGCCTCCGACGAGTCCGTGACCGTCGACAGGCTGACATCGGTGCTTGGTGGATCCACCGCGACGCAGGCCGAGCAGGAGGAGGTCGCCGCGCACGCCGCGCTCGTCGTCGACATCGCACTCGACGGCATCACCGCGCGCACGACGTGGTCGGCATCCGCTCTCGTCGGGGGCCGCGAGCTCGCGGCATCCGGCGCTGTCGCCCCGCTCGCCGTGGACGAGGCGCTCGGCGCCGCGCACCGCACGATCACGGTCGACGGAGTGCTGGACGACCTCGACGATCTCACCCCCGTGGTGCTGGAGGGGCAGACCGGGGGGCTGCTCGCCGCGTTCGCGGCGTCGACCGACCAGTCCGCCCGGTTCTGGTACACGTGGGACGAGGACAACCTCTACGTGAGCGTCGAGGTGCTCGACGACGTGCACGACCAGCCGGCCGCCGGATCCAACATCTGGCAGGGCGACTCCGTGCAGTTCACGGTCGCGGCGGGGGCGCCCGGCGCGGCGACGACCTGGCACGAGCTGGGAATGGCGCTGACCCCCGCCGGGCCGCAGCTGTACCGCTGGCTCGCCGCGGGCGACGCCGCAGGCACGGTCGCCGGCTCCCAGGTCGCGGTTCTGCGCGACGACGCCGCGCAGACCACGGTCTACGAGGCCGCGGTGCCGTGGGTGCGGCTCACCGGTGTCGCCCCGTCGTCGGCTCTGCTCAGCAGCGCGCTCATCGTCAACGAGGCGGACGGCGCCGGACGCGACGGCTACCTGTCGTGGGGTGGCGGCATCGCGGGGGAGAAGGACTCTGCCGAGTTCCTGCCCGTGCGCCTGCTCGCCGCCGACGTCGACCCCGGCACGGCCGGCCCCGGCACGGGCAACGGAAACGGCAACGGCAACGGCACCGGCACGGGCGGAGCCGTGAGCGGCGCGGCGACCGGCGCGGCGACGGGCGACCCGCTCGCCAGCACCGGCGGCGCGCTGCCGATCGTGCTCGTCATGCTCGCCCTCGCACTCGTGGCAGGGGGCTGCCTGCTCGTCGTGCGCCGTCGTCGGCAGACCGCAGCCGCGGTCGACCCCATCGCATGAGGTCCGTCCGCGTCACCGGCGTGCGGGTCGGCCGCCGCCGGGACGCGGCGGTCGCCTCCTCGCCGACCCCACCCGTCTCCTGGACGGTCGACGCGCCCCCTGAGTGGCGGGCGCGGGCGGCGGCGCTGCGCCTCGACGGCGGCGCGGAGCACCGGATCGGACCGGACCCGGTGCTCCGCGCCTGGCCGCTCGCACCGCTCACCGCGGGGCGCGGCACGGCGCATCGGCTCGAGGTCAGGGTGCAGGGCGAAGACGACGAGTGGTCGGAGTGGAGCGATCCGCTGATGTTCGTCGAGGCCTTCCTCACCGAGGACTGGTCGGCGCCGCTGCTGCGGCATCCGAGTCCCGGCGGGCCTGCGCAGCCGCTCTTCCTGCGTCGCGAGCTGCGACTGCCGACCGATGTCGTGGGTGCCACTCTGCTCACGACCGCGCAGGGCGTGCACCGGGTGTTCGTGAACGGCGTCGAGGTCGACGACCACGTGCTCAAGCCCGGGTGGACCTCGTATCGCGACCGCCTCGCCGCGACCGTCACCGACGTCACGGCGCTCCTGCGGCGGGAGCAGCAGGTGGCCGTGATCACCGTGGAGGCCGCGGGTGGATGGTTCACCGAGCGCTACGGATTCGGCCCGAACGCGGCACGCTTCTACGGCGAGCAGCCCGGAGTGTCGGTGCGGCTCCTGCTGCGTCACGCCGACGGGCGGTCGAGCGAGATCGACGCCGAGGGCTGGCGGGTCGACCCCGACCCGCCCCTCGTCGCGAGCGGGCTCTATGCCGGCGACGAGTGGGACGCGCGACGCGAGAAGGAGGGGTGGATGCGCAGCGGCTTCGACGACTCCGCGTGGCCGCCCGCCCTCGTCGAGGCCTTCCCGGTGGATGTCGCGGTGGAGGTGCTCGATGCGGAGCCCGTGCGGCGGACCGCGCACCTCACGCCGGTCTCGGTGCAGCAGGATCTGCACGGCGACACCGCGATCGTCGACTTCGGCCAGAACCTCGTCGGCAGGCTGCGGCTGCGGATCGATGCGGCTGAGGGCGCGGTCATCACGCTGCGGCACGCCGAGATCCTGCAGGACGGGGCGCTGGCGACCAGACCGCTGCGCGCGGCGACGGCCACCGACCGGTTCGTCGGCGACGGGTCGGGGACGCGGGAGGTCGAGCCGGCGTTCGCGGTGCACGGGTTCCGATACGCCGAGATCTCCGGTCTCTCGGGGCCGCTCGCTGCGGGCGACGTCCGGGCGGTCGTCGTCGGCAGCGACGTCCGCCGCACGGGGTGGTTCACGTCCTCGGATCCGCTGCTGAACCGTTTGCACGAGAACGTCGTGTGGAGCCTGCGGGGCAACCTGCTGTCGGTGCCCACCGACTGCCCGCAGCGCGACGAGCGACTGGGCTGGACGGGCGATGCGCAGGTGTTCGCGCCCGCCGCGGCCTCTCTCTTCGACGTCGACGCGTTCTTCGGGTCCTGGCTCGACGACCTCGCCCTCGAGCAGCGCCGCAACGACGGGGTCGTGCCGACCGTCGTGCCCGACCCCCTCGGCGCGTTCAGCGCCGTCGCGGCAGCCGGATGGGGGGATGCCGTGACCACCGTGCCCGCACTGCTCGCCGAGCGGTTCGCGGATGTCGACGTGCGGCGCCGGCTCGCGCCCGCGATGCGCGACTGGGTCGACGCGTGCGAGCGGCTGGCGACGGACGACGGCCTGTGGGAGAGCGGGTTCCAGTACGGGGACTGGCTCGACCCGACCGCGACCCGACCGGACAAGGCGAAGACGGATGCCGGACTCGTCGCCGGCGCGTACCGGGTGCGGTCGGCGCGGCTCGCCGCAGAGGCGCTGCGTGATGCCGGTTACGACGCCGCGGCGGCGGAAGCCGACCGCATCGCCGAGCATGCGACGACGGCGTTCCGCGCGGCGTACCTCACGCCGGCCGGCCGTCTCATGTCGGACGCGCCGGCCGCCTACGCGCTGGTGCTCGCGTTCGACCTCGCGCCGCCCGCGCTGCGGCCCGCCCTCGGCATCCGTCTCGCCCATCTGCTGCGGGCCGGAGGCTACCGGCTCGCGACGGGCTTCCTCGGCACGCCGCTCGTGCTCGATGCGCTGCTCGATGCCGGTCAGGAGCTCGCCGCCGAGAGGCTGCTGTTCCAGACCGCGTGCCCGTCGTGGCTGTATCCCGTGACGATGGGCGCCACCACGGTGTGGGAGCGACCGGATGCCGTGCGCCCCGACGGGACGCTGCACCCCTCCGGCATGGTGTCGCTCAACCACTGCGCGTTCGGGGCGGTCGCCGATGTGCTGCATCGTCGGATCGGCGGGCTCGCGCCGACCGCGCCCGGCTACCGGACGATGCGCATCAGCCCCTGGTTCCCGTCGGCGCTCGACCATGCGGAGGTGGTGCAGGAGACCCCGTTCGGCCGCGCGCGCGTGCGCTGGGAGCGGGGTGGGGACGGCATCCGCGTGTCGGCGCAGGTCCCCGTGGGTACGCGGGCCGAGGTCCGGCTGCCCGACCGGCCGCGGTTCGAGGTGGGTCCCGGCGAGCACGAGTGGCGGGTGCAGGACCCCGTGCCGGCCCCGCCGGACACCGCGCGAGGCGTCGACGCCGACCTCGCCGCGCTCGCCGACGCGCCAGGCGTCTGCGGTCTCGTGTCGCGCATCCTCGCGGAGCACTCGCCCGAGATCGCGGCGGAGTTCGACGCCTACATCCGGTGGGTGCCCGGTCGCTCCCTGCGCCCCGAGCTCATCGCCGTGTCTGCTCCGCCGGAGGTGATCGAGAGGGTGGATGCCGCGCTGCGCGCCGCCGCGCGCTGAGGAGTCCGAAAGATCTTCGACGCAGACTGACCCGCCCTCCCGGGGGCCGCTCCGTCGGTCAGCGGGCGAGGGTGTCGCTCGGTCGTTCGCCGAACTGCTGCCGGTACGCGACGGCGAACCGACCCATGCTCGAGAACCCCCAGCGCCGGGCGATGTCGGAGACCGCGCCCGAGACGGGATCGGCACGCTGCAACGCCCGGCGCACGACATCGAGGCGTGCGCGCTGCACGTACTCGACGGGAGTCTCGTTGCGCACGCGGCGAAAGGCGTCTTGGAGGGTGCGTACGCTCACCCCGGCTGCCGCGGCGATGTCGTGCACCGTCATCGGCGTCGCGATGTGATCGTCGATGTACAGCAGCGCGCGTCGCACGGTGCCGGCTCCGCGGTGGCGGTCGGTCATCTGCGTCGCGACGTCGAACGCGTCGAGCGTGACCACCGCGAGCGTGCGGAGGGCCGACCTCAGCAGCAGCGGTCGTGCGCTGAGGTCGTCGGAGGCGAGGATGCTACGGACGTTATGCGCGGTCTGCACCAGGAGTCGGCTCGCGTCGCCGGAGCGCGGGGTGGGGGTCTGGAACCTCAGGGAGCTCGCCTCGGGGAAGGCGTCGAGGGCCGCGTCGTCGAGCTCGTCGCCTCCGAACTGGATGAAGTCGATGTCGGGCGACTCGAGCTCGGCGAAGGTCGTGATCTCCGGAGCCATGAGCATCGCGTCACCGGGTCTCAGGGTGATCGTCTCGTGGTGAGCGCCGCCCTGGCGCACCTGCATGGTCCCAGAGCGCAGGATCATGAGGAACGGTGTCGAATAGCCGTCGGCGAGATAGGCGTCGGCCTTCGCATTCACGAACATCCGCCCGTCGACGAGGCCCTCGAACGCGGCGGCGGTCTGTACGAAGTCCATCTCGTCCCGCACGCCCGTGAATGCCCCGCCGCCGAGCGCGGCCTGAACGGCGGCGGTGGCCTCCTCCGGGTCTCGGGTGGCGAAAGCCATCCTGATCGGCAGTGTTCCGCTCATCGTCTCCCCTTCATCCGATCCTGCTCGTGAACATGCTCGTCACGCCTACCGGTTCAGCGTCTGACGCGGGGACGCGCCGTACGTGGACCGGTACTCGCGGGCGAAGTTGTCCGGCGTGAACACCCAGCGCAGCGCGATCGCGCGCACGGTGTGACCGCGCGTCGGATCCCCCGCGAGCAGATCGTCGTGGGCGCCCGCCAATCGAGCACGGCGCAGCTCCGCCGCGGCTCCCAGGCCGCGGGGGGAGTGGGCCTTGATGGCGTCGTCGAGCTGACGCGCGGTGAGGGATGCCGCCGCGGCGATGTCGTCGACGGTGATGGGCTCGGCGGCGTGGTCGTCGATGAAGGCGCGTGCGCGTCGGTAGCCCACCTGCTGCGAACGGACGGAATCGGATCGCCGTGACGGCTGATCGAGCAGAGCGAAGCACTCCAGAAGCGCGGCAGCCATCGCCCTGTGCAGAGATGCCTGCAGCAGCTCGCTCTCGGCCAGCAGCGGCAGGTATGCCAGCGTGGAGGCGAGCACGTCGCGGTAGAACCGAGCGCGCGTGGCGTCGATCGGGATGCCGCTGGCGAACCGCACCGTGAATCCGTCGTCGGCGTGAACGATCCGCGCTACGCGCTCCAGGGCGGGCATGTCGTAGGTGAGGATGACCATGCTCGTGTCCGCCCACGAGGCGCTGATGTCGACGCCGGGGCGGGCGAGCAGGGGCATCGCGCGGCCGTCCCCGTGCTCATCGCCGGCGGACCAGCGGTGTCGGCCGCTGGCGATCATGGCCGAGAGCGCCGGTGCCTCGGTCGTGGCGAGGAAGGCGCCGGTGTACGTGCCGCGGCTGAGGGAGAACTGCGACGTCGATGTCCGATCCTCCCGCAGTGAGCCGTCGGCGCTTCCGATGTCGACGTTTCCGTACTGCGCAGACAATCGCGCCTGCACCTCGTCGATGTCGGCGCTCGCGAACGTGCTGACGGAAAGGGGCATGGGTTTCTCGATCCGGTCACCGGGCGAGGGTCGTGCGAGGATTCTCGCCGTACGCGTCCCTGTAGGCGGCGGCGAAGCGTCCGAGATGTCCGAAGCCCCACCGACGCGCGACGTGCGTGACGCTGTCGCGCAGCGGGTCGGCGTCGAGCAGGTTCCGATACGCGGCGGCGAGTCGCGCCGTGCGCAGGTAGCTCATGGGCGACATCCCGAATTCCTCGTCGAATCCGTACTGGAGTCCGCGCACACTGACGCGAGCGGCGGTGGCGATCTCCCCGACGCTCAGTGGCTTCTGCAGGTTCGCGTCGATGAACGCTCGGGCGCGGCGGATCGCCGCGGACGCCGGCTCGGGGGGCTCACTCGGAGACGGAGGCTCGTCCAGGCCGAAGGCCACGATCGCCGTGGTGATGAGCGAGCGGGTCGCCTCGCGTCTGAGAGCGACGTGGGTGAACATCTCCGACTGCAGGACGTGCGTGCGATAGACGTCGACGGTCACGCTCCACAGGTGCTCTGCCGCGGCGGACACGGGTGGCAGCGGGTCGAGGCCCCGTGTGGCCGTGACGTCGATGGCACAGGCGCCGCGAGCGGTCTGGAAGCGGATCAGATCGCCGCTCACCTCTGCGACGCATGCCTCGTCGGAAACCTCGCCGCGCACGAGAAGCGATACCGTCGCAGGGCGTTCGACGCGGCCGTTCCTCTCGTGATCGATCTGTCGGGCCATGGCCACCACTCCGTCGTCCGCGATCGGGGACCTTGCTGCCGCGACCCGGCACTGCATCTCTCACGGTACGCAGGAATCCGCGGAGCGCAAGACCCTCGGCCGATCCGTCCGACTCGCACGTCCAGGTGCTGGAGGCGAACGCCTATGACGATCCGTTGCGCGTATCGGACAGTGGTCTTGCGCTCGACGCATAGCCGCGTAGCGTCGAGATGGGTCCTCTCACCCCGTGAGGGGCGACGAAGACATCGTTCCTAGGCTCCAGACCGAGGAGGGCACCATGGGTCGTTTCATCTACCAGGGCGGACCGCGAGTGGAGATGGAGGATCGTGCGCTCCTGCACCTGCAGACCGCCATGGTCGCGAAGCTGCGCCACGGTGAGCCGTTCGCTTTCAGCTGGAAGGAGGACGCGAGCGTCGGCGGTGGTCGGACGACTGTCTGGATCCATCCGTTCGCGGACCTGGTGTTCAAGTTCGCCGGACCGCGGACCGCAGACCTCAACCGCGCCTGGATCCGCGATCTCATGGTCACGGCTTCGCAGACCTCCGGGCTGTACCTCACGCCTGAGCCCCGTGACTTCGAGCCCTCCCACCGCAGCGGGGCCCAGGCGCGCGAACTCGTGTGACGATCCGCCGGCCTCCGCCGGAACCGTCGGATGCTGTGCGAAGTGCGCGATCGCTGTGCGGATCACGCACTCCTCGAGACCGTGCGTCGTCGATGGGCCTAACCTGTTGGCGGTCGAGGGGAGATCGTCATGGCGAAGGTGGAAGTGTCGTACGGAGGGGAGACCTATCGCATACTCGACCATGACGTCGAGGACGTGGTGGGGCTCGTCGAGAAGATCCTTCAGAGCGGGCGGCCGGGATGGATCGCCGCGTACGACGGTCACGGCTCGAGCGTGCCCATCCACCTGCTCATCACACCGGGTGTCAGCCTCGCACTGGCGTCGCTCTCCGACTCGACGGGGTGATGCCGGTCGAGCACGACGGGCGTGGGGAAGCCGGCGAACCGCCGGTCATACCGGGAAGGCGAACGACTTCTCCTCGTGGCCGTCGGCGTTCCCCGGGCTGCCCTGAGCCGGTCCCGGCACCAGATAGAGGCCCGTCGGCGAGGCGGCGGTCACGGTCAACGCCATGATCCATCGCTTGTTGATGCTCGGCGGTCGGCTGCCGTAGTACTTGTAGGTCAGGGTGCTGTGGTTGCTCACCCACACGGTGGTCTTGCCTGACCCGATGCTCGGATCCTCCCTCCAGGAGAACGCGAACGCCTCTCCTCGGCGGAGCTTCTCAGTGATCACGAGCTGCAGGTGCGTGAGCGCGCGATCCTCGATCTCGACTTTCGTCGCGCCTTCGTATATGAAGCTTCCCATCTTCGGTCTCCGGTCGGCTTGATCTCGGTGAGACGTCAAGTCGGGGTCTGGGACCGTGACGTTGCCTCCTCCTCCGACTCATCCCTGCGGACGCGGAGGAGAACGCGTGTCATACGGTAGGAAAGCCTGCGAGCCAGCACTTCCCCCTTGCCGGGATCGGTGTCACTCGGTACCATCCGCGGCGCGCGGGTGCTATCCGCGGCGCTGGCGGTCGTCGCCGTCGATTCCGATCGCGGCGTCGATGACCTCCTGCGCCACGAGCGACAGCCGGCGACGGGAGGCCCGCGCCTCGCTGCGCAGGAGGGCGAAGGCCTCGTCCATGTCGACCTGCTCGCGGTGGGCGATCACGCCCTTCGCCTGCTCGATCACGATGCGGCTGTCGAGGGCGCGCTGCAGCTGACTGCGGGCGATGTTCGCCTCCCGCAACGCACGTTCCTGGATGAGCGTCACCGTGGCGATGTCGGTGAGTGCGGTCGCGATCACCATGTCGGGCGACGGCAGCGGCCCGAGCTGGTCGCTGAAGACGTTGAGCGAGCCGATCGTCTCCTCGCGGAATCGCATGGGGATGGCGTACATCGACCGGTACCCGACCGCGGTCGCGCTGCTCTCGAAGATCGGCCAGCGCGAACCGGTCGCCGCGATGTCGTCGACGGCGTAGGTCTTGCCGGTGTTGAACGCGTCGACGCACGGCCCCTGGTCGGCGCGGAGCTGCAGAAGGCTGATCAGCTGGCTGCGCTCGCTGGTCGAGGCGACGACCTCGAGATCTCCCGCGTCGTTCGGGAGCAGTATCCCCGCATCCGACGCGGCGAGGATCCGGGATGCCTGTTCCACGAGGGTCTGGAGGACGTCGACGATGTCGTATTCCGTGACGAGCGTGTCGGCCAGAGTCACGAAGGTCTGAGCCAACTGGTACTCGCGGGTCTGCTCGCTCATGAGCACAACCTACCTTTTCGATCGAGGCGATTCACGGTTCGAGCGTCAATCGACGAGCGGTGATGTCGGAGGAGATCTCGCGGACGGAACGTCCGTTCGCGAAGGCGTGGGCGCGGATGCGCAGCAGCGCCTCCTCGGCGGGGATCCGCAGCTGCGCGATCACCATGCCCGTCGCCTGGTGCACCTCGCGCCGGGAGAACGGCCCGTCGCCGTCGTCCTCCACGTGGTGTCGTCGGACGGCGTCTTCGAAGACGATCCTCGCCGTCGATGCGGCCAGGATCCTCGCGGTCTCGATCTCGGCGGGTGGAAGCTGGTGCCCCGCGCCCGAGTAGAGGTCGACGGCGCCGATCGGCAGCGCGCCGATGGCCAGCGGCAGGGAGTACACCCCGTGCACGGGGAGCCCGGAGACGGCGTGAGTGAAGATCGGCCACCGCGTGCGCGGCTCGTCATCGAGGCTCGACACGATCACGGGTGCCTGAATCCGGTGCGCCTCCCATCCCGGACCTTCACCGGAGTCGAGCTGGAACTCCATGATCCGGGCGGCGATGTCGTCGCTGGCGCTGACGGTCTCGATGTCGAACGGCGGACCGAGCGTAGAGATCGCCGCCCTGTCGATGTCCAGAGTCTCGACGAACCGCGCGCTGAGCTCGCTCGACGAGGGAGATCCTGCAGTCGTGATGGTGACCTCCTGGTCCGGTGGCGCGTCGGAGTCGGCGCCCGCTTTCCGAGAACATCGACTCACACGATATATGTCCGGTCCGCCCCGCTTCCAGAACACCCTTCCTCTGACGTGCCTCGGCGGCTATGGTTGTTCGCTTTTCGGTGCAACATCGGGGATCCTGCTCACCGTTCGGGGCGCAGGATCCCCTCCGCGCAGCGCCGAGCGACCGCGAACGGGTCGGGGAAGGTGCCCATGCCGAGCGTGACGATCGCGCCCTCGTAGAGCAGCATCAGCGTCTCAGCGGTCGAGCGGGGGTCGCCGATGCCGGCTTCGCCGCAGAGGTCGGTGAACAGATCGAGCAGCCAGACCTTCTCGCGGGAGGCCTCGGCGAGTACGGGAGCCCCCTCGTCGCCGCCGACCTCGGCCCGCGCGTTGACGGCGCTGCAGCCCTTCGGGCTGTTGGCGGTCGACCAGGCGAGCGCATGGTCGAACACGGTGAGGATGCGGGGGATGCCGGGCCCCGGCACCGCCTCGAGGTGGGCGTCGAGATCGTCGCGCCAGCGGGCGTCGCGATGCTGGAGGTAGGAGACGACGAGCGCCTCCTTCGACCCGAAGCGGTCGTAGAGGGTCTTCTTGGTCACGCCGGCGGCCTCGGCGATCGTGTCGACACCCACGGCGTGGATGCCGCGCTCGTAGAACAGCCGCGATGCGGCGTCGAGCACGCGGCGCGCGCCGGGGGTCAGGGGAGCGAGGTCGGGGACGGGCGAGGCCATGACACGAGTATACGGATCTGTATACTCAGCGTCATGGGTATACAGACCGGTTTACTTCGCGGCGTGGTGACGGCGGCAGCGGCGATCGTGTTCGTCGTCACCTGGAGCTCGGGCTTCCTGATCCCGGCCTTCGCCACGGTCGAGGTCGCGCCACTGACCCTGCTGGTCTGGCGGTTCGTGCCGCTCGCCCTCGTCCTGCTCGTCATCGTCGACATGTCGGGCGCGGGGAAGGGCGTCACGGCGCACGACCTCCGCGTGCAGGCGCTCATCGGCCTCTTCGCGCAGTTCGGGTACTGCGCGGCCGTGTACGCCGCCGTCGCGATCAGGATCGCCACCGGCACGGTCGCGCTCATCGACGCCGTGCAGCCGCTCATCGTGGCGGTGCTGGTCGGCCCGCTGCTCGGCATGCGGGTCCGCGCAGCGCAATGGGCGGGGCTCGGCGTCGGCGCGGTGGGCGTGCTGCTCGTCGTGCAGTCGCAGTTCGGCTCGTCCGACGCTCCGCCCGTCGCCTACCTGCTGCCGATCGGGGCGATGGTGTGCCTCATCGTCGGCACCTTCCTGCAGCGGCGCTCGACCGTGCAGACCGGCGTGCTCGTCACGCTCACCATCCACGTGACGGTGACGGCCGCCCTCTTCCTCGTGATCGCCGCCGCGGCCGGGCAGCTCGTGCCCCCGGCATCCGGCTCGTTCTGGCTGGCGGTCGTGCTCACCGCGCTGTTCCCGACGCTCGCCGCCTACGGGCTGTACTGGTGGCTGCTGCGTCGCGTCGGCATCACGGCCCTGCAGGCGCTGCTGTTCCTCATGGCACCCGCGACCGCCGTGGGCGGCGCGGTGCTGCTGGGTGAGACCCTGACGCTCGTCACGGTCTGCGGCTTCGTGCTCTGCGCGGTCGGGGTGGCCGCGGTGCTCGTGGTCGAGGCGAGGATGCAGCGCGCCTCGCTCAATCCTCCGCGCGGACGCTCGTGACCCAGCGAGGGAACGGGTCGGGGAGGAGGGCCCACTCCCGCGTCCCGCCGGCGAACTCGGCGTCGGAGAGCACAGCCCTGTCGAGGGCCGCCGTGAGCGCCGCGGCATCCAGGTCGATGCCGATGAAGGCGAGATCCTGACCGAGCGCCAGCAGCTCCCTGTCGTCGCTGTCGCGGGAGAGGGGGTCGAGCGAGATCATCTGGCCGACCTGATCCCAGCTGCCCACGACGCCGGGTCGGGTCGCGAGGCGGCAGAACCCCGCCGACCGCAGCACCGCGCCGAAGTCGCCGCCCGGGAACTGCTGCTCCAGCAGCCGCCAGAGGCGCGCGGGGTGGAACGGCCTCAGCTGCTCATACCGGAACGCGCTGACGCGGATGTCGTTCATGTGCGGCTCGTGCTCGGAGTTGAGCAGCTGCACCCAGCCGGGTTGGTTGCGCGTCTGCGAGAAGGGCGACGGCGGTGCGGCATCCGCCGTCCGGTCGAGGCGCAGCCGTGCGGCGGGAGCGAGGTGGCTCAACGTCGCGAGCAGGATCGACAGGTCACGCGTCTCGAGGCCTTCCCAGCCGGCGACGAGCACGGTGCTCGCGTGCTCGATGTGCTGCACCATCCGCAAGGACGACGCGACGTACAGCGGCGGGATGCTGTGCGCGACGGTGACGTAGTCGTCGGCGAGCAGATCGTCGAAGAAGGATGCCGCGTCGACGACGCACACGAGTTCGGCGAGGGTGGTCTCATCGGCGTCGTCGAGCATCCCGATCGCGGCCTCGATCGACGCGTCGGCCGGCAGCTCGACGACCATGCGCTCCGGGGCGGTGCCCGCCGCGCGGCGGAGGGTCTCGACGGCGGCTGCGTCGCGGGACTCGGACAGGGCCTCCGCGGGGAGCCGTGAGCAGCGCTGCCGACGGGCGACCCTTCGTGCGACGGCTGTGCGACTGCTCGCCCGGAGTCCGGCGACGACGGTGATCTGGGTGCTGCTCACGAGGGCTCGTTTCCTTTCGGTGGAGGATCTGTCCTAGCTTAGATGATAACCATTCTCAATAAGGAGTCCATCATGAAGGTCCGCGCCTCGCTCAAGTCCCTCAAGAACCAGCCGGGAGCCCAGGTCGTGCGCCGCCGCGGCCGCGTGTTCGTGATCAACAAGCTCACCCCGCGCTTCAAGGGTCGACAGGGCTGAACCCCGTCGACCCTCGGTGTCGCGGCGCCCGTGACCTAGCGCGGGTGCCGCAGTGCGGGTGCCGCAGTACGTGAGCCGCAGCGCGGGTCAGCGCGACGTGGGCGGCAGCTTGTCGACGCCGTGACGGTTCGGCTTGCCCGGCTCCGCCGCGGTGTCGGGCGACGCGTGCGAGGGTCCGTCGGGCGCCTCGGACGTGGGGTAGTGGGGTTCCTCGATCTCGACGGCCTTGTCGCGCTCGTCGAGCGGCGGCAGGTGGTCGAGCGGTTGCTTGATGTCGTCTGGATGGCTCATGCCCCCAGGGTCGGAGCCCCGACGGCATCCGGCCAAGGGGGTTGTGTCCCCGTCCGCGGTGTGGGTGAGTGGGTGGGTACTATTTGTAATTCCCCCTTCCTTATCGAGAGACGGTGCGCGTGGCGCGTGAACACGCTCCCGGCGGCGGCGCCGCGGCGCCCGCCTCGGCTACCCGGTACATCCTGCGCTCGCGGCTGCTGCGCGGGGCCTTCCTCAGCCTCGTCATCTCCGGCATCGGCATGTCGATCACCGCGCCGCAGATCACGCTGTTCCTCGTCGAGGAGCTGCACCTCACCGACTCGCAGGCGGGGCTCTACTTCCTCACCAACCTCATCGCGCCGGTCACGGGGTACATCGTCGGCTCGGTGTCCGACCGCATGGGCTCGCGTCTGCTCGTGTTCCGCATCTCCGCCGTGGCGGGCTTCGTCGGCTGGGCGCTCATGGCCGTCGCGATGCAGGCGTGGATGCCGTTCGCGATCAACATGCTGCTGCTCAGCGGTGCCGGAGCGGGGGCTGCGCAGCTGCAGGCCGCCGTGCGCGACGAGCTCAACCGGGCGCCCACCCCGGCCGACAACGGCGTTGTCGCCGTCATGCGCACCGCGATGGCGTTCGGGTGGGTCGTGGGTCCTGTGCTCGGCGCCGTGCTCGGCGCGATGCTCGGGCTGCGTCCGCTGCTGTTCCTCACCGGTCTCAGCATCCTGCTCTCGATCGTCCCGCTCATCGGCGCGCGAGCCGTGCCCCCGCCGCGCGGTCGCGAGTCGGAGATCCGGATGCCGCAGACCGACGAGGCCCTCGGCGAGGACGCGTTCGAGGCGGAGGGCGACGCGCCCGCGGCTTCCGCATCCGCGTCCGCTGTGCGCACTGCACGCCGACGCTCGATGGTGCCGCTCCTCTTCTTCACGGCGATCTACGTGCTGATCATGTGCGGCGAGACCGTGAAGCTCGCCTACCTGCCGCTCTACATGGACCGCGGTCTGCACGTCGATGCCGCGGTGCGCGGTGCGATCATCGGCCTGCAGCCCCTCGTCGAGCTGCCGCTCATGCTGCTCGCCGCGCGGCTCGCCGACCGCTTCGGGGTGACCAGGGTGCTCATGGTCGGGGCCGTGATGGCGGTCGGCGCCCATGTGTCCTACGCCTCGGCCGCCGGGATCGAGCCGCACATCGCCCCGCTCATCGTCGGACAGCTGCTCATGGCCGGCGTGATCGCGACGTTCGGGGTGCTGGGCATCACGGTCGCGCAGCGGCTGCTGCCGGATCGCGTCGGCACGGCATCCAGCGTCTTCCTCAGCGCGTACGCGATCAACGCCGCGCTCGGCGGGTTCGTCGGCAGCGTGGGGGCTGCGTGGCTGGGCATGCCGCACCTGTTCTGGATCCCCGCGGCGATCGCCGCTCTCGGCGCCGTCGCCCTCGTCGTGCTCGGTCGGCTCGTGCCGCTGGGGAGGCCTCGGGGGTAGCCGCGTCTTTTGAGTACGAACGTACGCACCCTGGTACGCTCGGACCATGACGGACTACTTCGCGGGTGACTCGCGCACCCACCGGGAGCGGATGCTGGCCGGGGATCTCTACATCGGCGACGACCCCGAGCTCGTCGCGCGAGCCGCCCGCGCCGCGCGGCTCGCCGACCTGTATCAGCGGCAGACGCTCGCGGGAGACCCGGGCGCCCGCGACTGGCTCCGCGATCTCATCGGGGATCTCGGCGAGGACGTCGCGATCCGCCCGCCGCTGCACGTCGACTACGGCGAGAACATCTCCATCGGCGCCCGCACGTTCGTCAACTTCAACCTCACGGCGCTCGACGTCGCCCGCATCACGATCGGCGCCGACTGCCAGATCGGTCCTAACGTGCAGCTGCTCACCCCCACGCACCCGATCGACCCGCAGATGCGGCGCGACAAGCTCGAGGCCGCGGAGCCGATCACGATCGGCGACAACGTCTGGCTGGGCGGGGGAGTGATCGTGTGCCCCGGCGTCACGATCGGCGACGACAGCGTCATCGGCGCGGGGTCCGTCGTGACGCGCGACATCCCGGCGAACGTCGTCGCCGTCGGCAGCCCGGCACGTGTGGTGCGGACGATCGGCGAGGGCGATGTCTGAGCCGACGGGCGGGAGCCGCAGCGGTCGCAAGAACGACCCGGAGCGGCGGGACCGCATCATCGCCGCCTGCCTCGACGTGATCGCCGAGTCGGGCGTCGCCGGTGCCTCCCACCGTCGCATCGCCGAGGCCGCCGGGGTTCCGCTCGGCTCGATGACGTACCACTTCGACGGGATCGACGAACTGCTGCACGAGGCGTTCACGCGGTTCTCGCAGACGATCAGCACCCGGTTCGAGGAGCGGATGGCGGCGGCATCCGATCTCGAATCCGCCCGCGCCGCGGTCGTCGACATCATCCGCGAGGACGTGTTCGGAGACGGCCGCGAGCTCGTGCTGTCGCACGAGCTGTACACGCTCGCCGCCCGCAAGCCCGCCTACCGTGCGCTGACCACGGCCTGGATGCAGCGCAGCAGGGCGGCGTTGGAGCGGCACTTCGACCGCGACACCGCGCGGCTGCTCGACGCCCTCATCGAGGGGTTGTCGATCCACCGCGCGCTCGACGAGGAGGAGCGGGACCCGCAGGAGGTCGCCGTCGCGGTGGCCCGCATCACCACGCCGTGAGCGTGCCGAGCTCACCGAGATGGTTGATCTGAGTCCATAGTTGCAGTTTTACAACTAACGGCGTATGGTTGATTCTTATCAACTTTCTACGCAGGAGCTCTTCCACTGTGACAACCCCCATCTCACCCTCATCCGAGACCACGCGCTCGGCACGCGAGGTCTTCACCGCGATCTCCGGACTCGTCGTCGGCATGTTCGTCGCCGTGCTGTCCGGCACCGTCGTCTCGACCTCGATGCCCGTCATCATCGCCGACCTCGGCGGCACCCAGTCCCAGTACACCTGGGTCATCACCGCGAGCCTCCTGGCGACCGCCGTCAGCACCCCCATCTGGGGCAAGCTGGCCGACCTCGTCGACCGCAAGGTGCTCGTGCAGCTCTCCCTGATCCTGTTCACGGTCGGCACCGTGATCGCCGGGTTCTCCACCGACACGAACATGCTGATCGCCGTCCGCGTCGTGCAGGGCATCGGCGTCGGCGGACTCATGTCGCTCGTCATGATCGCCGTCGCGCTGATCATCTCGCCGCGTGAGCGGGGCAAGTACATGGGCGTCGTGGGCGGCATCATGGCCCTCGGCACCATCGGCGGCCCGCTGCTGGGCGGACTCCTCACCGACGTGTGGGGCTGGCGCTCGAACTTCTTCGTCGGCGTTCCGTTCGCGATCCTCGCGATCGTGCTGCTGCAGTTCACGCTGCACCTGCCCAAGCCGCAGCGCGACACCAAGGTGTCGATCGACTACTTCGGCATCGTGCTCCTCGCCGTCGGCGTCTCGACGCTGCTGATCTGGGTGTCGATGGGCGGCAACCAGTTCGACTGGGACTCTTCGACCAGCATCATGCTCGCCGTGACCGCCGGTGTCGCGATCGCCGCCTTCATCACGGTCGAGTTCTTCGTCAAGGAACCGATCGTGCCGATGTCGCTGTTCCGCAACCGCACCTTCACCCTGTCCGTGATCGCCTCGATCGCGATCGGCGTCTCGATGTTCGCGACCTCGGTGTTCCTCGCGCAGTACTTCCAGCTCGCGCGCGGCGCGACGCCGACCGAGTCCGGCCTCATGACCATCCCGATGATCGTCGGCCAGATGGGCGCCTCGATCATCATCGGACAGCTCGTGAGCCGCTTCGGCAAGTGGAAGGGCTGGATGCTGCTCGGTTCGGTGCTCACCACGGTGGGTGTGAGCCTCATGGCCACGCTGCGCTACGACACCCCCTTCGGTCTCGTCGCGACGTACATGGTCGTTCTCGGAGCCGGCCTCGGCATGGTCATGCAGAACCTCACCCTCATCGTGCAGAACGACACGGCCCCGCAGCAGCTGGGCGCGGCGTCGTCGAACGTGAACTTCTTCCGCACGATCGCCGGCACCATCGGCGTGACGATCATGGGATCGCTGCTGTCGTCGAGCGTCGCCACCTACGTCAAGGACGGCCTCGAGGGCTTCGTGCCCGCCTCGCAGGAGGAGGTCGACGCCCTGCAGCACCTCGGCTCGGGTGACGTGCCGAAGGTCGGTCAGCTGCCCGAGACGGTCCGCTCGATCGTCGAGTCGGCCTACGGCCACGGCATCGCGGACGCGTTCATCATCGCCATCCCGCTCGCGGTCATCGCCGTCATCGCGATCGCGTTCATCAAGAACAAGCCGCTGTCGACGAAGAACGCCGCCGAGCAGCTGCGCGAGCAGGCCGAGGAGTCCGCGATCGAGGTCTCGCAGGCCGAGGTCGGCTCGTCGGCATCGACCGGCACGATCCGCATCGCGGACCTCGAGGCCGGTTCACCGAAGACCGGCTCGGTCACGGTGCTCGAGCGCGAGGACGAGCGCGAGCGCGAGCGCGAGGACCGCGGGCGCTGAGATGACCCCCATCGATGCGGCGACCGCTCCGGACGTCGAGAGCGCCGTCGGCGACCTCCAGGCACATCTGAACCTCATCTTCGCGAGGACTCGGACGCTGTGGAGGGAGTCGGCGGCGCGCATCGCCCCCGACCTGCAGGTCGGCGGGTACAAGCTGCTCACGTTCATCGACCGGGCCGGCTCGGCCAGTGCGCACGAGCTCGCGGAACGGTTCGAGATGGACAAGTCGGTCATCAGCCGACAGGTGCGGATGCTGGAGGAGCTCGGCCTCATCGAGTCCCGCCCCGACGAGCGCGACGGCCGCCTGCGTGTGCTCACGGCCACGCCCACGGCCAGCGCCGCGCTCGCCGAGCTGCGTCGCGACCACAGCCGTCGCCTCGACGCGGTCATGGCCGAGCTGACGGCGGACGAGATCCGCGCGGCATCCAAGGTCTTCCGGCTGCTGTCCGAGGTCTGAGGCGTGATGACGACGGCGCGGCGTGCGCCGTCGTCGGCCGTGAGCCCGCGGGTATCCGCCGTAAGCTGGCCAGCATGAGCGCCGCCGACGATCCCGCCGACGAGAGACCCGCGTCTGCCGGCGAGACCGCCGCGCTCGAGGATGCGGTGCACCGCGTCGAACACGAGCTGGGCCGGCTGTTCGCCCGCATCCGGGTGAGCTGGCGCGAAGCGGCGATCACGGTGCATCCCGACCTCCAGCCCCTCGGCTACCAGGTGCTGACCTCGATCGCCTCCGGCAAGGCGACGTCCGCCGGCGCGATCATCGAACGGCTGCAGACCGACAAGTCCGCGGTCAGCAGGCACGTGCGGCAGCTCGAGCAGCTGGGACTCGTCGAGAGCGTCGCGGACCCCGACGATCGACGCGCGCGTGTACTCGTCGCGACGCCGCTCGCGCAGGAGCGCGTCGCGCTCGCCCGCTCCCGCTACGAGGCCCGTCTGAGCGAGCGCCTGCGCGGCTGGTCGCCGGAGGATCTGGACCGCTTCGTCGCCCTGCTCGGCGATCTCGGCGGCTCGCCCGAGGGCTCCTGACGGGAATACGTCGAGCGACGGCGGGCTTGTCCCTCACCGTGAGTCTTTTCGAGCCCGCCGCCTTCGGCGCCCTCCCGCTGTCCAACCGCGTCGTCATGGCGCCCCTCACCCGCACGCGCGCGGACGACCACGGCGTGCCCACCGAGGCGATGGCGGAGTACTACCGTCAGCGCGCCGGGCAGGGCCTCATCATCACCGAGGGCACCTGGCCGGTCGCGGAGGGCAAGTCGTATCAGGGCCAGCCGGGCATCGTCACGCCCGCGCAGATCGACGGATGGCGCCGCATCGCCGACGCCGTGCACGCCGAGGGTGGCACGATCGTGATGCAGCTCATGCACGGCGGGCGCGTCGGCCACCCCGAGATCTCGGGTGAGCCGCGGGTCGTCGGCCCGAGCGCGATCGCCGCGCCCGGCGAGACGCACACCCCCGTCGGCAAGGCCGCGATGCCCGTGGCGCACGCGCTCGCGCTCGACGAGATCCCCGAGGTGATCGAGCAGTTCGCGCAGGCGGCGCGCAACGCGATCGAGGCGGGTCTCGACGGCGTCGAGGTGCACGGAGCCAACGGCTACCTCGTGCACGAGTTCCTGTCGCCGGTGTCGAACGTGCGCGAGGACCGGTACGGCGGGTCGCCGGAGAACCGGGCGCGCTTCGCGATCGAGGTCACGCGGGCCGTCGCCGAGGCGGTCGGGGCTGACCGCACCGGCATCCGTCTGTCGCCGCAGCACAACATCCAGGGTGTGCTGGAGGAGGACGACGATGACGCCCTCGCCACGTATCGCGCGGTCGCCGAGGGGCTCGCCCCGCTCGGCATCGCTTTCGTCGACGTGCTCAGCGCGGCCCCGACGAGCGAGCTCGTGCAGCGCATCCGCCGGACGCTCGGAGCTCCGCTGATCATCAACTCCGGCTTCGGTGTCGTGACGACCCGAGACGAGGCCGAGGGTCTGATCGCGGGCGGGTGGGCGGATGCCGTCGCCGCCGGTCGACCCGTGATCGCCAACCCCGACCTCGTCGAGCGCTGGAAGCAGGATGCCGAGCTCAACGAGCCGCGACCGGCGCTCTTCTACGGGCGCACGACGGAGGGGTATACCGACTACCCGTCGCTGGAGGCCGTGCGCGCGGGCGCCTGATCGTCCGGGGCGGCGAGTATGCCGCCCACGGCGACGATGTGCCGGCCCTTGCGCTCCGCGCGGTCGACGCCGGGCGGGTCGGCCGCATCGCGCTCCAGCATCCGCCACGGACGAGCGGTGATGTCCGATCCGCCCGCCGCGCAGGCGAGGCGCGCGAGAGGCGACAGGAATCGCCATCGGCCGCGCGGCGGCTGCATGTCGACGATCACGGCGCGCGCCCCGTCGCGGAGCAGCGCCTTCGCGCTCCGCCATGCCTCCGTGCGCGAAGGGATGACGCTGAGCGCGTAGGTGGTCAGGAGCGCGTCGGCGCAATCCTCCCGGCGGCCCTCCCGGCGGCCCTCCCCGTGACCCTCGGCGTGACCCTCGGCGTGACCTCGGGCGGAGGAGATCACGCCCGAGACGTCGTCGGGTCGCAGCGCCGTCGCATCCCTCTCCAGCAGGCGAACCCGATCCTGCCAGCCGTTCGCCTCCACCCGCCTGGCCGCCATCGCCAGCATCTGCGGACTGCGATCGATGCCGATGACCAGCCCCTCGCTGCCGACGGCGGAGACCAGCCCCGGAAAGTTCAGACCGGTGCCGCAGCCGAGGTCGATCACGACGTCGCCGGTGCGCGCGCCGAGCAGCTCCATCCCCGCGCGGCGCCCTGCCGCGTAGACCCAGCGTTCCCCCGACAGGACGTCGTACCAGCGTGCACCGGCGGTGTACCGCGCGAACCGTGCCATCGTCGCCCTCCGATCGCGTCCACTCTAGGCTGTCGGCATGGTCACCTCCCCCCGACGAACGGCCCGGATCCTCACCGCCGAGCAGGCGGCGACCCGTGTCTGGGACCTCGTCGTGATCGGGGCGGGGAGCGCCGGCCTCGTCGGCGCCAAGACCGCCGCGTACCTCGGTGCCCGAGTGCTCATCGTCGAGGCGCATCGCTTCGGCGGCGAATGCCTGCACACGGGATGCGTCCCGTCGAAGGCGCTGATCGCGGCGGCCAGTGCCGCGCATTCGGCACGGGAGGGAGGCGAGCTCGGCGTCTCCGCGACGGTGCGGGTCGACTTCCCCGCGGTCATGGCGCACGTGCGTCGCGCGATCGCCGCGATTGCGCCGGTCGACAGTCCCGAAGCGCTGGCGGCTGACGGCGTGTTCTCGGTGCATGGTCGCGCGACGTTCGCGGCGCCGCAGGCGGTCGTCGTGGACGGGCGGTCGATCCGTTTCCGCGACGCCCTCGTCGCGACCGGAAGCTCGCCGCGCCTGCCCGACGCCCCGGGCGTGGACGGCGTGGACGTGCTGACGAACGAGACCTTCTGGGACCTCGACGAGCAGCCCGAACGGCTCCTCGTGACCGGCGGCGGAGCCGTCGGATGCGAGATCGCGCAGGCGATGGCCCGCCTCGGGACCGCTGTGACGCTGGTGCATCGCGGCGATCGGCTCCTCGAGAAGGAAGAGCCCGAGGCGTCGGCGATCGTCCTCGACGCGCTCAGGGCCGACGAGGTCGACGTGCGGCTCGGCGTCACGGTCACGGAATGGGCGGGCGAGGAGGGCTCGAGCGGGCCGACCGCCGGCGGTCTCGCGCGGCTCAGCGACGGCGGCGAGGTGCGGTTCGATCGGGTGCTCGCCGCGCTCGGGCGTCGCGTCGACACGTCCGCCCTCGGTCTCGACGCGGCGGGAGTGCGCCTGGACGACAGCGGTGCGATCGTCGTCGACCGCACGATGCGCACCTCGAACCCGCGCATCAGGGCGGCCGGCGACACCACCCCGCTGCCCCGCTTCACCCACACCGCCGGCATGTACGCCAGCGTCGCGGCGACGAACGCGGTGCTCGGGCTGCGGCGCTCGATCGACTCCGACGCCGTCCCGCGCGTCACCTTCACCGCCCCCGAGGTCGCGGCGGTCGGCGTCGCTCCCGCGGATGCCGCGGACCGCGGCCTTCGGGTCGTCGTGCAGCCCTACCGCGACGTCGACCGGGCGGTCGCCGACGGGAGGACCGAGGGGTACACGGCCGTCGTGCTCGACCGCAGATCCCGCGTCCGGGGCGCCGTGGTCGTCGGGCCGCGGGCAGGGGAAGCCCTCGCGGAACTCACCGTCGCGACGAGGCTGAGCCTGACGGCGGGAGCCCTCGCCGGGACGATCCATGCCTACCCCACCTACTCCGACGCGGGGTGGAGCGCGGTCGTCGCCGACACCCGCCGCTCGCTGTCCCGCGGCGCGGTGGGCCTCGCGATCCGGCTGCTGCGCGTCACCCGCCGCCGACGCGGCTGACGCAGGTCTTATCAGCGCAGGCTGCGGTATCCGACGACGATGCGCTGCACGGCGCTCACCGCCACGAACAGGCACCACCCGATCGCGATCTGCCACGACCAGAACGGGAGGATCAGCCACAGGGCGTGCACGGCGATCGTCTCGGTGCCCTCGGCGATGCGTCCGAGGAACGACAGCGAGCGTCCGTCGTCGATCGTCCGCCCGGTGCGCTCCGCGATCGAGGAGAAGGCGAGGAAGGCCGTGCCGTTGACGTAGTAGGCGAAGAGCACGGCGAGGAACGGCCACCACGGGGCGTCGAATTCCGACGTCGCCCCGATCGCGACCCCCAGCACGGTCGCGCCGTACACCACGAAGTCGGCGGTGATGTCGAGGAAGCCGCCCGCCTCCGACCCGCCCGCGGCTGCGCTCCCACCCGCGGCCGCGCGTCGACGGCGTGCGAGGGTGCCGTCGAGGCCGTCGGCGATCCGCGAGACGAGCCACAGGGCGAGCGCCGGCCACCAGAGATGCAGCGCCGCGGCGACGGCCGACGCGACCCCGATCATCAGACCCGCCACGGTGATCCGATCCGGCGTCACCCAGCGACGGTCGATCGCGGCGGTGATCGCATCGAGGGGGCGGCTCAGGGCAGCGCGGACGGCACGGTCAAGCACGGGAGTCCTCCTGCGGTGCGCTGCCTTCCCGCGCACCCTGCCGCCGTCTCAGGACCGCGGCGGCGATCAATCCGCCGAGCACCAGCACCCCGAGCCCCGCCACCGCCACCCAGAACGCCGGTCCGAGCTCCACCCCGAACGCGCCGAGCGCCACGTAGGCGGCCGAGCCGGGGATGATGCCCAGAGCGGTCCCCGCCGCGTAGTCGCGCGGACGCACCGACGTCAGACCCGCGCCGTAGTTGATGAGAGTGAACGGGATGATCGGCACGAGTCGGGCACCCAGCACCGCGAGGAATCCGCGATCGGCGAGAGCGGCGTCCACGCGTGCCACGCGCGCGCCGGTGAGCTTCTCGACGGCCTCGCGCCCCAGCGCCCTCCCGATCACGAACGAGGCGGCCGAGCCGAGCAGAGCGCCCATGTAGACCATGGCGAGCGCGGGCCAGAAGCCCCAGATCAGTCCCGCGGCGATCGTGAGGATGTTCTTCGGCACGGGCGTGAGCGTGATCGCCGCATAGCCGAGGATGAACAGCGCGGCACCGCCGGCTCCGAGCCCCTCCGCCCAGTCCCGCACGGCCTCGACATCGCTCGGCGTGAGAAGGAACCCAACCGTTCCGGCGAGGGCGACGAACAGGAGGAGGATACCGAGACGGATCGCCGCCCTGCGGCGACCCCGAGGGGCCTCCTGATGATGCATGTCGTCAGCGTCCACGGCATCCCTCCGACCTCCTATAGCCTAGTCCGGCGCGATTCGCCCGGCCCATCCCCGAAACGAGGATCCCCATGATCAGCACCGGACGTCGTTCCCGCCGAGCGGTCGCCGCGCTCGCCGGCATCGCTGTACCGCTCGCGGCCCTCGCCGCGTGCGCCGCCCCCTCGACGGGCGAAGCCTCGACGTCGTACGACGACTGGGATGCCGTGCTCGACGATGCGAAGGGGCAGACCGTCCAGCTCTGGATGTACGGCGGCGACGATCAGGGCAACGCCTACGTCGACGACGTGCTCGCCCCGGCGGTCGCCGAGTACGGGGTCACGCTGGAGCGCGTGCCCGTCACAGACACGGTCGATGCCCTCAATCGCGTCTTCACCGAGATGCAGGCGGGGCGCGACGACGGCACGGTCGACCTCATCTGGGTCAACGGCGACAACTTCCGCACCGGCAAGGAGGCCGACGCGTGGCTGTGCGGCTGGACCGATCTGCTGCCCTCGATGGCGGCGACCGATCCCGACGATCCGCTTCTGCAGTCGGACTTCGGCACCCCCGTCGACGGGTGCGAGGCGCCGTGGCACAAGGCGCAGTTCACGCTGGCGTACAACGCCGAGGCGATCCCCGACCCGCCGACCACCCTCGAGGGCGTCCTGGAATGGGCCGAGGCGCACCCCGGCCGTTTCACCTACCCGGCGCCGCCGGACTTCACCGGTTCGGTGTTCCTGCGCGAGGTCCTCGCGAGCGTGTCGGGCGGAGCGGACGAAGTCCCCGCGCAGTTCTCCGACGAGGCCTATGACGAGCTGACCCCCGCCCTGTACGAGCGGCTGTCCGAGCTCGCGCCGAGCCTGTGGCGTGGCGGCGACACGTACCCCGCCGACGAGGCCGAGCTCGGCCAGCTGTTCGCGGACCGGCAGATCGACATGACGATGACTTATGGTCCGGCGACCTTGACCGGCCTGGTGGCCGATGGCACGTACCCGCCGGCGACCACGGTGCTCCCGCTCGAGGACGGGACGGTGGGCAATGCGAGCTTCCTCGGCCTCCCGGCGAACTCGGATGCGGTCGCGGGCGCGATGGTCGTGGCCGACGTCGCGCTCTCCGTCGAGCAGCAGGTCGAGAAGGCCAAGCCGGACGTCTGGGGTCAGTTCACCGTGCTCGACATCGACGCCCTCGGGGATGACGACCGCGCGCTGTTCGACGCCCTGCCCGAGTCGCCGGTCGTGCCGGGGTACGAGGTGCTGTCCGAGAACGCGCACGGCGAGCTCGCGGCGGAGTGGGTGCCGGCGCTCGACGAGGGCTGGCGGAAGAGCGTCCTCGCTCGATGAGCTTCGCACCGGTCACGCGACGGAGCGGGACGCGCGGCGAGCGAGTGCGCAGTGCGCTCCTCGTGCTGCCCGCCGTCGTCGTCGCGGCCGTCGTGGTGGGCGGCGGACTGGGGGCGACCGCGCTGCAGGCCCTCGGGCTCATGCCCGTGGCCGGTCCCGTCACGCCGGGACTGGAGGCGTTCACGGCGCACTCGGACGACCTGATCGCGGCGATCGTCGTCTCGCTCGCGATCGCCGCGAGCGCCACCGTCATCGCGGTCGTCGTCGGCACGGCGGCAGCCGTGGTGATCGCCGCGGGCAAGACGGGCAGCCGCGTGCTCGCGGGGCTCGGGGCGACGGCGATCACCGTGCCGCATCTGATCGGCGCCGCGACCGTGGGGCTGCTGCTGTCGGATGCGGGGGTGCTGCCCCGACTGCTCGGGATCGCGCCGGACGCGTGGCCGGCGTGGGTCGGCGGGCCGCTGTGGGGGGCGGTGATCGTGGAGTTCGCGTGGAAGGAGTCCGCTTTCGTCGCCCTCGTCGTCACGGGGACGCTCGCGACGCGCATCGCGACCTACGACGAGACGGCCGCTCTGCTCGGTGCCGGGCGATGGAAGCGGTTCCGCCACGTGCTGCTGCCCTTGACGGCGCCGACGATCGTCATCTGCGCGACCATCAGCTTCGTGTACGCGCTCGGATCGTATGAGGTGTCGTGGCTGCTCGGACGCTCGTATCCCGAGCCGCTTCCGGTCCTCGCGGTGCGACTGTTCCAGGGCGTGGCGCTGGACTCGCGCCCCGAGGCGGCGGCCGTCGCCCTCGTCACCAGCGCGATCGCTCTCGCCGTCGTCGGGCTCGCCTTCGCAGCCCTGCGGCGCACAGCGGTGTGGAGGTGACCGGGTGACCTCTCCGGTGCTCGCGGCTCCCCGCACCGCCAGTCGGGCGCTCCGGCTGGTCGCCACGGCCGCGCTGGTGCTGTGGTTCGCGATCCCGCTCCTTCCGCTGGCCCTGTGGGCGTTCGCCGACGCGTGGTCCTTCCCGTCCCCGCTCCCCACCGCGTGGGGCGGGCAGGGCGTGGCGGATGCGATCGGCTTCGGCATCCTGCCCGCTTTCGGACGCTCGGTACTTCTGGGTCTCGTGGTGGCGGCGATAGCGACCCCGCTGGGCGCGCTGGCCGCGCGCGCCTTGACGTTCGGCGCTGTCCCGTTCCCCCGCGTCGTGTCCGCGCTCCTGCTGGCCCCGATCGCCCTCCCGCCGTTCGCCGCCGTGCTCGGCGTGAACGTCGTTCTGCTGCGTGCGTACGTTCCGCCCCTCGTCGGCGTGGTGCTGGTGCTCGTCGTGTTCGCGCTTCCGTACACGGCCTTCGTGATGCGCGCCGCCTACGGTGCGTACAACCGGTCGTACGAGGAGGAGGCGCGTCTGCTTGGGGCATCACGCCTGCAGGTGCTGCGCCGTGTGCAGCTGCCCATGCTGGCTCCGGCGCTCGCGCGCGCCGCCTTCCTCGCCTTCCTGGTGGCCTGGAGCGATTACATCGTGACCGTCATCGTCGGAGGAGGGGCGCTCGTCAGTCTGCCGCTCGTCGTCGCGGGAGCGGCGTCGGGCCTGGGGAACGACGCAGCCGTCGCCGTCATGTCGCTCGCCTCGGTCATCCCTCCGATCGCGCTGCTGCTCGCGGTGCTGGCCTTCGGTCGACGCCGCTCCGCGCGCGGGGTCGCCTCGCGCGGCCGCGCGCTGTCCGGTCGCCGAGCGGCATCCGATTCCCCTCCGGCAGACGTGTCGGCCGTCCTCCCACAGTCAGGAACCCCGTCATGAGCGCCGAACTCGAGGTCGTCCGTCTCGACAAGCACTTCGCCGGATCGCCGACACCGGCCCTGCGCGACTTCTCCCTGCACGTCGCCGCGGGGACGTGCACCGCCGTCCTCGGTCCGAGCGGCTCCGGCAAGAGCACTCTGCTGCGCGTGATCGCGGGACTCGAACAAGCGGATGCCGGGCACGTGCGCATCGGCGGGCGGGAGATGGACGAGGTGGATGCCGAGCGGCGCGGCGTCGGCATGGTCTTCCAGCGGTCGCTGCTGTTCCCGCACCTGTCTGTGCGCGACAACGTCGCCTTCTCCGACAGGATCCGCGGCGCGTCGAAAGCGCGAGCGCGCGACCGTGCCGAGGAGTACCTCGGGATGGTGCGACTCAGCGGGTTCGGAGACCGGGGCGTCGACGAGCTGTCGGGCGGACAGGAGCAGCGGGTGGCGATCGCGAGGGCGCTGGCCGCAGAACCTGCGGTGCTCCTGCTCGACGAGCCGTTCAGCGCCCTCGATCCGGCGCTGCGCAGCGACATGCACGACCTGCTGGATGCTGTCCGGTCGCAGGTCGCGCCGACGATCGTGCTCGTCACCCATGACCGCGACGAAGCAGCGCGCGCCTCGGATCGCATCGCCCTCATCGAGCACGGAGTGCTGCTGCACGAGAGCGACGTCCACGACGCGTACCGCCGGCCGCAGAGCCTCCGCGCATCCGTGCTGATGGGCGGCCGCAACGCCGTGCGAGGGGCGGTGCGCGACGGCATCCACCACAGCGCCCTGGGGGCCGTACCGGTGCCCGGTGCCGCTGACGGGACCGGTGTGATGGTGGTGCGACAGGAGGACGTGACCGTGCAGGGCGACGAGCCCCGCCGTGCGGCGGGAACCGTCGACTCCGAGGCCTTGGCGTTCGGGGGTGTGGTCGAGGACGTGCGTATCACGGGACCTCGATCCGAGGTGCAGGTGCGGTGCGGAGACGTGCTGCTGCACGCAGAGGATGCACCGACACGGTCGCGTCGCATCGGCGAGCGGGTGTCTGTCGTGATCCCGGTGGGGGCGGTCCACGTCGTCGCCGAGTGACGCCGTGCGCGGTGGGGCGTGCGCGGTGGGGCGTGCGCGGTGGGGGCGCGCGATGGGGCGTGCGTGGTGGCGCGTGCGCGGTGGGGCGTGCGTGATAAGGGCCGCGCCCGGCGGGGCTGCGCCTTGCGGGGCTGCGCCCTGCGGGGCTGCGCCCGGTGGGGAAGCGCTGCCCGTCAGCTCGCGGCGGGCTGCGCGGCTCCTGTCGTCCTCACCGCGGTGAGTCCTGCGGGCCGTGACACGACCTGCGGTTCGGCACCGTCGCGCAGCGACGGCAGGGGGAGCAGGCGGCGCAGTTCGATGTTCTCGATCGGGTCGAGGACGGAGTGCTGCACGCAGGCGGGAACCAGGCGTCCGTCCTCGGGGTGAGACATGGCGTACATGCACGCGCCCAGGCGCTCCTGCGTCTCCTTGAGCAGCGGGTCGTCGGCGACCACGCCGTTCTGCATCATCTCCCAGGCCGGAGCGACCTGCTCGGCATCCATGAAGTTGTGGATCACGAAGGTCTTGAACGACACGGCGCCCTTGCGCGCCTCGCGGATGAGACGTCGGAGTCCGCCGGCGCGGCGGACCACGCGGCGGCCGAGGCCGATCAGCGGCGGGATGTCGCCCGGGTGCGCGGCGATGGCCCTGATGACTTTGACGACGAGCGTCGACTTCGGGATGCCGCCGAAGATCATGCCGCCGAAGTGGGCGAGGAAGCGGTCGCGTGCGGCGATGTCCTTCGGGTCGTCGGGGTCGAGCAGTGGTGCGAAGCTGCCGCCGACGCGCACTCCGACCGTGGAGCGGTTGCATCGGGGGTCGCCGAACTGGGTGGCCTGCCATGGCAGCTTCTGTCCGGCTCCACGTTCGATGCGCTCCCAGACCGCGTCGATCGTGACTTCGCCGAAGTCCTCCCGCCACCGACGATCGTCGCCGATGAACGCCGCGGGCTGGAACGACATCATGTCGAAGGGCATGTCGAGCACGTCGCGGGTGACCTGTTCGACTTCGTCGACGTTCGACGGGGTGACCGTCATGTTGTGGGCGAGGTAGCTGCCGACCCCGTGATCGCGCTTGAGGTCGATGAACATCTGCGCGAACTTTTCGCGGAACGGGTTGAGCTCCGCTTCACTTCGTGGACGCACCGCGCCACGGCGTCCGCGCATGAGGGAGTCGAAGTGGGCGGCGAAGGAGACCTTGTCGAAGCGCGGCTTGCCCTCTTCGTCGAGCACGAGGTCGAGCAGGTAGTCGTACTCGAAGTCGCCGTGCGTCATCGACATCGGCTCGCGTCCCGCGTCGCGCATGGCGAGCAGCGCCTGCGCGTGGTCTTCGGCGGGGAGGAGGCTCACCTCGCCGCCGATCAACTGCGCGTGTGCGCGCGGCCCGCGCACCTGCCGCAGGTAGGACATCTGCGACGCGACGTTGTCGACCGTGTGGTCGCCGTCGATCCTGACCTTGTTCGCGTCGGCGGAGTGGTAGCAGGGCGAGCACGTGAGGTTGCACTTGGGAAAGACGCCGTGGGTGCCCTCGCATCCGACCGCGCACCGGCCGAGCAGCTGGTTGGGCGTCTTCGCGTGCTCGGGCAGTTCCGCCCAGCGCACGGCGAGGGCACGTCTGGTCTCGGGGTGGATGGGCCTCGTGTCGAGTTCCCAGCGCTTGAGCGTCGTTGCCAGTCCCATGGTTCCCTTTCCGGCCGGCCGCTCGCGCGGCAGTCCCCGGGTTGTTCGGTGCGGCGGTCCTGTCGGATTGGTGCCGCGATCCCATCCTGCTCCCGTCGTCGCCGCATGGCGAGAAGTTGTGCGCTGATTTCAGCTGAACAGCACGATCAGGTAGGCGGCGAACAGAACGAGGTGCACGGCGCCGTGGGTCGCGGTGACGCGTTTCGCGGAGAACGTCGTGACCGACAGCAGCAGCGTCACGCCGAGCATGAGCAGGTTCGCGGGCGACTCGGCCAGCACGACGGTCTGGCCCGTCAGCATCCCGATGATGAGCACCGCCGGGATCGTGAGTCCGACCGTCGACACGAGTGCACCGTGGCAGAGGTTGTTCACGCGTTGCGCCTCGCCGCCCAGTGCCGCCCGGGCCGCGGTGATCGACTCGGGCAGGAACACGACCGCGGCGATGAGCACGCCGGCGAGGGCGGGCGGCGCGCCGAGCCGGCCGAGGCCGTCGTCGAGCAGCGCCGCCATGTCGTGCGACAGCAGCACGATCGGCAGCACCGTGACGACGAGCAGGGCGAGGCGGACGAGCACCTCGAGTCGGTGAGTGCGCAGGGTGGCGAGGATGCTCGTCGAGTTTCGTTCCGCGGCGGTCTCGCCCGGGGTGCCCGCGGGGTTCGTGCCGCCCTCCGCAGCCCCGACCTCGGCGAAGTCCGCGGCCTGAGCGCCCATCTGTCGGACGAGGAAGAACGCGTACACGCCGACAGTCAGCACGACGATCGGGATCTCCTGCGCGACTGTGTACGAGCCGTCGACGCCGATGAGCGCGGGCAGTCCGAAGGCGAGCGTGACGAGGAGCACGAGCATCGCCAGGTATGCCGAGGTTCCCGTGCGGTTGTGCTGCAGCGTCCGGTGGCGGAGTCCGCCCAGCAGCAGAGCGAGGCCGATGACGAGGTTCATGATGATCATGGCCACGGCCATGACGGAGTCGCGGGCGATCGTCTGGTGCTCGCCCGGCCCGAGCATGACGGCCGAGATGAGGACGACCTCGATCAGCACGATCGACAGCGTCAGCACGAGCGATCCGTAGGGGTCGCCGAGGCGGTGGGCGAGCGCTTCGGCCTGCTTCACGACCCCGAAGGCGCACACGAGGATGACGGCGACGATCGCGACCAGCCCGACGACGAGCACCACGGCCGGCGCGGGGGCAGCGAGCAACGGATGGGCGACGAGCACGGCAGCGAAGGCTCCCCAGCCGAGCACGATGCGCGCGACGTCGGAGCGGTGGACGAGGCCGCGCAGCGAAGTGTGCGGGGCCGACTCGGCGGTCAAACGTGCCCTGCGTGAGTTCGGCGACATGGTCGTGCTCCTTCGAGTGGGGTCGTCCCCGCCTGAAGATCGACGGTCGGGTCGTCCCGATCGCCGCGCGGTGCCGATGCACCGACGCTCACATCACGATCTCCAGGATAGGCGAGGAACCGCAACAGATCCTGTGCAGCCAGGAGTGCGACCGGTGCCCGGCGAACGCAACCTGCGTCCCGCACCCGTGCCCGCGTCCGACGCCCCGCGATCGCGTCCCGTGGCCGGCGACCGGCGGTGGCGAGCGCGTCGGGTCATCCCGCTCGGGGCATTGCCGCGCTCTCGCGGTCGCTCCGGGCGTGAGGGAGACTGAGCCGCGGCGCACGCCACCGCCGCGTCGGATCCCACCACCCCGGCCCTCGAACTTCGGGGACACCGTCGTTCATCCGTATCTCCCACCCGGAGGTGCCCAAACTCCGGTGGTGCCACCAGCACAGCGGTACTCCGTTGTCGGTGTGGGTCGGCCCGCCACGCGCATGCTCGGTGACGTGGTGGATCTCGCACCAGGACGCCGGCACGTGGCATCCGGGGATCAGACACTCCTTGTCGCGCGCGACGATCGCCCGTCGCTGGTGCACCGTGAACACCCGGTCCGTGCTGTGGATGCCGACGATCCGACCCTCGTCCATGGTGACCCGCTGGATCGTACCCGAGCAGCCGACGTGCGCTGCGACATCCGCGTGCGTCTGATTCCAGGCGCCCGGAACGCTCGCTCGCCCGCGTCCCGCTGCGAGATCTTCCGCGTTGACGGTGACGACGAGGGTGGGAGCCGCCCCGCCGAGGCTCGGCATGTCCCGATGGCGAGCGGCTATCCCCAGTGCTGCGGCGAGTGCGTCGTGACGCTTCTGCGTGGCCGTGCGGTCGTCGATCACGGCGCGAGGATCGGAATTGAAGGGATCGGGCTCGTCGACACCTGAGCCGCCATGACCTGAACCGACGGCACCTGAGCCGTCGACACCTGAGCCCTCGAGACCTGCGCCGTCGGCATCCGTCGGAGCGAACCGCACCCCGAGTCCGGGCGGCCCGTCGCCCTTGGGGTTGTTCTGGGCATCGAAGATGAGTTCCAACTGTGCGGCGACCTCGGGCGTCAGCGCTCCCGTGATCGATCGCAGCCCGTTGCGCAGCCGTCCCACCGTGATTCCCCGTCGTCTGGCGGCTTCGTCGGCGGGCTCCTCCCCGTCGGGATCGAGCAGGTCGACCAGTGCCTCGGCGAGCAGGCGCAGATCTTCGGGCATCGGAGCAGGGCCGCGACCGGAGTCTCGATCTGCATCGTCGGGAACGCCGTCTGCACTTCCAGACTCAGGAGCGTCGTGCGCGCCCCTCGCGGCGCCGGCGAGGCACTCGTCAGCGCCGAGTCGCCCGTCGAGTCCGATGCGGTCCATCACCTTTTCGATCGGCGCGGTCGCGGCGAGAACACCGGCCGTGCCGACTGTGCCGTCGAGCAGCGCCTCGCGAAGCGCCGGCCAGCGGGCAGGGAGGCGTTCGCCGGAGGTCAGGCTCGACTCGCGGCGGACGAGATCGACGACTTTGACCAGCCGAGACGCCCCGCCCGTGTCGACCAGCAACGCTCGCCGCAGCAGTTCGTTCTCGTTGCGACACCCGGCGATGTGGGCGAGTTCGACGTCACCCGTGGCGACGGTCTCGACGATCACCGCCTCGACGCGGCGGAACGCGGCGCCCGCCGTGGCGAGGACCTCGACCCGCTCCGACTCTGTGAGTCCGGCGAGGGAGTCATCGGCGAGCACTCGATCGAGGTCGGAGATGACCTGGTCGAGGAGTGTGCGCGGCTGGGATGACATGCCCTCAGTCAACCCCGGGCCACCGACATTGCGATCGCTGGAAGCAGCGGATTTCGGCCTGTTCAGGCGTGTATTCCAATACTCCCGATCTGCATCCCGGCATATCGCGGACGAGGGGGCGGACGAGGGGGAGCGGCCGTGGAGGGACCTGGGTGAGGGGCCGCTGAGAAGGGGATGGCGCGCGGTGGGGTCTGGTGTGAGGGGCGCGAGAAGGGGCGAGGGCCGCGGAGAAGGGGACGGCGCGCGGTGGGGTCTGGTGTGAGAGGCGCGAGAAGGCGGCAGGGCCGCGGAGAAGGGGACGGCGCGCGGTGGGGTCTGGTGTGAGAGGCGCGAGAAGGCGGCAGGGCCGCGGAGAAGGGGACGGCGCGCGGTGGGGTCTGGTGTGAGGGGCGCGAGAAGAGGGCAGTGCCGCGGAGAAGGGGAACCGGGGCCGGACGAGCGCGACTCAGTGTGCTCGGCCCGCACCGCCCTCCGCCAGATACGCGAGCCGGTGCAGGGTCTCCGAGTTCCGCCACCGCAGCAGGGGAGTGGTGACGAGGCCGGGCAGCAGTGTCGCCGGACCGTCCACCGGCTCCTCGTCGATGCGCACCATGCATCCGCCGTCGTACGAGCGCACGCGGAGGGTCACCCTCGCCTCGCCGATCGGCCAGCCCTTGGCGCGCATGACCATGCGGCGCGGCGGATCCCACTCCTCGACCACCGTCGTGTCGTCGAGCAGCGCGGGCCAGACGCCCACCGAGTGGTGCAGTTCGGCACCGGGTTGCGGCCAGGTCTCATCGACGTCGCGCATGCGCGAGGCGCCCACCACCCATGCGGGGTACAGCCAGCCGTTGCCCAGCACCTCGAACACGTCCTCCGGACGGCAATCCAGGGTGCGCACGTTCTTCGCCACGTCGTCCACCTCTCGTCGGTCTCGGTCGGTCCCGGTTCATGCATCGTCTGCGACCCCGCCATCGTGCCCAAGGGGCTTGACGCGCGCAGGCAGCACGGCCACATCTCGCAGGGGCGGCAGCGCGACTAGCACAACCCCGCCGCCCGCGCCTCCCCCTGGAACCCTCCTTACCTCTCTGCGAGCCTCGAGCCATGGCACTCATCGATCTCCCCGTGCGGGCCGTGCGCCGCGTCGGCGAACTCGCGCGTGACGACGCTCCCGCTCTGCTCACCCACGGCTACGGCTTCGGCTCCCGCATCTGGCGGCGCGTCCGACCGGGCGCGCGGTCCGCGCCCATGCGTCTGCTCGGAGACGACGCGGTGTTCGTGCGTGGCGTCGAGGGCGTGGAGCTCTTCTACGACGCCGATCGCATCGCCCGTCACGGCGCGATGCCCGCGATCGTGCAGGAGTCGCTGTTCGGGCACGGCTCGGTGCACAGCCTCGACGGCGACGACCACCGGCACCGCAAGGCGACGTTCGTCGACGTCGCGTACGAGGACGAGCAGGTGGCTCGCCTCGCGCCCCTGCTCGAGCGCGAATGGGATGCCGAGCGCGAGGCGTGGCTCGCCGGCGGCACCCGCAGCGCGTACGACGCGGCAGTCGGCGCGTTCGGGCGGGCGATCATGCGCTGGGCAGGACTCCCGGGGTCGGGCGCCGCGAAGACGCGCTGGGCCGCGCGGCTCGCGCAGATCGTCGACGGCTTCGGATCGCCGTACTCGCCGGTCTACCTCGCCGCGATCGCGAACCGCTGGTGGTCGGACCGGCACGCGGCCCGGTTGATCGAGGCGGTGCGCAACGGCGCCCTGCGCGCCGATCCGGGCACCGCGCTGCACGAGTGGGCGCACCATCGCGACCGCGGCGGCGAACTGCTGCCCGCGCGCATCGCCGGTGTCGAGCTGCAGAACAGCATCCGACCCATGATCGCCGTCGCCCGCTTCGTGGCCTTCGCCGCGAAGGAGCTCCACGACCGGCCCGAGTGGCGAGACCGCATCGCGGCCGAGACGGCCGAGCGAGGAGCGCTGGTCGGTGGTCCGCTCTCGATCATGTTCGCGCAGGAGATCCGTCGCACGGCGCCGTTCGTGCCGATGCTCCCCGGCTGGGCGATCGCCGACATCGACATCGACGGCCAGCACGTCGACGCCGGCGGCCGGGTCGTGCTCGACCTGCTCGGCACCGACACCGACGACCGGTTCTGGGCGCGCTCCGACCGCTTCGACCCCGAGCGCTTCCGCGACGTGGGTGACGACTACGAGGCGCTCGCCGCATTCGTGCCGCACGGAGGGGCAGAGGTCGCCACAGGACACCGCTGCCCCGGTGAGAAGCTCGCGATCTCCGGCCTCGCCGCGGCCATCGCGACGCTCAGCGACCCGCGCCTGCTCATCCTCGGCGCGGGGCTCGACGTGAACCGCCGGCGCCTCCCCACCAAACCTCGTTCCGGTGCGCTGGTGCGGTCGGCGACGGCATCCGGCAGCCGCTGCCCGTTCCACTGACCCGCCCTGGTCACGGTGTCAAGGGGAGAGCACGAACGCCTCGTGACGCGGATGCTGGACGCCACCCGTCACGAGACGGGTGGACCACCCGACGAACGGAGACACCATGTCCGACCCGAACTCCACCCCGGATGCCGAGAACTCGTCGAACGACGAGACGCCCATGGTGCCGCATGAGCTCGCCCCCGAACAGCTCTCCGACGACCCGGTCGCCGGCGACCCCGACGCGACCGGCGCACCGTCCGACGACTCCGACGACTAGTCGCGTCCCGACACGTCCGTCCCGTCCGGAAGCTCGGCTACCGGCGAGATCACGACCTCCTGCACCTTCCAGTCGAGGTCGGAGATGCGCGCGGCGAGGTCGGTCGTCTGCTCGACTGTGACGCGTGACCGCCGCGGCACGACGAACGCCTCGATGTGGAAGACCTGGCCCTGGTCCCGCATCCGCACGGACGCCTCCTTCACCCACGGCTGCGACCGCATGGTCGAGAGGATGTCGCCGGCGAGCGGATGCGGGTGCGCGCTGTCGAACGTGCGGGCGCGCTGATCCATGAGGTCGATGATCGCGGTCTTGGTGTTCTTCACGCCGTCCCAGACGATGCCGAGCGAGATGAAGAGGGCGGCGGCGCCGTCGAGCCACCACAGGCCCGCACCCACGCCGAGCACCCCGACGATCGAGGCGACCGTGGTCTGCCAGTCGGCCTTGGCCATATCGGCATCGGCGTACAGCAGCTTGTTGTGCAGCACCGGCGCGAGCCGCGCCTTCGCGGGGCCGTAGAGGAACACGGGGCCGATGATGATCACGGCCATGACGGCGACCATGAACCAGCCGAGCCAGATCGTGTGCCCCCAGAGGTTCACGGTGCCGATGGTCGGATGCTCGGCGGCGACGAGCCCGGTCACGGCCTCGATGGCGAGATTCACGCCGACCGCCAGCAACGCGACACCGGCGACGAGGTGCCCGACGCCCATCGCGCGGTGCAGCCCGTAGGGGTGCTTGAGAGTGGGACGACGGCGGACGAAGATCAGGGCGATGAGGAACGCGAACTGGGGGATGAGCGACAGCATGTCCTCGATCCAGGCGGTGCGCATGGCCTGCGACCCGCCGACGACCAGCGCGATCACGGCGATCGTCACCGAGGTGTACGCGATCGTGAACCACTCCCACCGGATCGCGCTACGCAGCGCCTTCTGCTGCTCCTCCGGCAGCTCGGTGCGTCCGATGCGGTCGACGGTCCTCACGATCCGACCTCCTGGTCGAGGTAGGTCTCCAGGGCGCTGAGGAACCCGTTCTCCCCGAGCGGCACGAGCATCACGATCGATCGCCCGTCCGCGCCGTCGATGCCGGGATAGCCCCGCGTCATCCCCGCCCTGTCGATCCACGGGCTCTGGTCGGTCATGCCGCCGACGACGAGGTCGAGGTCACCGCGCTCCAGCATCCCCACCAGCGTCTCCTCCGAGCCCTCCGTCCAGTCGACGTCAGCGTCGACCGTCTCGGCGAAGCCGCTCACCAGCTCGGGGAGGCTGCCGTCGGGGTCCCCGCTGCCGTCGCTCGTGATCAGTCCGGGGTCGGGGGAGAAGCCCACCCGCAGCTCGGCGTCGCGCACGCTGGTCAGCGTGCCGTCGGGGTCGGTGGGGATCGTGAGCCCGCAACCGGCGAGCGCGGTGGAGAGCAGCAGCGCCGTTGTGACAGCCCCGATTCGAGTCGTCCTCATGGGGGCATCCTGCCGCCCTCCATCTCGGCGCCGCAACGCTGTTGACGGGCGTCGGCCCCGCGGCTAACCGTCGATGGCCACTACGGTAGGCACATGCGACAGGCCCTGCGGACGTTCGGACGCATCCTCGCCCGACACTGGCCCGCTCTCGCGGCCTGGTACCTCGGCGGCGAGGCCTTGCACCGCGTGCTCATCGAGCTCGCGGGCGTCGTCGGCGGCCTCACGACTCTCGGCGGTCTGCTGCTGCTTCCGCTCGCGGTCGCCGCCCGACTCGTCTCGTACGTCGCGATGTACCTCACCGTGCGCCCGTCGCTGCCGCACAGCAGGCGGGAGGATGCGGGTGGGCCCCGAGAGTTCGCGTCAGCGACTCTCGCGGCGATCCTGCCGTTCTTCGCGTTCTACACGGCGTGGGGCATGCTCGACGCCGACCAGATCGAGTTCTTCCGCATCGCCAGCGCGATCGCCCTCGCCGACTCGGGGTACGAGCTCGATCGGGTCGGCGACCGCGGCGGTCTGATCGGCGTCGGCGTACTGCCGGTGACCGTGCTCCTGATCGCCCTCGCCGCCCGACTGGTCTACATGCGGTTCGCGGATCGGCTGCCGCGCTGGTGCGTCGTGCTGGGCGCCTACGCCGAGGTGCTGTGGACCTTCATGCTCTTCACGCTCGTCGCGCGATGGTGGAGTGGAGTGCTCGACTGGTTCGGGGAGCGCGAGGTCGCGAGCCGCCTGCAGGTCTTCGGAGACTGGTTCGCGGTGAACCTGGCTCCCGTCGCCGTCGTGTGGGAGGCCGCGACCTGGATCGTCGGCATCGTCATCGCGGCGGTGATCGTGCCCGCGGCGTGGCTGACCGTTGCGAGCGTCGTGTACGGCACGACGTTCGACTCCACCCCGGAGTTCTCGCGCTGGGGCTCGGGTGCCGCGCGCGGCACGGCGATGAGCCTCGCCCGCACGCTCGTGATGCGGCTCGAAGGCCTCTGGGCCGCCGTGACCGTGATCTGGCGCGGCGGGCCGCTGCTGTTCGGCGCGTACGTGCTCGCCTATGCGCTGTGGGCCCTTGCGGAGCAGTCGGGAACGAGAGGTCTGCTGCAGCTCATCGGCGGGCACGAGTCGTCGTTCTGGGCGGGGGTGTTCCCGCTTGCCACGCTCGCCGTCGCGGCTTTCGCGGAGCCGCTCCGCGTCGCGATCGTCGCCACCGCGTACGACGAGGTCGTCGGCCGCCCGCACACCGGTCTCGATACGCGGCCGTCAGGGCTCGACGAGGAATCTGGCGGTCAGGTGGTCGCCGTCCTCGACGTCGAGCACGAACGGCCCCTCGGCGTCGTCGGGCAGCAGGAACACCGCGAGGATGCGGTACGCCGACCCCTCGATGGTGCATGACCTCTCGTCCTCGTCGTAGGGCACATCGAGTCCGTCTCGGGAGCTCAACCAGGTCCGCGAGGTCGACGGCTCGGAGATGCTGATCGTGCACGACCCGGCCTGCGGCCCACCGCTCGACGTCATCCGGACGCTCAACGACCGGGTGCCTTCGGGCCCCTCGAACTCGCGCCACTCCGCGCCCGACAGCGACAGCGTCTGACCCGCGACGTCAGCGCTCGACTCGGCTTCGATCACCCGATCTGAGGGGCGGATGCCGGGGAGCACGTCGAGCCAGAGGTAGGCGCCCACCACGGCCACGATCGCGACGGCGAGCGCGAGGAGCGCGATCCGCTGCCGACGCAACCAGCTCATGGCGTCACCAGCTCGGACCGGGTGATCTCGACGGAGTCTTCGCGGGCGATGCCGTCGAGGGGGAGTGTGATCACGACGAGGTCGTCGAGCTCCGCAGTATAGTAGTCGGGGGTCAGTCGCAGCTCTACCGTGCCGGAGCCGACATCAGCGGGGAGCTCGAAGGCCAGGGTGCCGACCGTGTCGATGCCGACGCGCAGCGGCGTGCCGACCAGCGACATCGTCGGGCGTTCGCTCGCCTGGAACACGCGGTCGCCGACCGCGAGGGTCGCGAGTCTGATCGACGCATCGATCTCGGTCTCGGGCGCCGACGCACGCACGGTGACGAGGAGCCAGTTCCCCTCGGCGCTCCATCCGTCGTCGGTCTCGACCGTCTGCGCGAAGCGCGCCTCGACCGCCGTGGCGATCAGAGCACGCGACGACACGATCTCGTCCATCCCGCCGCGCTTCTCGATCGGGGCGATGAGCGCGTCGTCGTCGGGCGTGAGTGCGACGAGCGCGCCGGCTCCGACGACCAACGCGGCTCCGATGATCCAGGGGAGGGCGCGGTTCCTCATCGCGCCTCCGATGCCGAGACGAGGATCCGGGCGACCACGCCGTCGGGACGCCAGGTGACGACGCGCGACGAGAGGATGACGGCACCCCGGCTGACCTCTGCCTCGTACACGTCGAGGGCGACGGTGCCGTCGGAGAACGCGTCGTCCGGGACGGGCCACGCGATGGTCACCTCGTCGGGGACCCCCGGCTGCAGCACGACCTGACCGGCGGAGCCGTCGGCACGCCAGACCGTCGCGCTGCCGGTGGCCTCGGCGCCGTGCAGGTCGAGCAGCGGCTCCGCGGTGTTCACGAGGTTGGCCTTGAGCAGATCGGCGGTCGTGCCGACGCCGATCGGGGCGTCAGCGAGGTTCTCCATGCGCGCCGTCATGACGAGGAGCTTCTCGCCGGGCTCCGCCTCGAGGTACTCCGACTCGACCGCGTCGGTGAAGGCGACGTCGAGGACCGTCATCGCGTAGGTCGAGGTGCGTACCTCGTCGCCCGCGGCGACCTCGGCCGCTTCCGTCACCGAGCGCGCCAGGCCGCCGGTCACGATCACGGTCACGGCGACGAGGAGGACGGATGCCGCGACGACCCATACCCACCGGGGGACCTCGCCCAGCGCGCGGCCCCATCGCGAGAGCACGGCGCGGACCCGCCACTGCTCCCCCGAGATCGTCACGACGCCAGCCTAGTCAGGCCGTAGCCGCAGTTCAGCGACAGGTCTCGAAGACGTGCCCGTCGACTCCGGCGGGGAGCAGATCGCGGTCGCGCAGAACCATCGACGCGGGCGATTCGGCGTTCTCGCACATGTCGGCGAACGCACGGGGCAGCTGGTCGGTGTACTCGATGTCGATCACCTGGTCGCCGTACACCGCGGTGTACGCGGTGCACTCCTCGTAGGCTGCGCACTCCTCGACCACCGCGAAGTCGAACCCGGCGCGGTCGTGCAGCGCCTCGGCATCCTCCGCCGCGTTCTTCTGACCCGCGGCGAGTCCCGACTCGTGAGCCCGTTCGACCAGCAGCGTCGCGAGAGCGAGGTTGTCGTCGAGGGTGAGGGCGTCGTCCGAGCGCGTGTACGAGTCCAGGTTGTCGAACTCGACCGCGTCGAAGCCCGACTCCGCGCATCCGTCGATCCAGGGGCCGATCACGTCGGCGATGCTCTCTCGACGCTCACTCGTCGAGGTGTCGAGAAGCGCCTCATCGGGCCAGTCCGGGTCGAAGACGGGCTCGCCGTCGTGTTGGAGGAGCAGGTCGTCGGGCCACGTGTCGAGCTCGCCGGGCTGGGTCTGGAAGCCGTTCACGTAGCAGATCGAGTACACGCCCTCGGCAGGCTCCGCGGTGCGGTCGCGGCCGACGACGCCCACGTCGTCGGCCGGCTCGTAGGCGCCACCGAGCTGGTAGTCGGGCACGGCGCCGACGGGGAGGAGGTCGATCTCGCCGGACGCCGTCGCGGCGGTCTCGCCGGCCGCGTCCTGTCCGCCCGCGCACCCGACCAGCGCGACGCCGAGGGCCGCCACGGCGACGAGAACGGATGCAGTGCGCCTCACCGCAGCAGGGCGGAGTCGTCGGTCTTGCGGTCGAGGTGACCCTTGACGAGGAACAGCGCCACGATCGTCAGGATCGCGTACAGGTACACCGAGACGCCGGCGACCGCGAGCAGCGGACTCGGTGCAGCGGCAGCCGTGTCGATGCCGCCCGTCGCGAGGAAGCTGGTGGGGTCGGTGATCGCGTGCAGCAGGATGGGACACACGAGGCTGCCGGTCACTCGCAGCGTCAGGTACATCGCGACGCCGAAGACGAAGGTGAAGGCCATCGTGATCAGCACGGTTCCCAGCGCCTGACCGCTGAGCAGGTTCGTCGAGTGCAGGAGCGCGAAGATGAGCGACGAGAGCACCATGACCCAGCGTTCGGAGTAGCCGCCCTTGCGCAGCAGATTCACCGCGAGGCCGCGCGTGAGCAGTTCCTCGGACAGTCCCACGAAGAGGCCGGCGGCGAAGGTGACGAGCACCACGCCGATCGAGTACGAGCTCCAGTCGGTCCCTGCGGCTCGGAGCGCCGCGGCCAGGATCACGACGATGGGAGCGACCCACATCCAGCCGCGCCCGCGCCCGGGCTGGCGGCCGAAGAGCTCGGGCAGCCACTTCACCGAGGCGGCGAACGCCAGCAGGATGAGCGACCCGACGACGACGGGAAGCAGGAGGGTGATCGCGACGGTCGACGCCGACCCGAACTGGTCGGTCAGGTCGAACTGCCCCGCGAACAGGATGCCGATGAGCTGCGAGGCGCCGAGATAGAGGCCGATGTAGACGGCCGCCACGAGCAGCGCCTTCCACCATCCGCCGCGATTCCAGAACCGGAGCCACGTCGAGGAGGACGAGGGACGAAGAGCGGTGTTCGCGTCAGTCACGACTCACACCGTACAGCTCGGCGATCTCCTTCGACCATCCCCTGTGAATAGGTCGGATGCTGCGGCCATCCGGCGGGCGGCCGACCTCCCTCCCGCGAACCACCCCGTGACGACCGAGCCACCCCGTTGCGGACGGTTCGCTCAGGGGTGGGTCGCGCCGAAGGGGGTGGGTCGGCGGGAATGGAATGGGGTCAGCCCTGCGCGGGGTCGGCGGCGGGAGCGGGGCCTTCTGCCGGAGCGGGTTCCTCGGCGGGATTGCGGCGGATGCCGATCCACGAGACCACTCCGCCGAGGACGAGCAGCGCGGCGGTGACCCAGGCGGCGTTGTGGAATCCGCCCAGGTCGAGGGTGCCGCCGATGATGGTCGTCAGCATCGCCACGACGAGCAGACCGGCGACCCGCGAGACCGCGTTGTTGACCGCCGAGGCGATGCCGGAGCGGGACTCGTCGATCGCCCCGAGGATCGCCGAGGTCAGCGGGGCGACGGTCAGCGAGAGGCCGAGACCCATCACGATCATGGCGGGCAGCACCTGCCACCAGTAGTCGAAGTCCTCGGCGACGAGCAGCAGCATCACCGCGCCGACCGCCATCACGAGCGGGCCGACCGTCATGAAGATGCGGGGACCGAACCGTCCGGCCCAGGAGCCGGCGCGCGAGCTCACGAGGATCATGAGGATCGTCATCGGCAGGCTCGCCAGTCCGGCGGCGGTCGCCGAGAGGCCGGCGCCCTGCTGCAGATAGACGCCGATCACGAAGCCGTTGAGCGAGAGAGCGGCGTAGACGAACAGCGTGGCGAGGTTGCCCCAGGCGAAGTCCCGGACGCGGAACAGCGACAGCGGCATGAGCGGAGCGGCCGAGCGCTGCTGACGCACGAGGAACAGCGCGAAGAGCACTGCGCCGATCACGCCGGGCAGCCAGATCGCGGGGGATCCCCACCCGAGGTTCGGCTGCTCGATCAGGGCGAAGACCACGGCGCCGAGACCGACCGCGCAGAGGATGCCGCTGACCCAGTCGACCCGGACGCCGCTCGGCTTCTCGTTAAGCTTCAGCCGCGCGAGCAGGAGCAGCGTGACCCCGATCGGCAGCACGTTGATGAGGAACACGAAGCGCCAGGAGAGGAAGTCCACGAACAGCCCGCCCAGCAGTGGACCGACCAGCTGAGCGGCGGTCGTGAACGCCGTCCACACGCCGATCGCGCGCGACTGGACGTCGGACCGCATGGTCGCGGTGATCAGAGCGAGCGAGCTCGGCACGAGCAGGGCGCCCGCCGCGCCCTGGGCGGCGCGCGCGATGATCAGCACGAGCGGATCCGGTGCTGCGGCGACGGCGATCGACGCCACGCCGAAGGCGATCAGGCCCACGCGCATCACGAGCACCCGCCCGTACGCGTCGGACAGCGAGCCGGCCAGCAGGATCAGCGCGCTGAGCGTGATGAGGTACGCGTCGACGACCCACTGCTGCGTCGTGATGCCGCCTCCCAGCTCGCGGCTGATCGCGGGAAGGGCGACGGTGACCACGGTCCCGTCGAGGAACGTCACGAACGAGGCGAGCACGGCGACGGAGATCACCAACCGCTGCAGCGGCGCGAATCGAGAGGAGGCCACAGGCCGACACTACTGCCGCTCGGCACCCCCGGGGGCGGTCGTCGCGCGGTAGAGATCGCGGAGCCCGGCGAGACCGTGCTGCTCGAGAGCGCGGAGCTGACGCTGCGCCCCGGTGCCGTGCTCGCGGACGCGGGCGAGCTGCGCTCTCACGAACGCGTCGTCGCCCTGCGCGGCGAGGGCCGCGGCGGTGCGGGACAGCATCCGCTCGATGACGTCCCACGCCGGGGCCGCGTCGCCCGTCGTCGGGTCGACCACCCTCGCCTCGGGGCCGAACCGGGACGCGGTCCACAGCGACGCGTCGATCGCGTCGAGCCCGACCTCGGGGCCGTCGTCGAGGTCGTCGGTGGTGACGAGCGCGCGGCTCAGAGCCACCGCGAGCATCGCGTCGTCGACGTCGAGCTGCGTGTCGCACACCCGCACCTCCACGGTGGGATATCGCTCCGACAGCCGGGCGGTCCAGCCGATCGACGACGCCTCGGTGATGCCGCGCAGGGCCAGCAGCCCGTCGACGCGCGCCCGGTAATCGGTGTAGTCGTGCGCGTGCGGCGGCGTCCACCCGGTGGGCAGGCGGCGGGTGAGGATCGACCGCCAGCTCGCGAAGCCCGAAGGACGGCGGTGTGCGAACGGGGAGTTGCCCGTGATCGCGAGCAGCGCCGGCATCCACGCCCGGATGCGGTTGAGGGCGCGCACGCGTTCCTCGTCGCCGTGCACCTCGACGTGCACGTGCAGGCCGTTGACCTCGTGCGTGCGAGTGAGCCCGCCGAGGATACCCGCGACCTCGTCGTAGTGCGGCGAGGGCGAGATCACCGTCTCCTCGGACCACACGAACGGGGTTCCTGTCGCGGCGACGATCGCGCGGTCCGGCGCGGCCTCCGAGGCCATCGCGGTGCGCATGCCGTACAGCTGAGTGACGGCATCCGCTGTCGTGTCGAGCGGAGCCGAGGTGGTCTCGAGCTGAGAGGTGAGGAACTCGCGGGTCACCGTGCCGCCCGCGCGCTGCCCTGTCAGGCGGTCGCGGAGGCCCTGGTTCATGGCCAGCGGAACGAGAGAGTCTTCGTCGAGGAGGAAGAACTCCTCCTCGATGCCGAACCTGGCCACCGCCGCGCCTAGTGGTTCCGCAGCGCCGAGATCAGCTCGGCCTTGCGCTTGCCGCTGTAGCCGGTGAGTCCGATCTCCTTCGCGCGCTTGCGCAGCTCGTCGACCGTCCAGTCCTCGTAGTCGCCGTGCGAGCCGCCGCGGCGGCCCACGGTGCTGCGGCCCTCTTTCGCCGCCGCGTTCGAGATGCGCGCGGCCTTCTCCTTCGACGCTCCGTCGTCGCGGAGCTCCTCGTAGAGCTCAGGGTCCTTGAGGGAGTTGTTCCTGCGTCCCGGCATGTCACTGCTCCTTACTCACGATCGGATGGTCTGCGTCAAGCCCCTGCTCTGAGGGGTGGCTACGGGTCTACAGTGAGGGCACCGAAGACGGGCGCGCCCTGCGCCCCAGAGAAGGGAAGACCGATGAATATCCTTCTGATCATCGTCATCGTGATCGCCGTCATCCTGGCGATCACCGGAGGACTCGTCCAGTCGCTGCAGTTCCTGCTGTGGGTCGGACTCGTGCTCCTGGCGATCGCCGTGATCGCCTGGTTGATCCGATCCATCTCGGGGAACCGCACGCGCTGACCCGTCACGGAATGAGGCCCGCCTCGGCGGGCCTCATTCTCGTTAAGAGTCGCGCAGGCTGTCGCCGGCCTTCTTCGCGGCGTCCTTGACGTTCTCGCCGGCCTGCTTGACCGAGGCCTTCGTCTGGTCGGCCTGGCCCTCGGCTTCGAGCCGCTCGTTGTCGGTGACCTTGCCGACGCCCTCCTTGATCTTGCCTCCGAGCTTCTCGGCGTTGTTCTTGATGTCGTTGTCTGCACTCATGATGCGTCCTTTCATCGTCCGATCAACGGGAATCACACCCTCGCACGCGCCCGCGGAACGGGCCACGGGATTGACAAGCCGCGTCTCGCGTGACAACCGGATCGGGACCGTCGACGTGGACGCCGCCTGGGGCTACCCTGGCCGGAGGCGGGTGGTCCTGCCCGCTCTCTCACCCGGCAGAGGCCGACGACGGAAGAGGTGCGCGATGGACTCGATGATGATGGATGCCTGGCGGGCGAACATGACCGCGGCCCCCGAGATGACGACGATCGACATGGCCGCGATGGACATGTCGGTCCTGCAGGCGGCCATGGACGCGTGCTCCGCCTGCGAGCAGGCGTGCACCGTGTGCTCGACCCAGATGATGGACTGTTCGCCGGCGTGCATGAACTGCGCCGACATGTGTCACACCATGATGCGGTCGATGCTGCGGATGCAGGGGATGACTCCCGCGTCGATGATGGCGATGCTCGACGCGTGCATCGCGATGTGCCAGACCTGCATGGACGAGTGCATGGAGCACGCCGCGCACAGCGACGTCTGCCGCATGTGCGCTCAGGCGTGCCAGGCCTGCATGGACGCGTGCATGGCCGTGCGCGGCATGCTGGTCCCGGCCTGACGCGCCTCAGCTTCGTGCGACGTTGAACTGGGTGCGGCCGACGGCGAGCACGCCGTAGCGCACGTGCAGCGCCACCGGCGTGCCGATCGGTGCCTCGAGGGCGGCGCCCGCGGCGTTCCACAGCCCGTGCGCAGCGCCGTCGAGCGTGCGCACCACGACCTCGCCGGAGACCGGGTCGGCGTGCTCGACGACCGCGTCGACCCACTCCGACGGGGTCGCGGAGGCCAGGCGCGCCTGGATCAGGTGCAGCGCGTGGCCGGGGGAGTGCGAGGAGCACGCGTCGCCGCGGTGGCACATGCACGCCGAACGCTCACGCACCGTCGAGGGTGAGAGATGGTTCTGCGGCGTGGACACGGCTGGCTCCTTCGAGACGGGTCGGTGATGACGTTCCGGCCAGCGTAGGCGCGGCATTCGCCCGAATGAACCCGCACCGACACGGGGCGAAACAAACAGGCGTATACTCGCCGGGTGCTGTTGTCGATGAGCGCCCCCGGACACCCGGAGCGGGCGCGGAACGGAGCCGCAGGCGCATCTCGCGCCGCGGGCAGAGGCTGACGATCGGCCGGAGGCGGAACATCCCGTCACCGGCGTCGCGTCGTACCCGGCATCCCGCCGGCATCCACCTCTGACTTCCGCCGCCCTCCGGCGGCCCCATCGAAAGCTCACACACTCATGCGTCCCATCGACGAGCGCGCCCTGCGCGCCTCCTTCATCAACGCCACCCGCAAGGAGATCTCCGACATCTCCCTGCCGCCCGGATTCGACGAGATCGACTTCGACCGGCTCGACTATCTCGGCTGGACCGACCCCAAGCTGCCGCGCCGCTCGTACGTCGTGGTGTGGATCGACGACGTCGTGACCGGCGTCGTCCTGCAGCGCGCCGAGCAGCGCGTGCTCGCTCGGGCTCAGTGCTCGTGGTGCGAGGACGTGACGCTCCGCAACGACGTGCAGCTCTACACCGCGCGCAAGGCCGGACCCGCCGGTCGCAAGGGCGACACGATCGGGAACCTCACGTGCGCCGAGTTCGGCTGCTCGAAGAACGTGCGCGTGCTGCCCCCGCTCGCGTACCAGGGGTACGACCGCGAGCTCGCCCGCGAGATGCGCATCCTGAAGCTCCAGGAGCACGTGACCGGGTTCGTCCGCGACGTCGCCGGCGAGACGGTCTAACCGATCTCGACGACGGCGACCGTCTCCTCGTCGTCGCACGCACCGCCGACCCACAGTCGGAAGCGGCCCGGTTCGACGCGGCGCACGCCGTCGGCGGCCGTGAACGCGAGCCGATCGACCGGTACCTCGAAGCTGACGCGCTCCTCGGCGCCGGCCGCGAGCGCGACCCGCCGGAAGCCCACGAGCTGGGCGACCGGACGGGTCGCGCTCGCGACCTCGTCGTGGACGTACAGCTGCACGACGTCGACCCCGTCTGCCTCGCCGGTGTTGCGCACGCGCACCGACACCCGCAGGACGTCGTCGGTCGACGCGGTGGGAGCGACCATGAGCTCGTCGTGCGCGAAGGTCGTGTACGTCAGGCCGAACCCGAACGGGCGCACCGGCGTCGGGTCGGCGCTCGTGACGTCGGCCAGGCCGCCGAGCAGCGGGTGCAGATACGAGTAGGGCTGCGCCCCCGCCGCGCGCGGCAGGGAGACGGGGAGCCGTCCCGATGGCGACGTCCGACCGCTGAGCAGACGGGCCAGCGCCGGGGCGCCCTCCTCGCCGGGGAAGAACGCCTGCAGCATCGCGGCCGGCCGCGGGGCACCCGCGCCATCGGTCGACGGGGCCTCGGACGAGGAAGCCGTCGACGCGGAGTTGACGGTTCCCAGGCCAACCGCCACTCCCGCGGCGCCGTCGCGCGGCGGGAGCGCCCAGTCCCAGGCGTACGGCCTGCCGGTCATCGCGACGAGGATCACCGGGGTGCCGGTCGCCACGACCGCATCGATGAGCTCGCGCTGCACGCCCGGCAGCTCGAGCGACTCGACGTCGTTGCCCTCGCCCACCGTGCCGCGCCCGAAGAGGCCGGCGCGATCGCCGACGACGACGATCGCGAGGTCGGCCGCCGCGGCATCCGCCGCCGCGCCGTCGATGCGCGAGCGGTCGGTGCCCTCGACCTCGCAGCCGAGCGAGAAGGTGACCTCGGCCCGCTCGAACTCGGCGCGCACCGCGTCGAGCACGGTGGGCAGCTCGATGCCCGCCGGCACCTCCGGATGATGCGCGAGCACGTGGTTCACGAACGAGTAGCAGCCCATGAGCGCCTCGGAGCTGTCGGCGTTGGGTCCGATCACGGCGATCCGCGCCGTCGTCGAGGTCTCGAGGGGAAGGATGCCGTCATTGCTCAGCAGCACGATCGACTCCTCGGCGAGCCGGCCCGCGAGCGCGCGGTGCGACGCGGAGTCCAGGTCGATCTCCTCGGGAGGTGCGCCGAAGTCGGCGTCCAGCAGGCCGAGCTCCTCCTTCTGCGCGAGCACCCGGCCCACCGCCCGGTCGAGCACGCTCTCGGGCAGCCGGCCGTCGCGCACCTGGTCCGCGAGGGTGAGGAACGCATCGGGCGATGGCAGTTCCACGTCGATCCCCGCGCTGATCGCGAGCCGTGCGGCATCCGCTCCGTCGGCGGCCACCCGGTGCATGCTGCGCAGGAAGTCGACGGCGAAGTAGTCCGACACGACGACGCCGTCGAAGCCCCAGCGCTCGCGCAGGACCTCCGTGAGGTAGTGCGCGTCGGCGGTCACCGGAGTGCCGTCGATGTCGACGTACGAGTTCATGACGCTGCGCGCCCCGCCCTCGCGCAGCGCCATCTCGAACGGCGGCATGAGGACGTCCTCGATCTCGCGACGCCCGGCGTGCACGGGCGCGTGGTTCCGCCCCGCCTGCGACGCGGAGTAGCCGATGAAGTGCTTGAGCGTCGCGTGCACCCCGGCCGACTGCAGACCGCGCACGTACGCGGTGCCGATCGTGCCGACCACCAGCGGGTCCTCGGCGATGCACTCGTCGACCCGGCCCCAGCGGGGATCGCGGATCACGTCGAGCACCGGCGCGAGACCCTGGTGGATGCCGAGGGCGCGCATCGACTCGCCGATCGCCGCTCCGACCGCGGCCACGAGATCGGGGTCGAACGAGGCGCCCCAGGCGAGCGGCGTCGGGTACGTCGCCGCCTGCCACGCGGCGAGGCCGGTCAGGCACTCCTCGTGCACGATCGCCGGGATGCCGAGGCGGGTCTCCCGCTGCAGCCGGGCCTGTTCCGTCCATAGCCAGCGCGCCCGCTCGACGGGATCGACGGGGCGGGTGCCGTACACGCGTGTGAGGTGGCCGATGCCGTGCGCACTCGCCTCGTCGTAGCGGCTGGAGCTCTTCTTCTCACCCGACAGCGGAGCGACGACCTCGTCGCCCTGGTCGACCCAGTACCCGACGAGCTGCGCCTGCTTCTCCTCCAGGGTCATCTCGGCGAGGAGGGCCTCGACCCGCGCGGAGTGGGGGGTGCGCTGCAGCATGCTGGTGTCTCTCTCGGTCGTTCTCGTCGACATGTCCGCGCTCATCCCTTGACCGCGCCGGTGAGTCCGCCGACGATGCGGCGCTCGAAGACGCTGAAGAAGATCAGCGCCGGAATCATCGACAGCGAGGTGAAGGCGAGGACCTTCGCGGTGTCGACGGAGTACTGCGACGCGAAGGACTGCACGCCGAGCGGCAGCGTGAACGCCGCGGAGTCGTTGAGGATGAACAGCGGCAGCAGATACCCGTTCCAGCTGCCGATGAACGCCAGGATGCCGGTCGTGATGACGCCCGGCAGCGAGAGCGGAAGCACCATCCGCCAGAAGAATCCGAGGCGACTGCATCCGTCAATGAACGCGGCCTCCTGGATCTCGTCGGGGATGGCCCGCAGGAACGGGACGAGGATGATGATCGTGGTCGGGAGCGCGAACGCGATCTGCGGCAGGATGACGCCGCCGAGCGAGTTCATCAGTCCGAGGCTGCGCACGACGATGTACAGCGGCGTGATCGCGACGGTCAGCGGGAACATGAGCCCTGCGGCGAAGAACGCGTACAGCACGCCGCGACCGGCGAACCGGTAGCGGGCCAGCACGTAGGCTGCCATGAGGCCGAGCGCGACCACGCCAAGGGTCGTGGCGAGGGCGACGATCAGCGAGTTCAGCACCTGCCGCCAGAAGATGCCCCCGGTGATCACGTCGAGGTAGTTCGTCAGCACCCACGGCTGCGGCAGACCCGACGGGTCGGTCGTGATCTGCGAGTTCGTGCGGAATCCGCCGACGATGATGTAGGCGATCGGCGCGAGCATGAGCCCGACCGCGACGAGCGCGACGAAGTAGACGCCGGGGTTGGCCCAGGGCAGTCGGGGCCGCGCCGCCCGACGCGCTCCTGGGCGCTGCGTCACGAGCACGGAGGTGGCGGTCATCGCTTCCTCTCCTTCCTTCCGGCGCCGGTCAGCGCGCCCTCGGTGTCGCGCCGCAGCACGGCGCGCTGATAGATCAGCGCGACGATCAGCGAGATCACGAACAGCACCACGGCCACGGCGTTGCCGTATCCGAAGTTCCCGGCATTGCGCCCCTCGGACACCATGTAGGTGGCCATGGTCGAGGTGCCGGCGGTGGAGGCGATGTACTGCCCCCAGATGATGTAGACCAGGTCGAACAGCTGCAGCGAGCCGATGATCGACAGGAACGCCCAGATCCGCAGGGTCGGGGCGAGCAGCGGCAGGGTGATCCGCCACTGGGTCTGCCAGTACGAGGCGCCGTCGATCGCGGCCGCCTCGTGCAGCTCCTGCGGGATGCCCTGGAGGCCCGCGAGGAAGAGGATGACCGCGAACCCGACGTACTTCCAGGTGATGATCGCCATCAGGGTCCAGATCGCGATCGCGGGGTCGGAGAGCCAGTCGGTCGCGAGCGCTCCGAGCCCCATGTTCGTCAGGAGTGCGTTCAGGGCGCCGCTGGTCTGCAGCATCAGGCTCCAGCCGGTGCCGACCACGACCTCCGAGATGACGTAGGGGACGAAGATTAGGACGCGGATGAGCGACTGTCCGCGCATGCGCCGGTTCAGCAGCAGCGCCAGGAGTATCGCGACCGGTCCCTGCAAAACGAGCGACATGACGAGGATGACGCCGTTGTGCGTGAGCGCGTCGATGAACAGCGGGTCCTGCAGGATCGTGAGGTAGTTCTTGAGGCCGACGAAGTCGGTCGGCACTCCGTATCCCTGCCAGCTGAAGAAGCCGTAGTACGCGGCCATCAGCACGGGGAAGATGACGAAGGCGAGGAAGACGACGAGGGCGGGCCCGGCCAGAAGGATCACTTCCAGCCGGGCGCGCGCCTCACGCCTTCGCTGCCGCATCCTTCACGGCGGCGACGATGTCCTCCGGACCGCCCTGGCCTGCCAGCATGTTGACCACGGCCACGTTCAGCGCGTTGCCGACGTTCTGGCCGTAGACCGTGTCGAGCCACTGCGACGCGTAGGGGGCGGCGTTGTATGCCTCGAGGATCTTCTGCAGGTACGGCTCGGTCACGGCCTCCTGTGCGACCGTGTTGACCGGCGGAGCGTTGAACGCCTTGTAGTACGCGGTCTGCACGTCGCTCGTGCCGAGGTAGTTCAGGAAGTCGACGCACGCGTCGGGTGCATCGACGGAGCAGGAGTAGCCGTCGACGCCGCCCATCATCGAGCCGGGCTCGCCTTCGCCGCCCTCGACCTCGGGGAAAGGGAACCAGGAAAGATCGGGCAGCGGCTTCTGGTCGGGGGTGAGCGATCCGATGACCCCGGGGTTCCAGGCGCCCATGAGCTCCATGCCCGCCTGGTGGTTGGCGATGAGGCCGGCGGAGCTCGCCGCGCCCTGCTGTGCGGTGGTCGTGAGGAATCCGCTGTTGAACGGCTCGGTGGCCGCGAAGTCCTGAAGATCCTCGCCGGCGCGCACCCAGCACTCGTCGTCGAAGTTCATCTCGTCCGCCGCCTTCGCGAGCGTGTCTGAGCTGCACTCGCGCAGTGCGAACCAGTAGTACCAGTGCGCGGCCGGCCAGGCGTCCTTCGCGCCGAGCGCGACGGGGTCGATGCCGGCGGCCTCGAGCGCCTCGGTCGCCGTCTCGAGCTCGTCGATCGTCGTCGGGGTCTCGGTGATGCCGGCCTGGTCGAAGAGGTCCTGGCTGTAGAAGAGCCCGCCGGGCAGCACGGCCACCGGCATCGCGTAGATCTTGTCGTCGAGACTGTTCGCCGAGTACGCGGCATCCGGGATCTCGTCGGCAGCGGCGCCGCTGATCGCGTCGGTGAGGTCCTTCAGCTGCCCGGCCTTGACCATGGCGGCCATCTTGCCGCCGCCGCGCTGCAGGAAGATGTCGGGAGCGTCGCCGGAGTTCAGCGCGGTCTGCAGCTTGCCGTCGAGGTCTTCGTTCTGGATGGACTGGATCTCGATCGTGACGCCGGGATTGGCCTCTTCGAAGTCCGCGACCGTCGTCTCCCAGAACTCCACGCCCGGGCCGGTGGTGGAGTTGTGCCAGAGGGTCATGCGCGTGCCGTCGCCGTCGCCGCCGGACGAGTCGCCGGTGCAGCCGGAGAGCGCGAGCGCTCCGACGACGACGACCGCTGCGGAGGCGAGAGGGAGCCTTCTGCTGGTCATGTGATGTTCTCCTCATCGAGTTGCGCCTCGCTGCATTGCGGGCGCCCCGCGGGGCTCGGGTGAGATCGCGGTGGATGCAGTCTCCTGGCGTCCTCGTGGGTCGTCAAACGTTTTCGAAAACAGTTTCCATGTCGCTTCGCGGCGGTCTACGCTGACTCCACATGAGCGGGAGAACGACGATCCACGACGTCGCGAAGGCGGCGGGGGTCTCGGTGTCGACCGTGTCGAAGGCCGTCAACGGCCGGTACGGCATCGCCGACTCGACGGTGCAGCGCGTGCTCGACGCCGTCCGAGAGCTCGGGTACGAGTCGAGCCTGGTCGCCAGCAGCATGCGTGCCCGCCGCACCGGTGTCGTCGGCGTGCTGCTCGCCGACTTCGAGCCGTTCAGCGCCGAGATCCTGAAGGGGGTCGGCGCCGCGGTGCACGGGACGGCCGTCGACCTGCTGGCCTACAGCGGATCGCATCTGGGGGCCGGTGACGGGTGGGAGCGGCGGTCGCTCAGTCGACTGTCGGGCACGCTCATCGACGCGGCCATCATGGTGACCCCCACCGTGGTGAGCGCCGCGACCGAGATCCCCGTCGTCGCGATCGACCCGCACACCGGTCGCGCCGACCTGCCCACCGTCGAGTCCGACAGCTTCGGGGGTGCGCTGACCGCGACCCGCCACCTCATCGAGCTCGGACACCGGCGCATCGGATTCCTGGCCGGTCGGCCGGACCTCCGCTCGGCCGGACTGCGCGACGCCGGGTACCGACGGGCGCTGTCGGATGCCGGCATCCCCGCCGACCCCGCGCTCGTCGCGGTCGGGCGCTACGACCTCGCGATCACGCGGGAGTCGGCTCGGCGCCTTCTCGCCGGTGAGGATCGCCCGACCGCCGTGTTCGCCGCGAACGATCTCTCCGCGATCGCCGTGATCGAGGTCGCGCAGGATCTCGGACTGCGGGTACCCGAGGACCTGTCGGTGATCGGATTCGACGACGTTCCGGAGGCGTCCCGACGCGCGCTGCCGCTCACGACGATCCAGCAGCCGATGCGCCGACTCGGCGCGGTCGCGGCGGAGATGGTGTTCGCTCTCCTCGACGGTCGCGAGATCGATCAGATGCACGTGACCCTCCCGACGCGCCTCGTCGTCCGGGCGACGACCGCTCCGCCGAACGAACGGCGAGACCGCGCGTCGTGAGTCAGGTGGCCGCGACCACGCTCCGCACGTGCGCGAGCGCCGGGCCTGTGAGAGGGCGCGACCGTGCCGTGAACTCCTCGACGCTGCGTCGTCCGGGCCAGTCCTCGGGCAGCATCGCCGGCGGCAGGCCCGGATCGGTATAGGGCAGCACCCGCCAGCGGTCGATGAGGTGCACGTAGGCGGCGAAGGGCTCGGCGGGAAGGGTCGCCAGCGAACGCTGGAAAGTCAGGTGCTCGGCGCGCAGCGCATCGAGATCCCACCAGTTCGCCGCCGCCTCGACGAGCGACCCCGGCGGTGAGGGCGCGTCCGCCCGGAACAGCGTCGCCCAACGGCGTGCGTCGAGGTCGTCGAGGATCTGCTCCACCTCCCCGCGCAGGTGCCCCGGGCAGATCCAGAGCGCGGACGACACGAGCCCGGCCCCGATCCACTGCAGGCGGCGGCGGAGCTGATGGCGCACGCTGCGCGCCGTCTCGGGGATCGAGAACGACACGAGGCACCAGTCGTCGGCATCCGACATCTCGTGCATCGCGAAGATGCGCCGGTCGCCGCGCTCGAGCATCGGCACCGCGTCGGGGTTCAGCCGGTAGCCGGGCGCAGCTCGTCGCTCGCTCTGCAGCAGCCCCTTCTGCTTGAGCCGCGTGATACCCGTGCGGGCCGGGGCCTGAGCGATCCCGAGGTCGCCCGCGAGGGTCACCAGGTCGGCGGTCGAGATCCACCCGCCCAACCGGCGCAGGTACAGACCGACCAGCGTGCGCAGCAGCGATGCGGTGCTGCCGGGGCGCGCATCGATGTCGTCGAGCGGCTTCCCGATCGCGTCAGCCATGCGACTGCAGGGCCTCGCGCACCGCGAGCACCCCGCGGACCGTCTCGGCGTACGACGTGCTCAGTGGAGACAGCCCGAGGCGGATGCCGTCGGGGAACCGGAAGTCGGGGATGATGCCGTCGGCCCAGAGCCGCTGCGTCACGGCGCGGAAATCGGGATGGCCGATCGTCACGTGGCCGCCGCGTGCCGCGGCGACGCGGGGGCTCAGCAGGCGCACCCCGAGCGGGGCGAGCACCTCGTCGTGGGCGCGGATCGCGAGATCGGTGAGTGCCTGCGACTTCTCGCGCACCGCGTCGATCGTCGCCTGCTCGATGAGGTCCAGCATCCCCTGCATCGCGAGCATCGAGGTCACCGGCGGGGTGCCGCTCAGCAGTTGACGGATGTCGGATGCCGGCACGTACTCGGGCCCCATCGCGAAGATGTCGGCCGCGCTCCACCACCCCTGGATGGGCTGCCGCAGCACGCCCTGCAGCGAGTGACGCAGGTACGCGAAGGCCGGGGAGCCGGGCCCGCCGTTCAGGTACTTGTAGGTGCAGCCGACCGCCAGGTCGACGCCCCATTCGTCGAGCTGCATCGGGACGACGCCGGCCGAGTGGCAGAGGTCCCACATCATCAGGGCGCCGGTCGCGTGCGCGGCCGCGGTGATCGCCGGCATGTCTGCGAGCGCGCCGGAGCGGTAGTCGACGTGGCTCAGCGAGACGACGGCGGTGCGCTCCGAGAGCACCGCCACGACGTCGGCGAGCTGCACGCCGTGCACGGGGTCGGGGTCGATCCAGCGGATCGTCGCGCCGGTCTCGGCCGCCACGCCCTCGACGAGGAAGCGGTCGGTCGGGAAGTTGCCGCGCTCCATCACGATCTCGGTACGCGACGGCTCGTGCGCGAGGGCCGCGCGCAGCAGCTTGTAGATGAGCACGCTCGTCGAATCGGCGACGACCGTCTGACCGGCGGCGGCGCCGAGGGCGACCCTGCCGATGCGGTCGCCGAGCTCCATCGGCAGCGCCATCCACTGCTCGTCCCAGGAGCGGATGAGGCGCGTGCCCCAGTCCTCGCGGGCGAACTGCGCGAGGCGCTCCGGAACGTCTCGCAGCGGGCGCCCGAGCGAGTTCCCGTCGAGGTAGGCGTGCACTCCCGGTGCCTCGGCGAAGGCGTCGAGGTGCGCGCCGAGCGGGTCGGCGGCGTCGAGCGACGCGGCGAGGTCGAGCAGCGAGGCGGCGGCGTTGCTCGTGTCGGGTTGGGTCATGTCAGGCCTCCAGATCGGCGGTGGTCAGCGGGCGGGCGAGCGTCGGATCGGCGTCGCGGTGCGGCAGGACCAGCAGCACGGATGCCGGGTCGCGGGGATCCACGGGCGCGAGCGCGCGCAGCAGGGCGATGTCGTCGATCCCCGCCTCGCGCAGCGCCGCGACCTCGAGCGGGTTCACATCGACCGGCGTCGGGCCGTTGCCCATGTCGGTGCCGTAGCGGACGCTGCCGCCTGCGCCGTGGAACCGGCGGACGTTGTCGAGGGCGACGTGCAGGTCGGCGCCCGCATGGATCGCGAGCGTCGAGATCCAGGAGACGGATGCCGCCTGCTCGGCGATCTCCTCGTCGGTGAGCCTCTCGGTGAAGGGCGCGTGCGCGAGTGTCGCGGCTCCGAGCCCGGCGACGCGCTGCGCCTCGCCGCGCCCTTCGGCGTGCGCGACGATCGGCAGGCCACGGGTGCGCGCCGCCTCGACGAGCACCCGGAGCAGGATGTCGTCGAACACGGGTCCCGCCGAGCTGTTGCTCGCGACCTTGATGCAGGATGCTCCGGCATCCGCCATCTCGGCCACCGCCGCGACGGCGTCCCGGGTGTGGGCGATCTCGCGGAACGACCCGGCGGGCGCCCAGGACCGGTCGGACGGGTAGCCGCCGACCGGGGTGAGGAACGCCCCGGCGTACTCGATGCGGGTGGCGCGTTTCGTCTCGTCGCTGCGCTCCTCGCTCGACGACCGGAGTCCGTCGCCATTCCGGTCGCCCCGCGAGCGGAGCGGGCCGACACACGCTGCGCTCGCGTACGATGCGACGACCCCGGGGTTCGCCCCGAGGTCGACGACCCGCCCGAGCCGCGAGCCGGCCAGCCGTTCATGCTCGACGAGCTGCAGATGCACGTGGTGGTCGGTGAATCCGCCGACGATGACGCCCTCGAACCGGGGTAGATCGGATGCCGCGGGCTCGCCGCGAAGCAGCATCCGCTCGTCGTCGTCCACACCGACGACGCCCTCGCGCCATCGCGTGCCGTCGAAGAACGTCGCGGCTTTCATCAGCCGCCGATCTCGGTGCGCACGGTGTAGAGCTCGGGGAAGAAGGTGAGGTCGAGTGCGCGCTGCAGGAAGCCGACGCCGCTGGATCCGCCGGTGCCGACCTTCATCCCGATCGTGCGGGCGACGGTCTTCAGGTGGCGGAAGCGCCAGAACTGGAAGTTGTCCTCGAGGTCGACGAGGTCTTCGCACGCCTCGTAGAGGTCCCAGTGGGTGCTCGGGTCCTGGTAGATCGCCCGGATCGCGGGTACGAGCTCGGGGGTCTCGCGGTAGGGAAGGCGTACGTCGCGGTCGAGGATCTCGGCGGGCACGGGCAACCCGCGGCGGGCGGCGAAGCGCAGGAACTCGTCGTAGAGCGTCGGCTTCACCCACTCGGCTTCGAGCAGTGCGCGGTTCGCGGGGTGATCGGAGAAGACGCCGAGCATCTTCTCGTTCTTGTTGCCGAGCGCGAACTCCACCGCGCGGTACTGCACCGACTGGAAGCCGGACGAGTTGCCGAGCGCGCCGCGGAACTGCGCGTACTCGGTCGGGGTGAGTGTCGCGAGCACCGACCACTGCTGCGTGATGACGTCCTGGATCCGCTTGATGCGCGCGATGCGCTTGAGGGCCTCGCGCAGGTCGTCGCGGGCGAGCAGCTCGCGCGCCGACGAGAGCTCGTGAAGCAGCTGCTTGAGCCAGAGCTCGGTGGTCTGGTGCTGGATGATGAACAGCATCTCGTCGTGGTGCTCGGGGACGCTGACGGGGTGCTGCGCGGTGAGGAGTCGGTCGAGCGCGAGATAAGACCCGTAGGTCATCTTTCCGCTCAGATCCGTGACGATGCCGGACTCGAGGTCGCGCTCGTTCTCGGGGCTCATACACTGAACATATCACTTTCGTAGCGAGCGTCACATACGTGAGATATGTGCGAGCCCTCCACAAACTGGACCGTACCAATTGTTTCGAACAGGTTACGTTTTCGCGATCCCGGCCGGAACGGTGTCATAGTCGTGCGAGAACTGGACCGTACCACTTGGAGGAAAGATGCGAAGGACGAGAACACTCACCCTGGGCGCCATGGTCCTGTCAGCAGCGCTGCTGGCAGGCTGCTCCACCGGCTCGAGCGGCTCCGGCGGCTCGGACGGATCGGGAGAGGGCACTGTGAAGCTGGTCGCCTGGCCCGGCCCGGAGGGCGACGCGATGGCCGAGGTCGTCGATGCCTACAACGCGGGCCAGGGGGAGGACGACGGCGTGAAGGTCGAGCTGACCCTGCTGTCGCGACAGGACACCTTCTCGAAGGAGACCGCGCTCATGGCGTCGAAGTCGTCTGACGTCGACATCTACTTCACGGCCTCGTACAACATCGGGCAGTTCGCTCCATCGCTCGACCCCCTCACGGATATCGACACCTCCCCGTACTTCCCCGTCGCGGCGGAAGGTCTCACCTACGAGGACGAGCTCTACGCGCTGCCGCTCGACGTGAGCAATCACTTCCTGCTCTACCGCAAGGACCTCATCGACGCCCTGCTCGCGGACCCCGCCGCCCAGGCCGACTACGAGAAGATCAGCGAGACCGTGCTGGGTGAGAAGCGCTCGCCGAAGGACCCGAACGAGTGGGACCTCGACGATTTCAAGGTCGCCGCCGCCTACTTCTCGCAGAGCACCAACCCGGCCTCGCCGACGACGTACGGCACGATCCTCCAGGCGAAGAACCTGCTCTACAACACCATGATCTGGAACGACGTGCTCTGGGGCTACGGCGGCAACTGGGAGGAGGACGGCAAGGCCGCCCTCACGAGCGACGCCGCCAAGAAGGCCGTGCAGCTGTACGCCGACATCTACGAGAACGAGTGGACGTCGCCCGACAGCGCTCAGGCCGAGTTCCCCGAGACGCAGGCCGCCCTGCAGTCCGGTGACACGGCGTTCGCGATCCAGTGGTCGGCCGCGTTCGCGCAGCTCAACGACCCCGAGCAGTCGCCCGACGTGGCGGGCAAGATCGCCATCGCGCCGGTCCCCGGCGGGCAGACGCACGTGCACGCACTCGCCGTCTCGCTGAACAAGTACAGCGAGAACAAGGATGCCGCGAAGAAGTTCCTGTCCTTCCTCGCGACTACCGACGCGATGACGCAGTACGCCGAGGCCGGCGGCATCCCCGCCATGCCCGACGTGCTCGAGGCGAAGGCCGACCTCAACCCCGCGTTCGCGCAGGTCTCCGACAGCATCTCCGAGTACGGATTCTCCGAGCCGGTGTTCCCGCAGACGTTCCAGGCGTACAGCAAGCTCGCCGAGGACCTCAGCGGGGCGTGGGTCGGCCAGGCCGACGTCGACGAGGCGCTCGAGACGGCCAACGCCAACCTGCAGGAACTGCTCGATCGCTGATGCCTCCGGGGCGGGCGCACGGCGCCCGCCCCGGACACCACGACACCTCGAGGAAGGTCGAAGTGACGCCATGAGCCACACCGTCGAACGCACCAGGACGATCAGCGCGGAGCGCCGCACGCGCACCGTCGCCGCGACCGTGCTCAGCCTGCCGCTGATCCTGTTCGCAGCGGTCTTCGTCATCTACCCTCTGGCCACCGGCGCGCTCACCGCATTCCAGAGCAGCACGCTGCTCGACCAGTCGAACGAGCTGAACGGCATCGACAACTTCATCTCGCTCTTCCGCAGCGACGGCTTCGCGAAGGCCGCCGGGTTCACCGTCGGGTTCTCCGCGATCGTGGTGGCGATCGAGATGGTGCTCGGCTTCGCACTCGCGCTGCTGATGAACCGCGCGTTCCCGGGCAAGAAGCTGTTCTTCACGATGCTGCTGCTGCCGATCATGATCGCGCCGGCGCTTCTCGGCGTCATGTTCCGACTGCTGCTGAACGGCGACATCGGCGCGCTGCCGACGCTGCTCGAGAACGTGGGGCTGAGCGTGTCGCTGTTCTCGCCCGACTCGGTCGTGCCGCTGCTCGTCGTCCTCGACGTGCTGCAGTGGACGCCGTTCACCTTCCTCATCATCTACGCCGGGCTGCAGTCGCTGCCGAAGGAGCTCCTCGAGGCTGCCGCGATGGACGGCGCCGGATACTTCCGCTCGCTCTTCTCGGTCGTCGTGCCCGTGTTGAAGCCGGTGCTCTTCGCGGCGTTCTTCCTCCGTGCGATCGACGCGATCCGCACTTTCGACGTGATCTACGTGCTCACCGCCGGCGGGCCGGGCACCACCACCACGACCCTCAGCATCTACATCTACAAGACGGCTTTCGAGGCGGGCGACTTCGGCAAGGCCGCGGCCGCCGCGCTCGTCGTGCTCGTCTGTCTGCTCCCGTTCGTGCCGTTCATCGTGCGACGCATCACCTCGACCGGAATGGAGGGGAAGCGATGACCACCGAGACGCTCGCCCGCCCCGCGAAGGACCGTGCACGCTCCGCAGCATCCGACCCCCGCCCCCTGAGGTCGGGTCGTCGCTGGCTCTTCACCGTGCTCGCCGCGCTCGTCGCCCTGATCGTCAACGTGCCCCTGTTGAACGCGGCGCTGGTCAGCTTCAAGCCCGACGGCGAGATCGCGAAGAATCCGCTCGCGCTGCCCGCCTCGCCCACGCTCGACCACTACGCGAACGTGCTCTACGCCTCCGGCTACGACTTCCCGCGCTTCTTCCTGAACTCGGCGCTGATCGCGGTCGGCACGGTCGTGGTCGTGCTCGTGATCGCCATCCCCGCGACGTACGCGATCGTCCGCCTCGGTTTCGGCGGGCGCTGGATCATCAGCAGCGCCTCCGGCCTGCGTCTGCTCCCGGCGATCTTCTTCATCGTGCCGTTCTTCCTGCTGTTCTCGTCGCTGGGGCTGCAGGACACCATCCAGGGGCTCATCGCCGCGAACGCGTTCCTGAACCTGCCGCTCGCGATCATCCTGCTCTCCTCCGCGGTCGGCGACATCCCGCAGGAGATCGAGGAGGCCGCCGCGGTCGACGGCGCCAGCATCTACCGCACGCTCGGATCGGTCGTCATGCCGCTGCTCGCGCCGACCGTCGTCGCCGTATCGGTGCTCGTCTTCATCTTCAGCTGGAACGACTACCTGTTCGCGCTCGTGCTGTCGACGTCGAACGCCACGCCGGTGACGCTGGGGGCGGCGAACTTCATCACCAGCACCGGCATCCGCTGGGGCGACATCTCGGCGGCATCCGTGCTGTCGACGCTGCCGCCGCTGCTCTTCGCGGTGTTCGCCCAGCGATACCTTGTCAGTGGGCTGTCGTCGGGCGCGGTCAAGGGATGAACCGGGCAGTTCAGGAGGGACGGACGATGCCGCACAAGTACGAAGAGGTCGCAGCCAGCATCCGCGAATCGATCGCGCAGTCGATGTCGCCGCACGACGCGCTCGCCTCCGAGCGCGAGCTCATGGCGATCCACGGCGTGAGCCGGATGACGGTGCGGAAGGCGATCGCGACCCTCGTCGACGAAGGGCGGGTCTACAACGTGCACGGTTCGGGAACGTACGTCGGCTCCGCCGACATCTTCTCGAAGACGCCGAAGCTCACGTCGTTCACGGAGGACATGATCAGCCGCGGCTCGGTGCCTTCCTCGCGTGTTCTCGAGCTCACCAGGGTGGACGCGCCTGACGCCGTCTCCGCAGCCCTCGGCCTGCCGGCCGGTGACGAGGTCACGCACATCCGCCGTCTGCGTCTCGCCGACGACGTGCCGATCGCGATCGAGGACGTGTACGTGCCCGTCTCCGTGCTCGCGATCGAGTCGCTGAACCTCGGCGCATCGCTGTACGAGCAGCTCCGTGGAGCCGGTCACGACGTCTTCCGCGCCGAGCAGGAGATCAAGGCGATCACGCTCACGGCCCAGGAGAGCGAGCTGCTCGAGGTGCCGCCGGGCGAGGCGGCGCTCGCCGTGACCCGCGTGAGCTCGTCGCGGCGCGGCCAGCTCATCGAGTTCGCCCGAACGATCTACCGCAGCGACCGCTACACGTTCCAGCTCGCCGTCACGAGGGACGACAAATGACCTCGCCGCACACCGACATCGCTCTGCCCGCCCGCTTCCGCGCACTGCGCGGCGGGCTCGTCGTCTCGTGCCAGGCGTATCCGGGGGAGCCGCTGCGGCACCCGGAGTCGATGGCGCGCATCGCGCAGTCGGCCGTGACCGGCGGCGCAGTTGGCATCCGCTCCCAGGGTCTCGATGACATCCGTGCGATCGCGAAGGTCGTCGACGTGCCGCAGATCGGACTGTGGAAGGTGGGCGCCGAGGGCGTCTTCATCACGCCGACCCTCGACCATGCTTTGGCCGTGGCGGAGGCCGGTGCGGACATCGTCGCGATCGACGGGACGCGGCGTGCACGCCCGGACGGACTGACGCTGGAGGAGACGATCCGGCGGTTCCACGACGAGACCGGGCTCTTGGTCATGGCCGACACGGGGAGCGTCGACGACGCCCTCGCGGCGGAGGACGCCGGCGCCGACATCGTCGGAACGACGCTGTCGGGGTACACGGGCGAGCGTCCGGTCTCCGACGGGCCCGATCTCGAGCTGGTCGAGATCCTCGCCACGCGGCTCACCGTGCCCGTGCTCGCGGAGGGGCGGATCAGGACGCCGGCGGAAGCCAAGGCCGCCCTGGATGCGGGGGCCTACTCGGTCGTCGTCGGCACCGCCATCACGCACCCTGCGACGATCACCTCGTGGTTCGTCGACGCCCTCGTCGAGGGGTGAGCGAGGTGGTCGGGCTCGCGATCGACATCGGACAGACTCAGGCGCGCGTCCGCGTTCTCGGAGCGGGGCCTCGCGCGAGTGAGCGTGAGCACGAGGTGTCGGGTTTCGCCTACGGCGGTGATGTGCTCGCCGTGATCCCCTCGATCGTCGATGACGTGGCGCGCGTGCGGGGCCTCGACCGGATCGATGCCGTGGCCGTCGGGAGCACCGGCCTCTACGGCCGAGTGCCGGCGATCGACGGAATGGCCGAGCGGCTGCACCGCGACCACGGCGTGCGACGGACGATCGTCGCGGACGACGCGGTCACCGCGTACCTCGGTGCGCGGGGGGATGCGCACGGGGTCGTCGTCGCAGCGGGCACCGGCATGGTCGGCCTCGGGCTCGGGCCCCGTGGGGCTGCGCGGGTCGACGGGGTCGGCGGCATGATCGGCGACGAGGGCGCGGGATGGTGGATCGGGCGCCGCGGCCTCATCGCCGCGATCAGCGCGTCGGACGGACGATCGGATGCGTCCCCCGCGCTGCTCGCGCGGCTCGAGCGGCGCTTCGGTCGTGTCGCGGAGTTCCCCGCGGCGCTCGCCGCGGAAGAGAATCCGGTCGCCGTGGTCGCGTCGTTCGCGAAGGAGGTCGCCGAGGTCGCCCGAGAGGGCGACGCCGTCGCCCGGCGGATCTGGCGGGAAGCCGGTGGACACATCGCGGGCGTCGTCGTCGCGGCGGCGCTGCGGTCGGGTCTGGAGCGCGATGTGCCGTGGGTGCTGCTCGGCCGCCTCGGCGCCGCGGACGACCTGCTGCGGCCGGGGTGGGAGCCGGTACTGCACGCGGCCGTGCCGGGAGTGGCTCGGGTGGCGCCGGGCGGGATGCCGCTCGACGGCGTCACGCGGCTGCTCGATGTCGATCCGGCGCGGTTCGGCGCGATGGTCCGTGCGGTGGAGCTGTAGGGGCGGAACCGCGTTCGTCTCGCTTCGCTCGCTCGACGACCCGGGCCCGGCGGGTCGTCTGCGGTGACGGTAGCTGGACTCATCGCAGGTCGCCGTGTGGCGCTCGTCCGATGGCTGCGGGAGCCGTGACGGAGGTCTCGCGAAGGACGGAGAACGGATCATCCGCCGCGGACGATTCCTCTTCGGGACGCTCTCGATCCGGTCTCCTCGTCTCGACGATCGCGAGGATCACGGCCACCGCGATCCAGACCACGATCGACGCGGTCAGGAGGAGCAGGATGAGCACGAGCAGCCAGAACGCGATGTACAGCGGAAGGGAGAAAAGCGCGATCACCTGGGTGCCCCCGTCTCGTCGAGCGCCCGTCGATCGCGCTCGTATCTGCGCTGGTAGGCGAGTTCCCGACGCCCCGGGCCTCCGCGGTGCTCGACGATCGCGTCGATCACGATGCGGATCATGACGTTGACGCCGATCGGGATGAGCAGGATGAACAGCAGGCTCGCCGGGACGATGCCCGCCCAGAACGGGAAGGCGAAGAGGGCGACCAGGAGGGAGCCGTTGTCCATGCGCTCAGGGTAGTCCGTGTCAAGGGGTCGTCCATTCTCGACGAGCACCCTTCCGGATCGATACCGTCGAACACATGGGCGACAGCATCGAGGCGCGGACTTTCACGCGCCAGGACCGCACGCAGTTCCGCGCGAAGACGGAGCGGGGTCTCGACGCACTGGCGTCCATGCTGGCGCACGGGCGGTTCGCCGCCGTGGACGCCCCCGACTCGCAACTCGGCATGGAGATCGAGCTGAATCTGGTCGATGAGCAGGGCGCGCCGGCTCGAAGCAATGCGGCCGTGCTCGATGCGATCGCCTCTCCGGCCTTTCAGACGGAACTCGCGCGCTTCAACGTGGAGATCAACGTGGCGCCGCGCCCCATCGGGGGCGACCATCTCCAGGAGCTCGAAGACGTCCTGCGCGGCGCGCTCGACGTCGCCGACGAGCGGGCGCGGTCGGCCGGCAGCGGCCTGGCGATGATCGGGATGCTCCCGACGCTCGACGAGACGCACTTCACGGAGCGCTGGTTCTCGGCGGATCCCCGCTACAGCCTGCTCGGACAGCAGATCCTCGCGGCGCGGGGCGAGGACATCGAGCTGCAGATCGACGGGGTCGCCCTCAGCGACGACCGACCCGGCGATCAGCTCGCGATGGTCTGCGACACGATCCTGCCCGAGGCCGCCTGCACCTCCGTGCAGCTGCACCTGCAGGTCGCTCCCGAGTCGTTCGCCTCGTACTGGAACGCAGCGCAGGCGATCGCCGGCGTGCAGGTGGCGCTCGCGGCGAACTCCCCGTTCTTCGCGGGGAAGGCGCTGTGGCACGAGACGCGGATCCCGATGTTCGAGCAGGCGACCGACACCCGCCCGCAGGAGCTCAAGAACCAGGGCGTGCGTCCGCGCGTGTGGTTCGGCGAGCGCTGGGTGACCTCGATCTTCGATCTCTTCGAGGAGAACTCGCGGTACTTCCCCGCCCTGCTGCCGGTGTGCTCGGACGAGGACCCCTTCGAGGTGCTCGACGAGGGGCGAGCGCCCGAGCTCTCCGAGCTGCGCATGCACAACGGCACGGTCTACCGCTGGAATCGACCGATCTACGATGTCGCCGACGGCGCCGCGCACCTGCGCCTCGAGAACCGGGTGCTGCCCGGCGGACCGACGGTCGTCGACGTGATGGCGGATGCCGCGTTCTACTACGGCCTCGTGCGGAGCACCGCTGAAGCCGATCGCCCCATCTGGACGCAGATGACCTTCGACGCCGCCGCCGAGAATCTGCAGGCCGCTGCTCGCGGAGGCATCGACTCGCGGTTGTACTGGCCGGAGGTCGGCTGGATCAGCCCGAGGGAGCTCGTTCTGCGACGACTGCTTCCGGCGGCGGCCGAGGGACTGGACGCTTTCGGCGTCGACCCCGGGGTGCGCGACCGGTACCTCGGGATCATCGAGCAGCGGTGCCTCACCGGCCGCAACGGCGCCGTGTGGCAGCGCGAGAGCGTGGCTGCTCGCGAGCGGTCGGGCGCGACGCGGTCCGACGCGCTGCACGGCATGCTCGCCGATTACCTCGAGCGTATGCAGGCCGGCGAGCCCGTGCACACCTGGACGCACTGACGCTCGCGGTAGGACTACAGAGCCGGGGTCCGCGGCGGGGGAGTGCGGCGGTCGCCCGGACGGCCGACCGCCTCGAAAGCCGTCGCGAGCCGCAGCAGCGCCGAGTCGTCGTAGGCGCGACCCGCGAAGGTCAGGCCGATCGGCATCCCGATGTCTTCCATGAGCCCCATGGGCACGGTGACCGTTGGAATCCCGAGGTGTCGCACCGTGAGGTTGCCGTTGGCGATCCACGTGCCGTTGCGCCAGCCGAGGTCGGCCGACGCCTCGTCCATGTCCATGTCTGCCGGGCCGACGTCGGCTACCGCGGGGAACACGACGGCGTCGAGCCGCAGGCCGTCCATCCATTCCTCGAGGTCGACGCGGCGGGTCTCCTCCAGTCCGCGCAGTCCGTCGGGCAGCTCCGGCATGTCGGCGATGCCCACGCCCGGGTTGTCGCGCACCCACTGCGGGTACTCGGCGATGTCGTCGTCGAAGCCCGTGTACCGGTCGGGCAGCGCGCCCTCCGGGTGCGGGAAGATCGTCGCTCCGTCGACGTCGGCGAGGGTCGACAGTTGCGGGTCGCCGTTCGCCCGCAGGAAGTCCTCCCAGCCCCAGGCGGACAGATCGACGATCTCGCGGCGCAGGTACTCGGGTGACACGAGTCCGCGGGTCGCGATGGTCGGAGCGCCCGGGCGATCGCCCTCGTAGTTCGACACGACGGGGAAGTCCACCTCGACGACGGTCGCTCCGGCGGCTTCCAGATCGCGCCGCGCGGCCTCCCACCGGGCGATGACCGTCGGGCGCGTCTCGATGCGCTGCCCCGTCGGACCGCCGATGCCGGGAGAGGCGGCCGTGCCGGCATCCGGATCCGCGTTGATGTACATGCGGGGGATGCCGATGCGGGTGCCGCGCAGAGCCTCGCCGCCGTCCGCGAGCGCCGGATACGACTCCGGCCGCACGTCCGATGGGGCGGGAAGCGCGACCCACGGCTGCGCGCGCCAGAAGTCGCCGCGGATCTCGGAATCGTCGGCGACGATCACGTCGAGGACCTCGAGCAGATCGGCCATCGTGCGGGTGTGCGGCACGACGACGTCCATCGTGGGCACGAGAGGCCAGTTGCCCCGGGTCGAGATCACCCCTCGCGAGGGGGTGTACGCGCACAGGGCGTTGTTCGTCGCAGGGCCTCGGCCGCTCGACCAGGTCTCCTCGCCGAGTCCGAAGGCCGCGAAGCTCGCGGCGGTGGCGGTCCCGGATCCGTTCGACGAACCGGATGCGAACGGCGCCGTGAGGAAGTCGGCGTTGTACGGGCTCTCCGCGCGGCCGTAGACGCCGCGCTGCATGCCGCCGTTCGCCATCGGCGGCATGTTCGTCAGACCGAGGCAGATCGCCCCGCCCGCGCGCAGTCGCTCGATCGTGAAGGCGTCGCGCTGCGCGACGAGCTCGGCGAAGGCCGGGCTGCCGGATGCCGCGGTGAGACCGCGCACGAGGTAGCTGTCCTTCGCGGTGTAGGGGATGCCGTCGAGCGGTCCGCGCGTCTCGCCCCGCGCGCGGCGGGCGTCGGACGCCTCGGCCTCGGCTCGGGCCTCGGGGTTGCGCACGACCACGGCGTTCAACGCGGTCGCGGTCTCGGGGCCGTCGTAAGCGTCGATGCGGGCGAGGTAGGCGTCGACGAGCTCGACTGCCGTGACGGCTCCGCTTTCGAGCGCGCGGCGGAGATCGGCGATGGTGGCTTCGTGGACGTTCACGAGGTGACTCCTTGCGGGGTGGGGCGTTTCGTCTCGTTGCGCTCGCTCAACGACCGGTGAGGCGGGGCTGCTGCTGCGTGATGCAGTGGATGCCGCCGCCGCGGTCGAACAGCGGGCGGGCGTCGACGGTCACGACCCGGCGGCCGGGATAGGCGTCGGCGAGGATCTCGCGCGCCGCGGCATCCGCCCTCTCGTCGCCGAACCCGCACGCGACCACGCCGTCGTTCGTGACGAGGTGGTTGACGTAGCTCCAGTCGACGAATCCCTCGTCGTCGCGCAGCGTGCTCGGCGCGGGGAGGTCGATGATCTCGAAGCGGCGGCCAGCGGCATCCGTCTGTCCAGCGAGGTGCGAGCGCAGCTCGCGGGACACCCCGTGGTCGGGGTGGTCGGGGTCGCGCTGGTCGTGCAGCAGCAGGCGACCGGGGGAGACGATCGTCGCCACGATGTCGACGTGTCCGTTCGTGCCGAAGTCGTCGTAGTCGCGGGTGAGCCCGCGCGGCAGCCAGACGGCCTTCGTGGCGCCGATCGTGCGGCCCATCTCGGCCTCCACCCGCTGTCTGTCGGCATACGGGTTGCGGCGGGGGTCGAGCTGCACGGTGTCGGTGAGCAGCACCGTGCCCTCGCCGTCGACGTGGATGCCGCCACCCTCGTTCACGAGCGTCGAGCTGACGAGCTCGGCGCCGACGGCTCCGGCGATGACGCGGGCGTGTTCGGCGGCCTTGCGCCACTGCGCCCACTCCGGGGCGCCCCAGCCGTTGAAGATCCAGTCGACGGCGCCGAGGACGTGCGGTCGCTCGTCGTCGACGACGAACGTGGGGCCGGAGTCGCGCATCCAGAACTCGTCGACCGGAGCCTCGACGATGTCGATGTCGCGGCTCAGCATGCGCCGGGCTCTGGCGACCTCGGCGGGGTCGACGAGCATCGTGACGGGCTCGAACTCGGCGACCGCGTGCGCGACGGCCGTCCAGGTGGCGTAGCCCTTTTCGCGCTCGGCGGCGGTGTCGCCCAGGGTCGGCCCCTCGGCGGGGAACGCCATCCAGGTGCGCTCGTGGGGTGCGGTCTCGGCGGGCATGCGCCAGGCCATGGGTCGTCTCCTCACCGCGATCGCCCCGCGCCCTCGCGCTATTGAACATGCGATCAACAGGTGCTACGGTAACCCGTGATGAAGACCACGTCAAGAGCCGCGATGCCGCGCCGACTCCCGCCCGAGGAGCGCGAGAGGTCGATCGTCGACGCGGCCGTCGCGCTCGCCGCGGAGAACGGTCTGGAGGCTCTCACGATCCGCGCGATCGCGGCGAGAGCCGGGGTGACGCCCGCCCTGGTCGCGCACTACCGCCCGGTCATGGACACCTTCGTGGCCGAGGTCTTCGGCGCGATCGTCGCGGCCGAGCGCGAGGAGGTCATCGTGTCGTACGACCCCGACGCCGACCTGCGGGCGAACCTCCTGCACCTCATCGAGACGCTGCTCGACGAGCACCGCGACGACGTCGCGGTCGTGTGGGTGCAGTCGTGGGCGCTCGGCGCCCGCAACGAGGCGCTCGCCGCCCGGGTGCGCGCCGAGATGGACCTCTGGCAGAGCGCGCTGGAGGACCTCATCGCCCGTGCGATCGCCGACGACCCGCACACGTCGGTCGATCCGGCGTCGGCGGCGTGGATGCTGCTCGCCATGGTCGACGGCATGAGCGCGCACTCGCTCGTCAAATGGGCGCCCCGTGACCGGCCTGCGCTCGCGCGCCGCACCCTCGCGGCCGTCCTCGACATCCCCGCGGACGCGACGGCGCCCGACGCGCACACCTCGACAGACAGGTAGGAAGAACCCCCATGGGCGCAGAACGCATGCACGCGGCATCCGCGGAGTCGACGGCGATCGTCGATGCCGTGCTCGACTACTCCCGACGACGGATGCTGGCCGCCGACGTCCCGCTCGACAAGCCGCAGACGCCGGCCGAGCTGAACCGCCTCGTGGGCACGACCATCACCGACGCGGGTCTCGGCGCGCAGCGGGCGCTGAGCGTGTTCGAGCACATCCTGGCTCCGGCGTGCCTCACCACGAGCCACCCGTCGTACTTGTCGTTCATCCCGACGGCCCCGACCATGGCGGCGATCGCGTTCGACCTCGTGGTCTCGGCATCCGGACTCTACGGAGGCAGCTGGCTCGAGGGTGCAGGCGCCGTGCACGCCGAGAACGAGGTGCTGTCGTTCCTCGCCTCCGAGTTCGGTCTGCCCGCGGGCACCGGGGGAGTGTTCGTGCAGGGCGGCACGATCGGCAACCTCTCGGCGCTCGTCGCGGCGCGCGAGGCTGCTCGAGCCCGACTGGCAGAGCGGGGCGTCGAGCCGCCCGCACGCTGGAAGATCCTGTGCAGCGTCGAGGCGCACTCCTCGAACAAGTCCGCCGCGAAGGTCATGGACGCCGAGGTGCTGCTCGTGCCCGCGGGGCCGGACGGCGTGCTGCGAGCGGATGCCGTGCGCGAGGCGCTCCGTGAGCACGGCGACGAGATCTGCGCCGTCGTGGCCACGGCGGGGTCGACGAACTTCGGGATCGTCGACGACATCGCCGGTATCGCGGCACTCAAAGACGAGTTCGACTTCTGGCTGCACATCGACGGCGCCTACGGGCTCACCGCGATGCTCGCGCCCGAGGCGCGGTCGATCTTCGCGGGGGTGGAGCGCGCCGACTCGGTGATCGTCGACCCGCACAAGTGGCTCTTCGCGCCGTTCGACTGCTGTGCGCTGATCTATCGCGACCCCGAGACGGGGCGCCGCGCGCACACGCAGCACGCCGAGTACCTCGACACGCTGACGGATGCCGGCGACTACAGCCCCTCGGACTACTCCATCCAACTGACCCGGCGTCCGCGCGGCCTGCCGCTCTGGTTCTCGCTCGCGACGTACGGCGTCGAGGCGTATCGCGAGGCCGTCGGTGCGACGATCGCGCTGACGAAGCGCATCGCCGACGAGATCGCCGCGCGCCCCGAGCTCAGCCTCGTGCGCGATCCGCAGCTCTCGGTCGTCGTGTTCGAGCGCGAGGGGTGGGAGCGCGCCGACTACGACCGCTGGTCGGACGAACTGCTCGACTCGCAGCGCGCCTTCGTCGTGCCGAGCTCGCACCAGGGGCGGCCCAACACGCGGTTCGCGATCCTCAACCCGCTCACGACGTTCGACGACCTCGTCGGCATCCTCGACACGATGCGCTGACTCCCGTGCGCTGACTCCCGTGCGCTGACTCGTGATGCCGAGCCACCCCCTCGTGCTCGAGCGGCCCCCTTTCGACCTCTCGCAAGAGGGGTGGCTCGGTCGAAGAGGGGTGGCTCGACAGGGACGACGGCGTCAGCGGGTCGTATGCGCGGCGAGGAAGTCCAGGGTCTGCTGCAGCGCCGTCTGGGCGTCGGGCAGGTCGAGGTGGAACTGGTACTCGTGCGGCAGCGCCGGTTCGTGCGGCGCGGGCCAGAAGAGCGTCGTCACGTCGACGCCGAGCTCGTCGAGGCGCTTCGCCATCGGGATCGACTGGAGCCAGGTGAGGCCGTCGCCGTTCCCGCCCGAGATGTAGGTCGCGGGGAAGTCGGCCGTGACCCAGTCGATCGTCGACATGGTCGCGCCGGTCGCGTCCTCCGCCCAGGTCTTGGTGCCCGAATACGCCCACATCGCGGACTTGAGCCCCCACCCGGCGACGCCGTCGAGCTGAGCGAGCGCCGCGAGGTCGTAGACGCCGCAGTTCAGGACGGTCGCGACGACCTGGGAGGCCTGCAGCGACGGCTCGATGTCCATGATCTCGGCGTAGTCGGGGCTGGTGATGAGCGTGGCCATCTGGCTGGCCAGCTGTCCGCCGGCGGAGTCGCCCGCGAGCACGATCTGGGCTGTGTCGACGCCGAGCTCGTCTGCGTGCTCGTCGATGTACGCAAGCGCCTCGTTGAGCTGGTTCACCGCGAGCGGGTACACCCCTTCCGGCCCGATCGTGTAGTTCACTCCGATCGTCGTGTACCCCTCAGCGGCGAGGATACGCAGGTACGGGTCGACGTTCTCCTTCTCGCCCGAGATCCACGCGCCGCCGTGGATCCACACGACGGTGGGGAGGGGCCCGGTGGCGGATGCCGGGGCGAAGACATCCATCGTGGTGTCGGCGCCCGCGTCTCCGTACGACACGTCGAGCGTCTCGGTGAGGTCGACGTCGGGCACGTGCCTATCCATCTCGGCGGCGGTCTCGGCGCCGCCCTTCTCGAACACCGCCCGGATGAGCATGGCCGAGGGCCACGGGCTGAGCGCACTGACGACGGCGACGATCACCACCACGGCGACGATGATCAGCAGCGCGATCTTCGTGCGGTGCCACGGGCGGCGTGCACGACGCTCGGGCGTGGTCTCGATCGGTGCACTCTCGTCGGCGGGCGCGCTCATCGTCATGGGGATCCCCTCTCCGCGCATCAGTGTGGCAGCATTCCGGTCGCCGCCGCATCTGCCGGGGCTGTCAGGCGGGGCGCCCCCGGAGTCCGCGCACGATCCCCCTCAGTCCATACTCGAACGCCTGGTCGACATCGCCGCCGAGGCGGAACGCCCCGGTGAGCTCCATCTGCAGGAAGCCGGTCGCCCAGGCCGTGAAGAGGCGTGCGGCGTCGAGTGCGTGCTCGGCTCCCACCAGGGACTCGCAGGCGCGGAGCACAGGAGCAGACGCGCGGTGCAGGGCGTCCTCCGGAGCGACCGGGGTGAACAGCAGGCGGAACGCCTCCGGTCGGTCGTGGGCGAACCGGCGGTACACGGCCGCCAGCGCGGTCAGGTCGTCGTGGCTCGACGCGAGCCTGGCCGCGAGATCGTCAGCCGCCTCCGCCGCGACCGCCCGCAGCAGGGCCTCCCGGTCACGCACGCGCTTGTAGAGGGAGGGGGCGCGTACGCCGACGCGAGCGGCGACGGCCTGCATGGTCACGCCGACGGGGCCGCTCTCCTCGAGCAGGGCGCAGCCCGCCTGCACGACGGCCTCGGTGGTGGTGCGCTCGGGGGTCGGCATCCGGTTCTCCCGTCGTTCGGAGCCATGGCTATTGACAGTAGCTATGATAGCTACGTAATGTAGCCATCGCAAACCGAAGGGCCATCGCAACCGAAAGGCCTTCGCGACTGAAGGGGCCGCCATGAAGCTCGCACCGCACCTGCACCGCCTGGGCAACGACATCGTCGCCTCGTATCTGATCGACCTGCCCGAGGGCATCACGCTCGTCGACGCCGGGATGCCGGGGCACTGGCGCGACCTGCAGCACGAGCTCGCGGAGATCGGCCGACCTCTGGCCGACGTCCGCGGCGTCGTGCTGACCCACGGCGACAGCGACCACATCGGGTTCGCCGAGCGGCTGCGCCGCGAAGCGGGGGTGCCGGTCTACATCCATTCCGCCGACGCCCGCCGGGCCCGCACGGGCGAGAAGCCCAAGACCGCTATGGGGCCGTCGCGCCTCGGTCCGATGCTCGGCTTCCTCGGTTACGGCATCCGCCAGCGCGCGCTGCGCACGCCGCACGTGACCGAGGTGGTGGAGGTCGCCGACGGCGACGTGCTGGAGCTCCCAGGAGCGCCCGTGATCATCGGGATGCCGGGGCACTCGCCCGGCAGCGTCGCGATCCACGTGCCGGCGGTCGACGCGGTGTTCGTCGGCGACGCCTTGACGACGCGTCACGTGCTCACCGGCCGCGAAGGCGCGCAGCCGGCGCCGTTCACCGATGAGCCGGAGCGCGCGCTGGCGTCGCTCGACCGACTCGCCGCCGTTCCGGCATCCTGGGTCCTTCCCGGCCACGGCGCCCCCTGGCGCGGCACGCCAGCCGACCTCGCGGAGGCTGTGCGCGCGGCCGCCTGATGCCGGTTGAGACGTCCCGATCTGCTGACGACGACCCGATCTGCGGACGAATCCGGCGGATCGGCCGGCGGATCGTGCCTGGGTCAGCAGATCGGGACAAGGGACGCCCGGCTCAGCGCGCGGCGAGCACCGTCGCCGTGTCGCGGACCCTCAGCTGCGGCGGATACAGGCTCATGACGTGCAGGGCGGCGGCGTGGTTCTCGGCCGTCGACCCCGCGCAGGCGTCGGCGGCGATCGTCACGTGCGCCCCGGCATCCGCCGCCGCGAGGGCCGTCGAGAGGACGCAGCAGTCCGTCGACACCCCGGCCAGCACCACGTGTGCCCCGCGACCGACGATCGCCTCGAGCTGCGCGCCCCACTTGCCGAACGCGGGCAGGTCGACGGTCGGATGCGGCGAGAGGTCCCGCGCCTCGGGAACGAGGTCGAACAGCGGGTCGCTCGGCGGTCGGTCCGCGAACGGCCACTCGGCGAAGTAGTCGCCCCAGGCCGTGTCGCGGTCGCCGGTCGGCATCCATCGGGTGACGATCACGTTCTCGCCGAACGACGCGGCGAGCTCGCGGATGCGCACGATCGCGTCGCCGAAGAACGGCGACCCCCAGGCCGAGTCGGGGGAGGCGAAGATCGTCTGCGGGTCGATCACGACGAGCCAGGACGCGCTCACGCCGTCTGCTCCTGGCGGCGGATCGTTCCGGCCCGCGCGAACCAGGTGACCGCGAACGACAGCACGAGCGCGAAGAACACGCCCAGGTTCGCGTACGCCCAGTCGCCGTCTCGGCCGCCGATGAGGAACAGCAGGTAGCCCTGCCAGTTGTTCCACGGCGCGGCATCCGCGAACGAGTTCACGACGAAGCCCCAGCCGATCAGGCTCGCGACGATCATGGTGCCGATCGACGTCCAGTCCCAGGCGCCGTAGCGTCCGCGGCTGTCGAACAGCGCCTCCTCGTCGTAGTCCTTCCGGCGCCGCAGGATGTCGGCGATGAGGATGCCGGCCCACGAGGCGAGCGGCACGCCCAGAGTGATGAGGAAGCTCTGGAACGGGCCGAGGAAGTCGGTCGCGACGAACACGACGTAGATCGTGCCGAGCGTGAGGATGACGCCGTCGATCGCGGCCGCCGAGGGGCGGGGGATGCGGATGCCGAGGCTCAGCAGCGTCAGACCGGACGAGTAGATGCCTAGCACAGCGCCGGAGACGAGGGCCAGGACGGCCGTGAGCAGGAACGGCACGAGCACCCACACGGGGAGGATCGTGGCGAGGGCGCCGATCGGGTCGCCCGCGATCGCGTTCAGCAGGTCGTCGTCCGAACCGCCGAGCAGCAGACCGAACACGACGAGGATGACGGGGGCGACCGATCCGCCGATCGTGTTCCACGCGACGATGGCGCCGTCGGAGGCCGTGCGCTTCTGATACCGCGACCAGTCCGCGGCGATGTTGATCCAGCCGAGGCCGAACCCGGTCATCACCATCACGAGCGCGCCGATCACCTGGCCGATCCCGCCGTCCGGTCGTGCCAGCACCGCCGCGAGGTCGATCGTGGGCGCAGCGAGGATCACGTACAGCACCGTCACGACGCCGGTGATCCACGTGAGCACCGACTGCAGCCGCATGATCGTGTGATAGCCCAGGACGGATGCCGCGACGATGAGCGCCGCGACGATCACCGTCGCGACGATCTTCAGGGCGACGCTGTCGCCGTCGCCGCCGAGCTGCGAGATGACGGTGGCGGTGGCGAGCACCGCCATGATCGCGAGGAACGTCTCCCAGCCGATCGAGGTCAGCCACGACACGATGCCGGGGATCTTCTGCCCCTGCACGCCGAAGGCGGCGCGCGACAGCACCATGGTCGGCGCGGAGCCCCGCTTGCCGGCGATCGCGATGAGTCCGCACAGCAGGAACGACACGACGATGCCGATCACCGACACGAGCGTCGCCTGCCAGAACGAGATGCCGAAGCCGAGCACGAACGACCCGTACGACATACCGAACACCGACACGTTGGCCGCGAACCACGGCCAGAACAGGTCGCGCGGCTTGGCGGTGCGCTCGGACTCGGGGATGATCTCGATGCCCGCGCGCTCGATGAGGGCGCCGCGGGTCTCTGCCGGCTGGATCTGCGTCATCTGCTCATGATGGCACCGAGGTGGGCCGGCCGGGCAGAGCGTGACGATCAGCCGGCGAAGAACGCTCCCGCGACGCGCGTCAGGTCGTACAGGTCGGAGACCCCGGCGAGTTCGCGTGCCGAGTGCATCGACAGGATCGGGATGCCGACGTCGACAGTGCGGATGCCGAGGCGCGTGGCCGTGATGGGGCCGATCGTCGACCCGCAGGGCACGTTGTTGTTCGACACGAACTCCTGGGTCGTGACGTCGGCGGCGTCGCACCAGTCGCGCCAGGCGGCGGAGCCGACGGCATCCGTCGCATAGCGCTGATTCGCGTTGAGCTTGAGGATCGGCCCCGAGCCGAGAACCGGCTGCACCACGGGGTCGTGCTTCTGCGCATAGTTCGGATGGACGGAGTGGCCCACGTCACTCGACAGGCACCACGACGAGGCGAAGGCCTGACGGCGCTGCGAGGCGTCGGCGCCCAGGGCGTCGTACACGCGGCCGAGGATGTCTTCGAGGAACGGGCCGGCCGCGCCGGAGCGCGAGCTCGAGCCCAGCTCTTCGTGGTCGAAGGCGGCGAGCACGGCGATGGGTCCGGAGTCGGCGACACCCGACTGCGCGAGCGCGACGACGCCGGCGTGCACGGACGCGAGGTCGTCGAGGCGGCCCGAGGCGAAGAACGCGTCGTCCCTGCCGAACACCGCGCCGCGCGCCGCATCGGCGATCACGACGTCGTAGCCGCGGATGTCGGATGCCGAGACGCCGGCGGATCCGGCGAGCTCGGCGAGGATGTCGGCCTCGGCGACGTCGCCCAGGCCCCATACCGGCTGCGTCTCGGCCTGCTTGTCGAGCGCGAGGCCGTTGTTGTTGACGCCGCGGTCGAGGTGCACCGCGAGCTGGGGAAGGCGCAGCAGCGCGCCGGTGTCGGCCAGCACGACGCGTCCGTCGGCGAGCGCGAGGCGTCCGGCGAGGGTGAGCTCCCTGTCGAGCCAGGAATTGAGCAGCGGGCCGCCGTAGACCTCGACGGCGGCCTGCAGCCAACCGCGCCCGCCGGTCGTCGGCTGCGGCTTGAGCTTGAAGCCGGGGGAGTCGGTGTGCGCGCCGAAGACATGGGTCGGGGTGGTCGCCGTGGCGTCCTCCGGCACCGTCCACCCGATCGTCGCGCCGTCGCGGACGACGACGTACCGCCCGCCGGGGCGCACCTGCCACGCCTGCGCCTCGTGCAGGCGCTCGAACCCGGCTGCTTCCAGGCGACGGGCCGTCTCGGCGGCGGCGTGGTAACTCGACGGAGACGCGGCGACGAAGTCGGCGAGGTCGTCGGCGTGGGCGAGGGCGTCGGGGGTGACGGGCATGGTCGACCTTCCTGATGGCGTCCTTCGATCGTAATCGGAGGGGTCGGACACCGAGGTTCCGCCGCCACTTCGGCATCCCGTTCACCTGCCGGCCACGTTCGCGGGGTACGGTGGTCTCGATAGCGCCTAGGGTTCCGGGGCGCGGCGGAGATCTCCGGATCGACGTCGCCCCGACTGGTCCGAGCGGCGCCACGGCAGCCCTCCGCAGGGCAGCCGTCATCTGACAGGACAAAAGCCCGGAGGACCCTGTTCGTCGCGCCCGCGGCGGATGGAAGGGTCTCCCGTGTCGACACTCGCCTTCGTCCTCGTCATCGCCGCAGCGGTCTCGCACGCCGCGTGGAACGTCATCGCACACGGCGTCAGTCGCGCGGGGACGCCGTTCCTGTGGTGGGGCGCCGTCGGCAGCACAGTCGTGTGGGCCGGCGCGATCCCGTTCACCGGCGGCATCGGCACCGACGACCTCGTCGCGTTCGCCCTCGGGGTCGGCGTATCCGGCGTGCTGCACGTCGTCTACATGGCGGTGCTGCAGCGCGGCTACCGCGAGGGCAACCTCTCGACCGTCTACGCGACCGCGCGGGGCACAGGACCCTTCCTGTCGGTGATCGTCGCGGTGCTCCTGCTCGGCGAGCGGCCGTCGCTCGTCGCACTCGTGGGCGTCGCCGCGATCATCGTGGGAGTCGTCGCGATCGGGCTCGTCGACCGCGGTAGCGCGACCCGGCGCGGGCGCGGGATCGACCTCGGACTCGTGTTCGGACTCCTCACCGGGGTCGCCATCGCCGCATACACGATCTGGGACGCGAACGCCGTCCGCACCTGGAACCTGTCGCCGGTCGCGTTCATGGTCGGGACGACGCTGCTCGAGATCCCCTTCTACTCGCTCGGCGTGCGTCGCCGCTGGGGTGCTGTGCGGATGCTGTGGCGCACCCAGTGGCGCAGGATCGTCGCGTTCAGCATCCTCTCCCCGCTGTCGTACATCCTCGTGCTCACCGCGATCCAGATCGCGCCGGTCGCGCTCGTCGCGCCGCTGCGCGAGGTGAGTGTGGTGCTGGTGAGCCTCTTCGGCGTCTTCGTGCTCAAGGAGAGTCGGCCGGGGTGGCGTATCGCCGCGTCCGTCGTCGTCGCCGCGGGGATCGTGATGCTCGCGCTGTGACCGGCTGCGCGTCGTCGCTGGTTGGATGGAAGCATGCTGTGGGAGTTCCGGGCCGCTCGACCGACGGATGCCGAGTGGATGGCCGAGCTGCGTGCCGTCGTGATGCGCCCCGACCTGGAACGGCTGGGGCGCTACGACCCGGTGCGAGTGCGGACCCGCTTCCTCGACGCGTACGCGCCGGAGCTCACGCGCGTGATCGTCGTGGACGGCGCGGATGCCGGGCTCGTCGCCGTCAGGCCGGAGGGCGACGAGACCTGGATCGAGCACTTCTACCTGGATCCTTCGCTGCAGGGGCGGGGCATCGGAGGCGCCGTGTTGGCGACGCTGCTCGCGGAGGGGCCGGTCGCCGGGCCGTTCCGGCTGAACGTGCTGCAGGGGAGTCCTGCGAGGCGGCTCTATGAACGGCACGGCTTCGTGGAGGATGCCGCGGACGAGATCGACGTCTTTATGACCCTGCCCGGATCCGCTGTCGGTCGTTGAGGCAGCGGACTTCGTCCGCGGGTGGTTGAGCGAGCGGAGCGAGGCGAAACGTGGTGGGGTTCCGGTCGGGTGGTCTCTCGCGGGTCGTTGAGCGAGCGGAGTGAGACGAAACGTGGTGAGCTTCCGGTCGGGTGTTCTCTCACGGGTCGTTGAGCGAGCGGAGCGAGACGGAACGTGGTGAGGTTTCCGTCGGGTGGTCTGTGACGGTTTCTGGCCCTGTCCGGTATCGTTCCGGTGTTCTGGAATACCCTTCTGACCTGGCCCGTTTCTGGTGGTTTCAGCCGTGTGAATGTCGGAGGTCGCGGGTTGGATGAGGGTATGACCCACCCCGCCGACATGCTCATCCAGGTCGCGTGCGATCTGGATGCGGTGCTGTCCGACAACACCCTCGCGGGTCTGTCCGACGCGGACCGGGTGCGGGTGTTGCAGGCGGCGGGTGCGGTTGCGCGG